>DATKQU010000024.1:0-9381 GCA_035532595.1 Terriglobia bacterium | reverse complement strand
ACCGCGAGCCCGGCGTGGCCTCACGCGCCCGGCACAGGGTTCGAAGACCCTCTGAAAAATGTGCAGGGCGGCAAGAAAAGAGATGGTGGCCCAACCTGCAAGCGTGTGGAAGCACCTTCAAGGACTGCTGGTGGCCGGCCTTGTCGCGTTCCTCTGCCTCGCGCCTCCTGTGCGTGCCGACGAGTTCAGCCAGGTATCGCATTACTCTGTGCGCTTGTTTTCTTACGGGACGTTCAGCATGGACGTGCGCACCGGCGACATTCAAATCACCGGCTGGGACGATCCGCACGTCCAGATCGAAGCGGAAAAAGTGGTAGTGGCGGGATCGCGCCGCGAAGCCGCCTCCCGGTACCAGCGGGTCCAAATTGTTCTGGAAGGCCGCGACGAGGAAGTCCACTTGCACACCCTCTATCCGCCCCGCCGGCTGTGGCGGCCTTTTCGCGGCGAATCCAAGCTCTCCGTCAACTTCCACATCCAGATGCCTTATGACGCCAACTTGCTGCTCAAATGTGTGGACGGCGATGTTTGGGTTCGGGGCGTCACCGGCCAGGAAACTCTCCTGGTCAATTACGGCGACGTGGAGGTTGACATCCCCTCGGTGCATCGGTTGAGGTCGGTGAGCGCCAAGACCTGGCTGGGAAATATCCAGAGCGATCTGCACGGGGAGAACAGCGCGGGCTTCCGGCAGAAGGTCCTCTTCTGGAACCCCAATGGCACCCAGGACATCAAGCTGAAGGTCCACATGGGAGGCATTTATATTTTCAGCTCCGGAGAGTGAATTGCCCTTCTGGCTTCTCCGAGGTCCCGGACTCTCAATCGATTTTCGGCGATCGCTCGATACACCTCACAAAGTCCTTCAGCGCAGCCGATAGACGAGGACCCCGCCCACCAGCATCGCCGCCGCAGAGTAGCCGAAGGCGACGGCAGGCGAAATGAGGGTCCACAAGCCGCCGACCAGCACACTCGCCATCAGGTCGCCAACCCCGTTGACCGCGCCCATCACTCCGAAGGCGGTCCCGCGCACATGCTCCCCCACCAAATCCGCCGTGATGCTGCCTTCCAGCGCCTCCTCAAAGGCCAGGTAGAACCCTCCCAAGGCAAACAGGAGCAGCAGATAAGGAATCGTCGCAAGGTGCCAAACAAATGCCGCCACCAAGCCGGCCGCCGTGAGAGTTCCCGTCAGATACCCGAGCGCCAGCAAACCTCGCCGGCCCAGCCGGTCGGAAAGAGCGCCCACGGGATATGACGCCCCCGCATAGACGGCGTTGTGCGCCACATAAAGCAGGGCGGCGGCTTGCGCCGCGTGAGCCATCCCGCGGCTCGGAGCCAGCAGTTGAGTGGCGGCCAGGATCATGAGCGTATGCGCAAAGTCGCCCATCCCAAAAACTCCCACCCCCACCAAAAAATGCCGGAAGCTTCGCGGCAGTTCCTTGATCGCGGTGAGGAACTTGGCGGCCGTGCGGGAACCTGCGGGCTCCCGCACCAGAAGCGCAAAGGTAATCCCGGCGGCAAGGCCCGGAATCAACGTCAGCAGGAAGATGATTCGAAAAGGAGAGGAAGGTTCGGTGGCGCGGGGATGAAGGTATCCAAGCAAACCGACGGCGATCAGCGGGCCGATAATGGCTCCCACGGTATCTCCGGCCCGCTCAAACCCAAAGGCCCTGCCGCGCGATTCCGCCGGCACCGAACCCGCCAGGATGGCGTTGCGAGCCGGCGAGCGGATTCCCCGCCCGAACCAACCCACCACGCGCCCCAGCAGAACCAGCGGCCAGCCAAACGCCAGGGCGAAAATAGCCGTGGAGCCGCCGGTCAGAAAATATCCTCCCACCGCGATAGGCTTCCGGCGTCCGGCGCGGTCTGAAAACCATCCGGCACCCAGCTTGACGAAACTGGCCACGCCGTCCGCGACCCCTTCGATCAGGCCCAGGGCGGCCGCTGAAACTCCCAGGGCCGTGAGAAAACTGGGCAGGATCGCCGTCCCCATCTCGTGGCTGACGTCGGACAACAGGCTGGTCACACCCATCCCGGCCACGTTGCGGTTGAGCCAGCGGCCCGGTTTTTCTCCGGGAGTTCTGGGAGGAGTCATCTTGAGTCTTTGCCCCTCATTCGGATGTTTGCTGAAACACGCTTGCCAAGCGGCGAGTTATTATCCGCTATCCTTGGCGTTCAGGATTCAGCTCTCGGCAGGAGATTCTCCATGATCGTCCACCAGAATCCGGTTGGCGGCTTCGAGCGCGTCCTCAAGGCCTTCAAGGCATCCCTGAAGATAACGGGCGAGCGGCTCGGGAACCGTCCCGTATCCCTTGAGATAATGAGGATGAAGCTCTTCGACGTTGGTGATCATCGTCGCCACCAGCGCCACCGCTTCCCGCCTGGCATTCTGATGAATGTGCTCCAAGTCCAATTCGGCTTTGATCCGGCCGATCCTGGAGCGAAAGTCCCGGAGCGCGCTCTCAACCTTCTCCGCTTTTTCCGGCGGCAGGAATAAGCCCGATGCGCCGCCGGGCTCGGCGGGACGAAACAATTCCAGGAGTTGACAGCAATAGTCCTCCAGCAACCGCATTCGAACCGAAAGCACCCGCCGGTGATTTGCACTCATCGTTGCCGGCGTTGCCTTGCGTGGCTCCATAACACGACTCGCTTTCGCGGCGCAGGGTGCAGCTTACTTGCTGGAACGATAAAGGATCACCCGGACCTTCTCCAAGGTAATCAGGCCGCCGCCCACCATCGCATCCAATTTGGGCAGGATCTCCTCAATGCGCTCCGAATACTCCACCGACTCGATAACGATCGGCAAGTCTTGCGAGAGGCGCAGAATCTCCGTGGTGTGATAGCGGCCCCGGCCGCGGCTGCTCGATCCATAGCCGCCCACGCCGCGCAACACCGTCACTCCCGAAAATCCCTCGCGGCGCAGTAACGCGACGATGGCATCATGGAGTGGCTGCTTTTCCCACCGGTCGGACTCGCCGATAAAGATCCGCATCAAAGTACGCTCTCCCTCAAATCGTTCGTGCTCCATCGCATCCTCCTACATGAGGTCGGCCAAGTGCATCCCCGTCGCGGCCAGTAAACAGCCTCCCACCACGCTGATCCCGATGTAGGCCGCGGCCTTCAGCCAATCGCCGTCTTCCAGCATCCTCGCGCTTTCCAAACTAAAAGTCGAAAAGGTGGTGAACGCTCCGATAAATCCTACCGTCATGCCAATGCGCCAGTCCGGCGGGATGAAAAGATGCTGGAGGGCAAATTCACTGACGCCACCCAGCAGGAAGCATCCTAGCAGGTTCACAACCAATGTCCCGAACGGGAATGATGATCCGACACGGTATTGGACCAGACCTTCCAGCGCATACCGTGCCAGTGTTCCAGCCGAACCAAACAGAATCAACAGGAAAATTCGCAAATCCCCTCGCCTCTCCGCACGCCACCGCGCTCAATAAAAAACTCCTGAGCGCGCGCTGGCGGCCAGGAGTCATTAGTCCCTTGATGGACGGTTTAGGCGAACCCCATCGCCTTGATGTTATAAATATACTATAGCAGCGCCGGGGAGCAAACCCTGCTTGCCGGGCAATGTAGGCGGCGAGCAAAGAAGCGCGGCCATGATTCTTCCAGGCCCCGAAAGGCGGCAAGCGGCCATGCGCATTTTGAAAGCCGGCGGGCTCTATTTCGCCCTGGTGTTTGCAGCGGGCTTCGTGCTGGGGACCCTTCGCGTGCTTTGGATTGTCCCGCGATTGGGGGCAAGAACCGCGGAGTTGACGGTTGTCCTCGCCTTGCGCGGCCTGACGCTCCGGGAATACCTCGCAAGCCGCGACCCCGTGGCAGGAAGCGTGTACGTCATCATGCTGGGGATATTTGCCGTCATGCCGCTTTTCGTGGCGCGAAGATGAGGGCGCCCGCCGCTTTCCAAACTGCTTGCCACGGGACTCCCTTCCTTCACAGCCTGATCTCTTCTCGACCCGCCCAAATTCCCTTCTCAGATTTATTTTCCGCAGTCCTGATTCGCATAGCTTCGGCGCCATTTGTGGTTTAGGATATGGAGAGAAAGGTTTTTCGAGCAGTCATAGGGAAGCTGGCCCTTTGGGGAAACGGAGGGGCGCTTTGACGGGAAAGGCCAGGAACGAACCTTTGAAGTCTGCTTTGTCTTCCCGGTCCGGAGGCGCCGGACACGGGGTGCGTTTGTCGGAACTTGCGTCGGATCACCGGGTGGGGTCTCGAACGGTGAGGGATGAACAAGAACCGAGCGGAAAAACCATCGCGAGTGGTTGTGTTGTCCGCCGACGGAATGCGTCCGGACTTCTACCGCCATGCCGACAAGTTTGGGCTGAAGATTCCTAACCTCCGGAAACTGGTGGGATCGGGCGCCAGCGCGGACACGGTTGAAAGCGTCTATCCATCCACCACTTATCCGGCGCACGCGACTTTGGTGACCGGGGTTCGCCCGCGCAAGCATGGAATTTACAGCCATCTGGCCTCCCTGGACCCCACCGAAAGAGCGCGTCCCTGGACGTGGTTTGCCCGAGCCATCGACGTGCCCACCCTTTGGGACATTGCGGAGGCTTCGGGCCGCAAGACGGCAGCGGTCGCCTGGCCCGTCAGCGCCGGGGGGCGCATCACATATAACATTCCTGAGATCTGGAACCCCGCTGCGCCCGACCCGCACCACGATCTTGAAACTGCCGCGCGCCATTCCACCCCGCACCTCTTCAGTGAAGTCCTGAACGCCCTGCGCGCCGCATCGTCCGGCCACAAACGCCGACACCCTTCCGTCAACGAGATGTCTCCGGACCATCTTCGCGCCGAAGCGGCCGTCTATATCTGGAAGCGATACCAGCCCGACCTTCTCCTGGTCCACTTCGCCGATTACGACCAGCTTGCCCATCGCTTTGGACCTTTTGCGCCCGAGGCGCTGGCCGCCCTGGAAAAGATGGATTCTGAGATCGGACACATCGGCGAGGCCGTCAACTCGGATAAATCCGTCACCCTGGTGGTCCTCTCCGACCATGGCTTTGTTCCGGTCGAGCAGGAGGCGTCTCCCCTGGTGGCGCTCGTGGAAGAGGGATTGCTGGGCCAGAACGCCCACGGCGAGCCGGAGCTCAAGCGCTTGGGAGCCATTCACTCCGGCGGCTCGTTCGCCTTCTACTGGCTCGAGGAACCGACGGCTGAAAACCGGCGCGCCCTTCAAAAGGCGGTGGGGCGGCTGGTGGCCTCGGGCGCGGTTCGCGAAGTGATCGACCGCGAAAAGCTGGAAGCGCTCGGCGCCGATCCCGATGCCGAACTCATGCTGGATGCCGCGTCCAACTTCTATTTTTCCGACCGCTCGACCGGGCCCCTGGTGCGCGAAAGCGTCAAGGACCACGGAACTCACGGGAATCTGCCTTCCATCAAGGGGATGGAGGCCGGCTTTGTCGCCGCCGGACCAGGTATCAAACACGCCAAGAACCTGGGGCGCATTTCGCTGACTCAAGTGGCCCCGACTTTGGTCGAGCGGTTGGGACTCGCCAAGGGAGTCATTGCCTCCGAAGCGGCGCCTCTTGATTTGGCATGATTTCCGGGGCTTCGGCCGCAGTTTGCGCAGGGCGTGGGACGGCTGCCGGTTGCCGCAGCCGGCGGTTTTGGACGCTCGCAACAAGGCAGGCGAATTTCTCGAGAACGGAAGAGCGCGATGAATTTTGAAACCACCAACCTGCCCTCGGCGGTCGGCCAATATCTGCGCGCGCGCCCAGCCCTGGTCCGCTGGCGCGAATGGCTGGCGGGACGCCGTTACCGGCTCGCCAATCTTCGAGATCGCCAGCACCCACTGTTTGTGATCGCCTGCCAATTTCGCGACAGCGCGCGGGCCGCCCAGTTGGCCCGGGCGTTTGAACACGATTGGGCGGAAGTCCCCGCCCACTGCCGCGAACCCTACGATGAAATTCTTTTCCGCGCGCCGCATCTCGTGGTGGTCCAGCTCGTTCGCACCAATGTTTGCGGATGCCTGGGACACCGGCACGTGGCGGTCCGGGAAGCTCCCTTTGCCATGCCGCATGACGCTTTCGGGGGAGAGCACGCCGGCGAGATGGACATCGCCTTTGAGCGCGTGAAAACCTGGCAGGCTTTGCCCTTGAGCGAAACCGCCCTGGACGCCAAGTTCCTGGAGGGCAGCCGCCTGGAAGAATTTCACGCCGCGCAATTTCGATTGCGCCTTCTGAGCATCGTCCTGCATGAAACGAATCATCTGGTCCTTCCCCGCGAGCCGGAAACCTCCGTCCGCGAGCGGAGCCTGGCTTTCTACCGCGAAGCGCTGGCCGCTTATACGGAAAACGCCCTCGCCACTCTATCCCTCACGATTGACCGTTCCTTCTCCCGCCTGGGATAGGCCAAGCCGCATTCAGAAAACGAACAGCCTCGCTTCCAACTCTTGCCCCGCTAAATTTTTCCTCGACGCCGGACGCCAGCCGGACTAAAATTGCGGTTTGGGGACCAAACGCAAAAACATTTCTGAAAGCTGGATTCTGGCGCTGGCGGTGCTCGCCATCGTGCTTCTCTCTCCTGCCTGCCAGCGCACCACCACTCGCCCGGTTGACAAGCAGGTGGTGGTTCTCGGCTTCGACGGAACCGATCCCAACCTTGCTTCCAAATGGATCGCAGAGGGCAAGCTTCCGAACCTCGCCCGCCTGGCGCAAACCGGAACCTTCACGACCCTCGGAACCACCAATCCCCCGGAGTCGCCGGTGGCGTGGGCGTCCTTCGCAACAGGATTGAATCCGGGAGGGACCGGTATCTATGATTTCCTGGCGCGCGACCCCAAAACCTATCTTCCCAAACTCGGCTTGGTGGCCAAGAAGAAACCCAAGTTCCTCTTCGGACTGATTCCGATCAGCCCCGCCAAAGTCACCAACGAACGGCACGGAGTTCCCTTCTATGTGGCGGCCGCCGACGCGGGGTATAAGACCACGGTCCTCCGCATGCCGCTGGAATTCCCTCCCAGCAAAGTGCCTGGTGGCAAGCTTCTTTCCGGCTTGAGCGTGCCGGACATCCGCGGCACTTGGGGAACCTTTTTCTATTTCGCCAGCGACCTGACCACGGCGCAGGCCGGTAACACCGAGTTCGGCGGAAAGCTGGTCAGCCTGAGCCTGAACGGCGGCGGCGCCTCGAGCGAGATCGCGGGCCCGGTGGATCCGACCACGGACACCTACCGCCGCATCTCGATCCCCGTCCACTTCCAACTTTCTCCCGACAGCGGCGCCGTTAGCATCAGCCTGGATGGCCAGACGCAAACGGTCAAAAACCATCAATGGAGCAAATGGTTCACGGAAAAGTTTCCGGTCAATTCTTTTATTTCGGTGCACGCCATCAGCCGTTTTTACGTTCTTGAAACCTCGCCCGCCTTGCGCGTCTATATGTGCCCGCTGAACATCGACCCCAAGGACCCCGTCCTGCCGGTTACTTATCCCCCCGACTGGAGCGAGCATCTGGCGGACAAGTGGGGCTACTTCAAGACGCTCGGATGGTGGCACGATACCTGGGCGCTCAACGAGGAGCGGATCGACGAAGGCGTTTTCCTCGAGGACCTCTTCCGCACCATGAATACCGAGCGGAAGCTTGTGCTCAACCAGCTCCGCGACCACGCTCCCAGCCTGATGGTCGCCATCTTCACCAGCACGGACAGCGTCTCCCACATGTTCTGGCGGTTGACCGACCCCGAAAGCCCTCGTTACGATCCCGTGCTCGCCAAGCAGTACGGCGACTCCATCCTTCGCGTTTACGAACAGATGGACAAGGTCGTGGGCGAAGTCGAGCAGGCCATGAAGCCCGGAGGCACCTTGATCATCGTCTCCGACCACGGCTTCCACCCTTGGAATCACGGCTTCAACACCAATACCTGGCTGGTGAAAAACGGCTACATGGTCCTGAAAAATCCTGAAGCCGAATCCCGGCAATACACCTTGGACAATCTCTTCGGCCAGGGCAACTTCTTCCCCAACGTCGATTGGAGCCGCACCAAGGCTTACGCGCTGGGACTGGGGCAAATCTACTTGAACCTGTACGGGCGCGAGGAGTACGGCATTGTGCAGCCGGGCGACCAGGAGCATCAATTGGAAGAAGAGATGCGCGCCAAGCTGCTGGCTTTTCGCGACCCCAAGGACAACAAGCCCGTCCTCGAAAACGTCTACCTGGGGCATGAGATCGACCACGGCGCTTATGCCAAAGACGCCCCCGATCTCCAACTCGACTTTTACCCCGGCTACCGCACTTCCTGGGAGACTTCCCTGGGCGCAATCCCGCGCGGCATCGTGGTTCCCAACACGCGAAAGTGGAGCGGCGATCACTGTGCGTCCGATCCCTCCAACACCGGCGGCATCCTCTTCATCAACCGCAAGCTCGATACTTCCAAACCCAGCATCATGGACGTCTCAGCCACCGTGCTCAAGCTCTTCGGCGTTTCGCCTCCCGACCATCTCGACGGCAAGCCTTGGACGCTCTCCCCGGCCGCCCCCGTGCAAGCCGAACGCTAGGTTGCTAGCCTTCCGGCTGCTTGGCAAGGGCTCAAATAACTTTCCGCTTTGTTTCGGTTCGTTTTCGAGCCTGTTACGTATTTTCAATAACTTGGCTAGCTTCGTTTTAGGTTCGTTTTCGGTTCGTTTTAGCTTCGTTTTCGATGCCGATCCTTTGTTTTCAATAACTTCTTAGCTTCGTTTTTGAAAAAAAGGATTTTCCATTTTCGCTTTCAGCCGCTGAAAACACCGAAAACACATTTTTTGAGGGAAATAGCAACTTGGGAAGGACTTTTGAGGCTCTTTCATGGTGGCTTTCCACCGCGCTGCCCGCCAGGCTCAACTCCCCCGGCAGAACACTTATGGAGACTATCATGCTAGGCTCCATTTGTCAAGAAGAGTACCGCGCAGTGTCGCAGCAAAGTGAAAAGATCCTATTGCAGCAAAGTAAGAAGTTCCTGTTGGAAACCGGCAAACTGTCGGGATGAAAAGACAACAGGAGCTGTGGATGAATCAAAAAGAGCGGGATCGGTTACAGGTGTTGCACGAAGCCGAGAAGGGACGGATCACGCAGAAGCAGGCGGGGGCTCAATTGAAGCTGAGCGAGCGCTGGGTGCGGGAGCTGGTGAGGCGGGTGAGGAAGGAGGGGGATGGAGGGATCCTGCACCGGCTGCGGGGGCGGGCATCGAAGCGGAAGCTGGGCGCGGCGGTGCGGGCGAAAGTGGTGCGGCTGGTGAAGCGGGAGTACCCCGACTTTGGGCCGACGCTGGCGGCCGAGTATCTGGGCGAGAAGCACGGGGTGGTAGTGAGCAAAGAGAGCGTACGGCAAATCCTGATGGAGGCGGGAGTGTGGAAGCGGAAGCGGCGGCGGGTGGAAGAGGTGCACGTGTGGCGGGCGCGCCGGCCGTGT
>DATKQU010000023.1:0-7193 GCA_035532595.1 Terriglobia bacterium | reverse complement strand
CTTTTTCTTGCGGCCAGGAACAACCAGCGATTCAGAAGCAGCCCAACGGCCCAGCCGATAGCTGCGGTTGTAACCATCCAAAATGTTGGCAATCGTAACCGTCACGGCGCCGCTCCGGTCGCAGGAATAACTTTCTTCCGCTTCCCGCGGCACGCCGTGATTCAAATGGACCACCGGCAGCCGGTCAAGCTCGGCATTGTTTTGCAACGCCGGGTCGAAAGGAAAACGGATGTCGTCCCAAATGGTAATGTCGCCGGAGGGGCGGCCCTCCTCGGTGAGGTGGCTGCATTCCAAATACCGGAAGTGTCCGATGTTATGGACGGGCGCGTAGCGCCGGGAATTGATAAGCGGAGGGTCTTCCGGCCCGGGCAGAGAGGTCCCTTTGGTGAAGAGCGGGTCGAAGATAATATGGCGGCCCGCTTCCGCCTCCCGCCATACCCCGAAGTGGCGCATAAATTTGTCCCGCAAAAGATAGCCTGCCGTCGCGTCCGCCTGAATGGCCAGGCCAATGGCTGTGGCCGCGCGCGTATAGGCCGACCGGTGCACCCGGCGCCCAAAAACCTCGCGAAGCATGCGGGCCACCAGCGGAAGTTCGCTTCCCCCGCCGGTCATGTAGAGCGCTTCAAGGCGCGCATCCTCGCTCTGCCAGGGTCCCGGGCTCCTGGCGTCCAAGGCCTGCCCGTGAGCTTGCAGCAAGTCTTCCGTGGCGTGCAAGGTTTCCTCGACGAGGGGCCGGCAGCGGTCGTAGAAATCGCTCGCCGCCACTGTCACCTGTGGCCAGTCCGGCCTGACGTTTCCTAAATCGATCACGATCCTCCGGGTGTTCGGATGCAAGGCTTCCTTTTTCTCCCGGCATTCCTCGTGCAGGCGGAACAACTCCGCCTGGGAAAGGCTGTCCTGCTCGGCAGCGCCGATTTGCGCCGCCTCCAGGGCAAGACCCGCCAGGACCTCATCAAAATCGTCGCCGCCGAGCGCCGGAATTCCTTCTGAGGAAAGGATCGCGTGTTCCCGCGCGTCGAGTTCAACCAGCGACGCGTCGAAGGTGCCGCCGCCCAGATCGTAAACCAGAATCCGCATCTTTTCCTTGAACTGCTGGGAGGTCCGCTTTTGATGCCCGAACTCGATGCTGGCGGCCGAAGGCTCGTTGAGCAGACCCAGCACATTGAAGCCCGCCTGCCGAAAGGCTTCCGCGGTGAGAAATCGCTGGTTGCTGTTGGCGTTGGCGGGGACGCCCAGCATGACGTCGAGCGGCTCATCGCCGCTCGCCGGCAGCGTCGAGTGCTCGAGCAGGCTCCTCCGGAGCGTCGAGGCCAGTTCGCGAAGCAGGTCTTGCATCACAATCTTCTCGCCGGCGATTTCGACCAGCGTGTTGGGGCCGGCCACCTCCGTCGCTCTCTTCAGAGAGCGCACGATCGTCCAGCCGGGGTCTTCCTGCGCGGCCCACGCTTCCCACCCGTAACGCCGCGCTTCTCCCTGGACGGCAACCAAAGGCGGAAACCACTCCCGCGCGCTCCCATCAGGAGCCTCGAAGACCACTACCGGATAGTTGCCGCGGTCGGCGAATGCAACCACGATTCTGGTTGTGCCAAAATCCACACCAAGTTTCATAAGCTGTTTTGGCCCCTCCGCGCGTTTATTATATCAGGTTCTTCCCGAGCGCCAAGACGGGCTCCCGGTGAAAGTTCGCCGAGATGGAGAGGCTATGAGGGAAAGTGCCTAAATTCGCGGGGCAACTCGCTGGGCTGCCGGGAAGAAAAGGTCTCGAAGCCTTCTTCGATCAAAAGGTGAAGGTTTCAGAGAGGAGAAATATCCTCCTCCTTTTCTTTTTCTTCGTTCTCCAGAAAGCGTCTCTCGAGCACCCGCCGGGCGACGTCCCGGCCCCCCAGGCCAAAGGCGATCGCGGCGCCCAGCATGATGGCGCCAAAAGCGATGGAAAACGCGATCAGGACCACGTGGCGCCCCAGGCCGATTTGTTCGAGAGCCATGGTGACGGCGAAGATGATGATCAACAGGCGAACCAGGCCGCTGAGGAGCCGCGCCGAAGGGTAATTGGCGTTCGTCGCGGCAAGCAAGGTGGCGCGCGAAAAGAAGTTCGCAATAAGCAACCCGACGAAGAGAACGACGAGCGCCACGAAGATCTGCGGCAAGAACAAAAAGAACCTGGAGATCTGCTCCTGCAAGGCCGCGATTTCAAGCGCGTTGATCCCCAGAACGATAAACACCAGCCAGATCACCCAGAAAATTAGCTGTCCAAGAAGAACATCGGGAGGGGGCAAGGCGGCTTTGCGCATCATTTGGGTAAGCCCCGCGGAATCGCAGTACTTACGGAACTGCTCGATTCCAAAGATCCTGCGGACCAGAGCTTTGAAGAAGATCGCCACCAAGAAGCCCAAGACGATGACCACCAGCATGGACAGGACCCGCGGCAGGAAGATGGCCGCGGCATCAATGAAACCCTTAAAGGTATGGCTCAGCGTATTTAGGACAAGGTTTCCCATATCTCACCTCATGCTTTCTGGGTCCACCTCTCCACCAGGTGGGGCTTCAGCTTTTCGAACTGCTGGCACAAGTCCTCGAGTTTCCTCTCGATTTGTTCCGCGTCGGAACGGTGCTCCTCCAGAAGAACCGAGCATATCCGTCCGCGATAGAGAGGAGTCAAGGCCTGCAGAAGATGGTCCCGATTGATGACCGAGTGATGATAAGAGGCGGCGAATTCGTAGACGGTTTTGACCCAGAGGTCCTCCGGAAAACGGAAAAACTTTTCGTCGCCTTGCGAGATCTTCTGGATATCCTTCAGCGTTTCCGGCAAAAGGATCGACTCCAGAAGAGGACCCAGTTGATTGACGCCGTTCTGGAACATCGAAAACATTCTTTTCTTGTTCAGGCGCCGGGGCTCCAGCCCGGAACTATATTCAAACCCGAAAATTGGAGTGGGCTGGGATTCGGTTCGAGAAAGCCAGTAGGATTCCTGAATCTCCATGCAGCGGAAGAGGACGCCGACAACGCTCTGGATCGCCCCCACGATATCTTGCGAGGACGCTTGAGGGGCGTGCAATTTGGGCCCCAGAAAAGACTGGCACAGCTTGAATCCGTCCACCGCCGCGCTGGTGGTCATCCAGACTTCCGTGCCGGCGTGAGCAAGTTCTCCATGCCAGATGTCCTGTTCCAGGTAGTGGCAGGCGAGGGGGCCCGAAAAGGCGAACTCGCCGCCCACGGGCTCGCGGATTCGAACTCCGTACAAGGCGCGAATCATGGGAGCAAGGATATTCTTGATCAGCAAGCCGTCGAATTTGTGCCGATGGTAAATCGGCGTCACTAAATCAAACTTCTCTCTGTAAATCGGGCGGACCAATCCTTCGATCCACTCCGGCGTGATGCTCTCCAGATCGGGAGAGACGATGGCACAGGCCTTGGCGCGCAAGAGGTCGGCCGCCGCCAGGATGATGCGCAGGGCGCTGCCCGCTCCATCGATCGCCCGGTAACGCTCCGTGATCCGGTGCGTGGTCCGGAGCGGGGTCGCGGAAAGCAGGGTGCGGAAATCCCGGATCGAGGCATTCTTGACGATCTCCGGAGTGCCGTCGCTCGATCCACCGTCGGGGTTAATCAGGGCGGTCCGTTCGCGGGGGAAATACTTCACCAGCCCGACTTGCACCGCGTTCAGGACCTGCTCAATCGTGCCGCGGTTATTGAGGGTGGGGACTCCAACCAGGATATCGACCTCACCCACCGCGGTGAGCTGGCGGATGAACTCATCCGAGAGGAAACTCTCCTCGGCCAATGTTACTCCTCCAGATTTCTTGCCGGCGGCGTGTCTCCTGCAGAGGCTTAGAAACGGCGCAGCCGGAACCAGTAAAATTGATACGGGCCCAAAGTTAAAAGGTAAGGCAATTCGCCGATACGCGGAAAAGGATTTCCGCCAAACATTTCGATGGGGATGAATCCCCGCCAGGACCGAAGATCGAGCTCCGCCGCCTGGGCGGAACTCGAAAGGTTGTTCACGACGAGAATCCTGTTGCTGCTCTCCTGGCGGACATAGGCGAGCACCCGGTGATTTGCAGGATTCAAGAATTCAATCGTTCCTCGCCCGAAGACCGGACTCGACTTCCGCAAGCGGACAATCCGCCGCATCCACGACAAAAGGGAATGCTCGGACCGCTGCTGCGATAGAACGTTGACGGCCTGGAAGCCATAAACGGGATTCGAAATCAGCGGGGAATAGAGCTGCTCGGGATCGGCGGTGGAGAACCCGCCGTTCCAGCCGCCGTTCCATTGCATGGGAGTTCGGACGCCTCCGCGGTCCCCAAGGTAGATGTTGTCTCCCATGCCGATCTCATCTCCATAGTAAATGATGGGGGTGCCGGGCAGGGACATCAGCATTCCGGTCATCAGCTCAACCCGCCGCCGGTCATTCTCAAGCAAGGGCGCCAGCCGCCGGCGGATTCCGACATTGATCTTTGCGGTCCTTTCCCTGGCGTATTCATCGTACATATAATCCCGCTCTTCATCCGTGACCATCTCCAGCGTCAGCTCGTCGTGATTGCGAAGAAAAATGCCCCACTGGCAAACGTCTGGAATGGGCGGCGTCTTTTCGAGAATTTCGATGATCGGCTTGCGGTCCTCCAGCTTGATGCCCATGAACATTCTGGGCATCAGAGGAAAATGAAACGCCATGTGAAACTCGTCGCCGCCGGCGAAGTAAGGAGCCAGGTCCGCCGGCCACTGGTTGGCTTCGGCGAGCAACAGCCGGTGGGGAAAATTTTCATCGACTTGCCGGCGCAAAGACTTGAGTACTTCGTGCGTCTCCGGGAGATTCTCGCACGAGGTGCCATCCCTCTCCACCAGATAGGGCACGGCGTCCAGCCGGAAGCCGTCCACGCCCATTTCCAGCCAGAACTTCATGATGTTCCACATTTCTTCGCGGACCTCCGGATTGTCGTAATTCAAATCCGGCTGGTGGCTGAAGAACCGGTGCCAGTAATAGGACTTGGAAACCGGATCCCAGGCCCAATTGGACATCTCCGTGTCCACAAAAATGATGCGCACGTTGCGGTAACGGTCGTCGGTGCTGCTCCAGACATACCAATTTCGGCGGGGATTGTCCGTCGAGCTGCGCGCCTCCTGGAACCAGGGGTGCTGATCGGAGGTGTGATTGAGCACCAATTCGGTGATCACCCGGATGTCGCGCCGGTGGGCTTCCTCAAGAAACGTCTGGAAGTCTTCGAGAGTCCCGTAGCTCGGATGCACGCTCAGGTAGTCCGAAATATCGTAGCCGTCGTCCTTCAGAGGGGAAGGATAGAAGGGAAGCAGCCAGATTGTCGTGGCGCCCAGGTCCCGGATGTGATCGAGCTTCTGCATGAGCCCGCGAAAATCTCCGATGCCGTCGCCGTTGCTGTCGTGATAAGCGCGCACGTGAAGCTGGTAAATGATCGCGTCCTTATACCACGTTTGCGCGGCATCAACGGGAGGGGGTTGCATAGGAGCCTCTGGCCTCATCTGTAATTCTGGCGCGCTTTGGGCGCCCGTAGGATGCTTGCACCGCGCGGGAAATGACAACCGGTCCGTTAACCGACGGCCCCCGGCCGCTTGGCTGTGAACTTAAATTTTAACCGATTCTGAAACCCCAGGTCATGCTAATCGTTGCCGTGGCCCAGTGTACCGAAGCTCTCGACCACGAAGCAAGGAGACTCCTTCCTGCCATCACCGGGATGCTTTTGCAAAGGAATTGGGTTTATGCTTAGCATCAAGCCCGAAAAAATCCCCTTTGTCCGGGGCCAACAGGGAGAGCGCATGAGGATTGCCAAAGTACAGGTCTTATTTCTGACATGTCTTACCGCCGTGCCATTTGCTTTCAGTCAGGTCACGCACGGGCGGGTCCCCGTTCTGCCCCGCCCGTTCATCAAGCCCATCGAAGCCAATCCGCCGGAAGTGAACCCCGTGGCAGGATTTAAGCCTCGGGCGCCCGAGGGATTCAGCGTGTCGCTTTTTGCGCGGGGGTTCAAGGAGCCTCGCTACCTGACGGTGGCGCCGGATGGCGACGTGTTTGTGGCGGATTCGACCCTCGGCGAAGTCATCGTGTTGCATGATCCGGGCCGCGGCGCCGCCTCGAACGGGCGTACCGTCTTTGCCGATGGTCTCGCGCAACCCTTCGGAATCGCCTTCCACGGAAACTATGTTTATGTTGCCGACACCAATGAAGTGTTGCGGTTCCGCTACGATCCGAAAACTTCCCGGCGCCTGGGCAAGCGCGAACACATTCTGGGCCTCCCGGGCGGCGGAATGCACTGGACGCGGACGGTGGTCTTCTCTCAGGATGGGAAGAAGATGTATGTTGCCGCGGGCTCCGACTGCAACGTTTGCGTGGAACCCGATTCCCGGCGGGCCGCCATTACAGCCGCCGACCCCGACGGCAGGAACGCATCCATTTATGCCAGCGGGCTGCGGAACGCCGTCGGCCTGGCGATCAATCCCGAGACCGGAGAATTGTGGGCGGACGTCAACGAGCGGGACATGATGGGGGACGATCTGCCTCCGGACTATTTTACCCACGTGACGCCAGGGGGTTTTTATGGCTGGCCTTACAGCTACATCGGGCAACATCTGGACCCGCGGGTCAAAACCTCGCGCCCGGACTTGGTGGCGAAGGCGATCATCCCTGACGTTCTGCTCAAGCCCCACGTGGCCCCGCTCGAATGCGTTTTCTACAGAGGTGATCAATTTCCCGAGCCCTTCCGCCACGGGGCTTTCATTGCGGAACACGGATCGTGGAATCGCAGCATCCTTTCCGGTTACGAGGTTGTCTTCATACCTTTCCGCGCCGGCCGGCCAGGCGGCGACCCCGCGGTCTTTTTGACCGGGTTCGATCCCGACCCGCACTCGAGAGTGGTGAATGGCCGCCCGGCGGGTGTCGCCGAAGCCAAAGATGGGTCGCTGCTGGTCTCCGACGATGGCGGCAACGTCATCTGGCGGGTCTCAAAAAAACCATGACCGCTTTCTGGTGCCAGGCGCTTGACCGTGGCCGGACTCAAGCGGCGCTGCGGCAGCCGCTTGGATCAGGAGCCTTCGCAGCGTCAAGCTCCAGCCGGCGCAGGATTCGTTTTATCCACTTTGCTTGAGCTGCGCTAAGACGTAGATTCTGATAAATTGCTGATGAGGAATGAGGACCATGAACTTTTCAAAAGACAACCTTCTGGGCT
>DATKQU010000022.1:0-5864 GCA_035532595.1 Terriglobia bacterium | reverse complement strand
CTCTGCGACCGTCGAGGCGGGAGTTCCCGCCTCCAAGCGTACGCACGGCTTGACTCCAAATTAACCGGGACCTTCGACCATTAGAAAGATGTCCTTCCTGATGTCCCCCGCCAGGATGTTACGTGTAACGTGCTGTGCCACGGCGCTTGCCTGCTGGCGACCTCTGAGGAAGAAGTGCCCTCCAGAACTGTGGGCTTAGTTTCTCGAACTCACCCGGGCCAAGTCTGCAGTGGGCCCCGATAGAGCAGGCTGCTGACCCCGGAAGGTACCCTCAACGGTTTCCCGAACCCCTCCGATGATGCATTCACCATTGTCGAAGCGATAGGACTCGACTTCATTCCAGTGGGCGCAACCAGCGGCTCCATTCCCATAGCATTGGTTTGGGCAGGTCTTGTACGGTGCTCGTGCAAAGGGACGGGAGGCTACCGGGGACCTTTTACCAGCATCCAAGACCAACGGCATCACCTGCCGCTATTGGAGGATATCAAGAAAGGTTGGGCTTGGCTTGGCCTTTCCTGCTTGATAAGAGTTCATATTAAACCTATAGATGACATAAAAGTATTTGTAAGTTGTTTAAAATAAACAATGATATTGCACTTGACATATATACACTCATGTTTTATGATCATTAATGACTAATGACATTCTTGATCTAGGAGGTAGCTAGTCATGCCGATCGCAAGATGGGAACCTTTTCGAGGCTTGGTAACGACTCAGGACCGATTCAACCGACTTTTCAACGATGCCATTGCCAAGACTTTTAGCGAGGAAGAGCCGGGCTCGCGGGCATGGATGCCGCCGGTTGATATTTACGAG
The DNA here is from genome assembly GCA_035532595.1 of Terriglobia bacterium. GTDB lineage: Bacteria > Acidobacteriota > Terriglobia > UBA7540 > UBA7540 > JAMCXS01. The sequence continues at coordinate 5,048 of DATKQU010000022.1, read as the reverse complement.
ACCGACGACAGTCTGGTGCTGAAAGCCGAACTGCCGGGGATCAATCCCGATGACGTGGAGGTGCGGGTAGAGGACAACACCCTGTACCTGAAAGGTGAGCGTAAGTTCCAGAAGGATGTGAAGGAAGAGAACTTGCATCGCGTTGAGCGGTCGTACGGAATGTTCAGCCGAAGCTTTGTGCTGCCGAATTCCATCGACTCGGACAAGGTTCAGGCTGCCTACAAAGACGGCATTCTGACTCTGACCATGCCCAAGCGCGAGGAAGCAAAACCCAAGACCATCAAGATCAACGTTCCAAAAGCCTAAGCTCCCGGCTTGGCGCCGGCGCGATGGTGGCCGGCCCGGCGCGAGAGCCTGACAACACAGCAATCCGCAACGGTAAAAAGGAGGTATAAAGACTATGCCAATCGTACGATGGGAACCTTTTCGGGATTTGGTAACGACCCAGGACCGTTTGAATCGTCTTTTCAATGAAACCCTGGGGCGCGTTTGGGGAGACGAGGGTAGCCGAACTGGCAGTTGGATCCCTGCGGTCGACATCTATGAAACTGAGCAGAGCGTGGTGCTGAAAGCCGAACTGCCCGGCGTGGATCCCAAAGATGTTGAAGTCACCGTGCATGAGGGTACGCTCTATTTGAAGGGAGATCGCAAGTACGAAAGCGAAGTGAAGGAAGAGAACTACCATCATGTTGAACGTGCTTACGGCGGCTTTGCCCGCAGCTTGACGCTGCCTGCCTCCATCGATGAGGAAAAGGTGCAGGCGGAATTCAAGGACGGCGTTCTGACGCTGACCATGCCCAAGCGGGAAGAAGCGAAGGCAAAGAAAATCAAGATCAGCACCAGCAAATAAGGTACGCTGATCGTGAACCTCGGCTCACCTTCCCGCTTGCTTGGCCGGGCGGGAAGGGCAAGACTGTTCCGGGTTGGCTGGACTCCGCCAGCCAACCCGGATTTGATTTATTGCACAAAGGAAGAATCATGGCGACGCGATTTGACAAATTCACGATCAAGGCCCAGGAAGCGTTGCAGGGCACTCAGGACGTTGCCGGCCGCTTTGGCAACCAGCAACTGGAGCCCCTCCATCTGCTCCTGGCCCTGATCGAGCAATCGGAAGGCATTGTTCCGGCGGTCCTTGAGCGGCTGGGCGTGACGCCCTCTTCCGTCAGCCAGGAAACCGAGAAAGCCATCGAACGCCTGCCCAAGGTGGGCGGGATGGCCGATCACTACCTTTCTCCCGCGCTCAAGGAAGTTCTGGAGCAGGCGGCCAAAGAGACCGAAACCTTCAAAGACGAATTTGTCTCCGCCGAGCACTTGCTGCTGGCGCTGGCGAAAAAGAAGAACGATGCCGCCGGCCAGGTCTTGGCGCGGCTGGGCGTCTCGCACGATGCCATCCTGAAAGCGCTGGTTGCCATCCGCGGCTCGCAGCGCGTCACCGACCAGAATCCTGAAGCCAAGTATCAGGCGCTCGATCGTTACGCCCGCGATCTCACCGAACTCGCCCGCCGCGGCAAGCTGGACCCGGTTATCGGCCGGGACGATGAAGTCCGCCGGGTCATTCAAGTGCTCTCGCGGCGCACCAAGAACAACCCGGTGCTGATTGGCGAGCCGGGCGTGGGCAAGACGGCGATTGTGGAAGGAATCGCGCAGCGCATTGTGGCCGGCGACGTGCCGGAATCCCTCAAGTCGAAGCGCATTGTGGCGCTTGACCTGGGCGCCATGGTGGCGGGTTCCAAATATCGCGGCGAATTTGAAGACCGGCTGAAGGCGGTGCTCAAGGAAATCGAGGAGTCGAGCGGGCAGGTGATTCTCTTTATCGATGAGCTGCACACCCTGGTTGGCGCAGGCGCGGCCGAGGGCTCGATCGACGCCTCCAATATGCTGAAGCCGGCGCTGGCGCGCGGCGAACTGCGCTGCATTGGCGCCACCACGCTCAATGAATACAAGAAACACATTGAGAAAGACGCCGCGCTTGAGCGGCGTTTCCAGCCCGTGATGGTGGGGCAACCGAGCGTCGAAGACACCATTGCGATTCTGCGCGGACTCAAGGAGCGCTACGAAGTGCATCACGGCGTGCGGATCAAAGACTCAGCCATCGTGGCGGCCGCGGTGCTTTCCAACCGTTATATCTCCGACCGCTTCCTGCCCGACAAAGCCATTGACCTGATTGACGAGGCCGCGTCCAGCCTGCGCATCGAGATCGACTCGATGCCGGCCGAGATCGACCAGATCGAGCGCCGCATCACGCAGCTTGAAATCGAGCGGCAGGCACTCAAGAAAGAAGACGACCCGGCCTCACGCGAGCGCCTTTCCAAGCTGGAAAGAGAGCTGGCGGGCCTGCGCGAGCAGTCCGACCGGCTGAAGCTGCGCTGGAATGCGGAAAAAGAAATCATCACCCGCATCCGCAAGCTGAAGTCTGACATCGAGCAGGCCAAGCTGGATGAGCAACGGGCCACCCGCGAAGGCGATTTGGCCAAAGCCTCGGAAATCCGCTACAGCCAGTTGGTCACCCTGGAAAAGCAGCTTGCCCAGGCTAACGCCGATCTCGAAGGCAAAGGCAAGACGGGCCGGATGCTGAAAGAAGAAGTGGACGAGGAGGACGTGGCCCGGGTGGTTTCCAAGTGGACCGGTATTCCCGTGGCCAAGATGCTGGAAGGCGAAGTGGCCAAGCTGGTCAAGATGGAGGACCGCCTGCGGCTGCGCGTGGTGGGGCAGGAGGAAGCGCTGCGGCTGGTTTCGAACGCCGTGCGGCGGAGCCGGGCGGGACTCTCTGATCCCAACCGCCCGATCGGCAGTTTCATCTTTCTGGGCCCGACGGGCGTGGGAAAAACCGAACTTGCGCGAGCGCTTGCGGAGTTTCTGTTTGATGACGAGCGCGCCATGCTTCGCATCGATATGTCGGAGTACATGGAGAAGCACGCGGTGGCGCGGCTGATTGGCGCGCCGCCCGGCTACGTGGGTTACGAAGAAGGCGGCCAGCTCACCGAACAGGTGCGCCGGCGGCCGTACTCCGTGCTGCTGTTCGACGAAATCGAGAAGGCGCACCCCGATGTCTTCAACATCTTCCTGCAGATTCTCGACGAAGGCCGCTTGACCGACGGCAAGGGCCGCACCGTGGACTTCAAGAACACCGTCATCATCATGACCAGCAACATCGGGAGCCACGTAATCCATGAGGCGATGAACAGCGCTCGCGGCGAAGAGCCCGGCAAACTCTCTGAGGATCTGAAGAAACGCATTCAGGAGATGCTGCTCCAGAACTTCCGGCCGGAGTTTCTGAACCGCGTGGATGAAATCGTGGTCTTCAACGCGCTCGGCAAGGAAGAGATCGCCAAGATCATCGGCTTGCAGCTTAACCACCTGCGCGGCTTGCTGGCGGAACGCAAGATCGAAATCCACCTGACCGACAAGGCGCGGGAATTGCTCTTCGAGCGCGGCTACGACCCCCAGTTTGGGGCGCGGCCGCTCAAGCGCGCCATCCAGCGCCTCATCCAGGACCCCTTGGCGCTCAAAATCCTGGAGGGCGAAGTCACCTCCGGCGAGACCATCGAAGTGGACACCGACCTGAAAAAAGGCGAGATGACCTTCGCACCAGCGAAGGCCAAAGTTGCGCGGGGGTGAACGTTCAAGACGCTTCGCAGCCCTGCCAGTGTTAGAATACGGGTGACGCAAACCTCGAAGGAGGCTGCTTGAAAATCAAGGTTGTCGTTCACGAAGCCGAAGAAGGCGGCTATTGGGCTGAAGTCCCTGCCATTCCGGGTTGTGCCACGCAGGGTGACACCATGGAAGAACTGATGGCCAACGTCCGGGAAGCTATCGAGGCGTGCATGTCGGTCGACGTTGCTCAGCCGCAGTCCACCGGCAAGGACAAGGTGCTCGAAATCGCCGTATGAAATCCCTCGCTGGCAAGGACCTTGCCCGTGTGGTCGAACGTCACGGCTGGCAACTTCTGCGAATCCACGGAAGTCACCACATCTACGGCAAACCCGGCAACGTTGTTCGGCTGTCTATTCCCATCCACGGAAATAAACCTCTCAAAACCGGTCTCCTAAGGCATTTGCTCAAGATGGCGGGCCTCGAAGAAAGCGATCTCCAGTAGGTTGCGCTCGGACCCATGCCATCATGCGCTCCATCCTCCAGGACCCGCTGGCACTCAAAACCCTGGAAGGCGAAGTGACGCCCGGCGGAGCCGTCGAATTGGACGCCGACTTGAAAAAGGGCGAGATGACCTTCGCGCAAGCCGCTGCCAAGGCTGCACGGTGGTAGCGCCGATGTCTTGCCGGCAAACCCGCAGTGCGGGTAGGCAGGGTTGACTTGCCGCCAGAACAAACCACCAGTTCTTTCGATTTGGGAAAGCGCCAACCATCCCTGCCCACCCACCTGATCGCAGACAAATCAAAGCCTAGCATGTACGTGTGACCCCTCAAGAATCACTTGCAAACGATACTGTCCACTGGTATATTTGCAATACCTGACTGCGCGTGTTCCCTCGCGGCAAGGCGAGCCTAGGCTTGACCACCGTGAGGCGAACGTGGGCGTCGAAAATCTAAAGGCCCGGAACTTTTCCGGGACCAAAGGAGAAGGAAAATGAACCGCAAAGCTACACCTGCATCCCTGCCTCAGGCACCTGTACCCTTAGGCGAGAACCCTGTAAACGCATTTCACGCCCGAGAATACGCCAAAGAATCATCTCCCAGCATCCTTGCCGTAATTATCGAGCTGACTGAAAACGGCCGCGATAATGCCACGGATGTCGTATTGAATATCGAAATCGATAAGTCCAGTACAGAAGGACCGCACCACATTTTGATCCCAAAGAAAATCACTTGTGACGACAATGGCACTGGTCTCACGCACAGCGAGTTTCTCGATAGATTCTGCGGAGCTTACTCAGAATCTGAGGGCCACCATGAAATCGACCGGGCGGGCAGAAATGGGGTTGGCACGAAGACTTACACGTCGATCGCCGACAAAGTATTAGTCAAGACCACAACCGGAAGGCCAACAGAGGGTCTCGACCAGCATCGCAACCTTCTACTCCCCGGTCTGCC
>DATKQU010000021.1:0-6699 GCA_035532595.1 Terriglobia bacterium | reverse complement strand
CTGTTCGAGAATGTCTTCCGCGGCCCAGACAAAAACCTGCGGCTTGATTTCGAGGATCTTGTAGTGCCCTTCTTCCGCCGGAAAGAGCGTGCGAGGAAAGATCAAAAGCAAGAGCGCCAGGAGGGCGGGAAAACACCAGGGAGAGATCTTTACATTTTCAATGATGGATCGGACGCCGGCTTCAAGGCTTCCGCCCCGCGCGGCTGCTCCTTGAGGGTTTCGAACTTGCGAGGAGTTTAAATCCGGAGACAGCATTTCAGATGTCCACGTACACCTGCGCGCGCCAACCTCCCTCGCATTCCTCCAGGCTGAGTTGATGGTATGTAACGGCCTTGATTTGCAAGTTGGTTTGGTGCCGCGCTCGGTTGAATTGCTCACCCCAGGCCCGGCCTGAGGCAACATGATCGTCGAGGCTGGTCAGTTCGAAATCGCGAAACAACCAATGCTCGGCGTCATGAAGATACAGGATTTCACTTAACCAGTTTACCAGAAGGTTGAGCGGATCGGAGCCGGTAACTTCAATGAGAACCGTTTCGCTGGGTTCGACACAGCCGGGGTCCACGATCAGATGAAGCATCGCCCGCGCTGCGTTCTCAAACACTTCCTTGCGAGTGGATCCGAACGCCTCGAATCCCACATCCGCAGTGTGCTCGAGAATCCTGAAAGGAGGTGTCATGCGCCACGCGGGCCGGCCCGCAACGGGTCCCACTCTGAATGCCGGAAGCCGCTTGGATTGCTCTCACCCGGCTTCAGCGGGCCTGCTCCTTTATCATACTGGAGAGAACAGTTTCTGTGTAGCCAGCGAAGTTTCCGGTAGTGGGTCATTTTGACGTAGAGGCGGCTTTGTGCCGCCACAAGGCGAGGTGAACTCGCCGCTACCCCGCCAAATTGACCCACCACCAAGTTTCCGGGGCCTCGTCATCCTGAGCCAAAAACAGATTCCTCGCGGAGTTTATCCTGAGCCCCCTCGCTTCGCTCAAGGCCGTTCGCAAGCGGAGGGCGAACGGGCTCGGAATGACAGCCCAATGGGACTCGAAACGATAGGGCTTAACTGACGAATAACATTTCCTGGATGCGCGCCGTCTTCTGCAAAACGAAAAAAAGGCCCGCCACGGGGGGTGGCGGGCCTGGGAAAGTGAAACCCTGGAATGTGTCCTGTTACCTCTTCTTTGCCTTTGCTTTCGCCTTTTTCTTGGCGGCCATAGACCTCCTATAGACTGCATTTACAAACCGGGCATCAGGTCAACATCTTGTATCCCAATGCTCCTCTACCACTTTATATAGGGCTTGTGGAAAACTTTGTCAAGAGAAATCGGCATCCCTCCAGCGCCTGACCCCGGAAGGAGTTGCAGGGACCGCGCGTCGAACGACTACCAATTGCCGAAAATGTAACACCGGCCGCCGTCGTGCGGGTAGGCGAGCCGCGTCATCCTCTGCTCCCGGAGCGGGGCTACAGGAATAGCCGTCGCGCAGCCATTCGAGGGCGGTGAAGCTTTGCTTGGAAACGGCCGATAGATAGAAAAAGCGGGAAAGGAGTTTGCTCTGAAAACGATTAGCGTTTCCAGTCCTTCGCGCGATGTGAATTCTTCCACGCCCCTCGCTACTCGCTCCGGCTCTCCTCTTGCATTTGGGGATTCAGGCGCCACCCGCCATGACACCGGGGACTGCGGAACATGAACCAACAAGGCAAGAGATCTGCTTACGTTGTCACTCCCCTGCGAGTTCTTCTGGTGACGCTGGGGATCGTCTTCGTCGCCGAGGTGGCCGTCCACCGATTCCTTTCGCCCGTGCTGCTCCCGTGGGCGCACGGACTGGCCTCCGGCGCCCTGGCAGACGCCTGCATACTCACCGTCCTCGTCGTGCCGTTCCTCTGGTGGGTTATTGTGCAGCCTCTGCGCAAGGCCGCAATAACGGAAATAGCGCGAAGCGAAGCGAGCCTCAGCCAAGCCCAGCGGGTTGCCCACATGGGTAGTTGGGAATGGGACATCGCCGGGAACAAGACGTGGTGGTCGGATGAAACTTATCGAATCTTTGCGTTGACCCCTCAGGCCCTCACCGCCACCTACGAAGGCTTCTTGAATTTTGTCCATCCCAACGATCGCCAAGCCGTAGAGCGGTCTCTGGAGGATGCTCTCCGAACCGGGAAACCTTACAGCCCTCCCGACTTTTGCATTGTTCGCCCAGACGGCTCCACCCGTTTCGCGCATACCGAAGGGGAAATCATTCGGAACTCGGCGGGGAAGCCTATCCGGGTAATTGGCACGGTTCAAGATATCACTGAGCGCAAACGGGCGGAGACAGTGATGCGGGAAAGCGAGGAAAAGGTTCGCTTGCTGCTCGACTCCACCGCCGAGGGGATTTACGGAGTCGATCTCAAGGGCAACTGCACCCTTGCCAACGCTGCCTGCCTCCGGATTCTAGGGTATGAAAGTCCCGGGGAGTTGCTCGGTAAAAACATGCATGAGCTCATGCACTATGCCCGCGCGGGCGGCACTCCTTATCCCCCGGAGGAGTGCCGGATTTACCAGGCATTCCGAAAAGAGGAAAGAGTACACGTTGATGACGAAGTCCTTTGGCGGGCGAATGGAACGAGCTTTCCGGCGGAATACTGGTCCTACCCGGTACGGAAGGAGGGAAAATTGGCCGGGGCCGTGGCGACATTCCTGGACATTACCGAGCGCAAGCGGGCGGAAGAAGCCATGGTGGCGTCGGAACGGCGGTATGCCGATTTGTTCGAGAACGCCCAGGACGCTATTTTCACGAATGACCTCTCGGGGCGATTCACGTCAGTGAACAGAGCCGCCGAGCGGCTTACCGGTTACACGCGGGAGGAGCTTGTGGGCATGACCGCTCCCCAACTGGTCAGGCCGGAGATGGGGGATCTCGCCCGGCAGGAGATAGCACGACTGACTGTTGCCAGGGGTGACCCGGCAACGCGGGAGTGGGAGATCATCACGAAAGATGGACGCCGCGTGCCGCTGGAAGTCAGTACGCGAACCATCTACGACGGGGACAGGCCCGCTGGCATCCAGGCCATTGCCCGCGACGTCACGGAGCGCAAACGCACCGAGGAGGCGATGAGGGAGAGCGAACTTCGCTTCCGCCAGTTGACGGAGAATATCAACGAGGTCTTTTGGATAAGCGACCCCCAGCTCACAAAGATGATTTACATCAGCCCTGCTTACGAGCGGATCTGGGGGACCACCCAACAGAGTTTATATGACAATCCGATGTCTTTTGCGGACGCAATCCATCCCGACGACCGGGAACGCGTTCTAGCAAAGCTAGCAGGCCATGCGCAGGGTGGTCTTGACGAGGAATATCGTGTCGTGCAACCCGATGGGTCGGTCCGCTGGGTACGCGCCCGGACCTTCCCCATTAGGGACGAGCGCGGAGTGGTCTACCGCGCATGTGGCATCGCGCAGGACATCACTGCTCGCATCCAGGCGGACGAGGAGCTTTGCAAAGCCAAGGAGACAGCCGAGGCTGCCAGCCGCGCCAAGAGCGAGTTCCTGGCCACCATGAGCCACGAGATTCGCACTCCCATGAACGGCATCATCGGCATGACGGATCTGGCGCTCGATACCGATCTGACGCCCGAACAGCGCGAGTACCTCGGGATGGTCAAGGAATCCGGTGACGCGCTGCTGACCCTGATCAACGACATTTTGGACTTCTCGAGGATTGAAGCGGGCAAGTTTGCCCTGGATACCACGGAATTCGATCTCGAAGACTGCCTCACGAATACCGCCAAGACTTTTGCCCCGCGGGCTCACCAGAAGGGTTTGGAACTCTCCTACCAAATCCAGCCCGACGTGCCCAAAACACTGATGGGTGACCCGAGCCGCTTGCGGCAAATTGTCATCAATCTTCTCGGCAACGCCGTCAAGTTCACGGAGCGGGGAGAGGTGGTGTTGCGTGTCGAGACGGAATCGCTTGCCGCGAGTGAAGCATGCTTGCATTTCGCGATCAGCGACACAGGGACCGGCATTCCCCAAGACAAACAGAAGATGATCTTTGAAGCCTTCACCCAAGTGGACAGCTCCATGACGCGCAAATACGGGGGCAGCGGCCTGGGCCTGACGATTTCCTCAAAACTCGTGCGCATGATGAATGGGCGCCTCTGGGTGGAGAGCGAGCTTGGCGTCGGCAGCACCTTCCACTTTACGGCGCGCTTCGCTGTGCAAAAGGTTCCGGCCAGGATGGAGCCCCGGGAGACGGTGGAACTCCAGGGGATGCCGGTGCTCGTGGTGGATGACAACGCAACCAACCGGCGCATTTTGGGCGCCATGCTCCGGCACTGGCGGATGGAGCCCGCGCTCGCGGAGGGCGGGGATGCCGCCCTGGCAACGATGGAACAAAACGCGGCTTCCGGAAAGACCTTTCCGCTGGTGCTGATTGACGCCCAGATGCCGGAGATGGACGGATTTGATCTGGCGGAGAGGATCAAGCAGAATCCCAAGCTGGCAACCGCCACGATCATGATGTTAACCTCCGCGGGGCACCGCGGCGATGCGGCTCGCTGCCGGGAATTGGGGATTGCCGCCTACCTGATCAAGCCTATCCGTCAAAGCGAACTGCTGCAGGCGATCCTGGAAGCTCTCGGCAAGCCCTCCGGCAGGCTCGATCGGGTTCCTCTGGTTACCCGGCACTCTCTGCGCGAAACGCACAAAGCGGCTCACATTCTGCTGGCCGAAGATAATGCCGTCAACCAAATGTTGGTCATCAGGCTGCTGGAGAAAAGAGGTCTTTCGGTGACGGCGGCCGGCAATGGGAAAGAGGCCCTGGCGGCCCTCGAAAAGCAGTCCTTCGACCTTGTCCTGATGGACATCCAAATGCCGGAGATGGATGGGTTCGAAGCCACGGCCCGGATTCGCGAGAAGGAAAAAACGACGGGCGCCCGCCTTCCGATCATTGCGCTGACCGCCTACGCGATGAAGGGGGACGAGGAGCGGTGCCGGGCGGCCGGCATGGATGATTACATCGCAAAGCCCATCCGCCCCCAAGACCTGTTCAGAGCCATCCACCGCCTGCTTCCTGAGGTTCCCGAAGATTCGTTCAACGGCATCGCGAGTTCCCCCGAACTGGCCAAAAAGCGATAGGCAGCCGGTTTCTGATCACCCCTAATTTCGGCATGACCGGGTTCTTGTCTCGACCCTCACCGCCAGCCAGGGGTTCACTTCTCATTTTTGGTCTCGAGCCCCTCAAGCCCCGCGGAATACGGTGGGAATAGATTTTCCCAGGGCGCGAATAGGTTTGACCGCCTGTGAACCACTCTGTTATTGTTAAGTGTTGCGATTCTTCAGGAACGAATCCTAACACATGGCGAACGTCAAGGTTACCCTTCCTGACGGTACAGACAAAGAGTTTCCGCAGGGCGTGACGGCGCGCGAGGTTGCGCAGTCGATCGGGCCGGGGCTTGCCAAAGCGGCGCTGGCGGCGAAGATCGACGGCCGCATGGTCGATCTTGCCACGCCGATTGAGGCCAGCGGACCTTTGCAGTTGATTACGCCGTCCTCGCCCGAAGGGCTGATGATTTATCGCCATTCTTCGGCTCACCTTTTGGCTGCGGCAGTCCTCGAACTATTTCCGGACGCCCATCCGGGTATCGGGCCGCCCACCGAGACGGGCTTCTTCTACGACTTTTACCGCGAAAAACCCTTCACCGAAGACGACCTGGTAAAAATTGAGGCCAAGATGCAGGAGCTTGCCCAGGCCGACCTGCCCTACGAACGAGTCTATTTTTCGAAGGAAGAAGGGTTGAAGCTTTTTGAGCAGATGGGAGAATTCCTGAAGTGCGAGCTGATTCAGGAAAAAGCGGAACCCGTCTTCTCCGCGTATCGGACGGGCAGGTTTCTGGACTTTTGCCGCGGGCCGCATATTCCCTCAACGGGGCGGATCAAGGCTTTCAAGTTGCTGAGCGTGGCAGGCGCCCATTGGAAGGGCGATGAGCATTCCCACCCCTTGCAGCGGATTTACGGCACAGCCTTCTTTTCGAAGAAGGATTTGGATGAGTTCCTTGCCCGCATGGAGGAAGCCCGCAAGCGCGACCACCGGCGCCTGGGCAAAGAGTTGGATCTGTTCAGCATTCAGGATGAAGCCGGGCCGGGGCTGATTTTCTGGCATCCCAAGGGCGGCATCATCCGCAAGGAAATTGAAGATTTTCTCCGCGATGAACTTCTGCGGCAGGGCTACCAGTTGGTTTATACGCCGCACGTGGCGCGCCTCGATCTTTGGAAAACCAGCGGCCATCTCGGCTTCTATGGGGAAAACATGTTCACTCCCATTCAACTGGACGACGCGGAGTACCAGTTGAAGCCCATGAATTGCCCTTTCCACATCCTGATCTATAAGGATGCGCGGCGAAGTTATCGCGAGCTCCCCGTGCGCCTGGCGGAATTCGGCACCGTTTATCGCTATGAGCGTTCCGGGGTGATGCACGGGCTGTTGCGGGTGCGGGGCTTTACGCAGGACGACGCGCATATCTTTACCACTCCGGAAGGCGTGGAGGCGGAGGTTGCCGCCTGCGTGGATTTTGCGCTGCTGGTGCTGCGCACGTTTGGGTTCGACCAGTTTGAAGTGGAGCTTTCCACCTGGGACCCCGAGAACCGGGAGAAGTATTCCGGTGAAGCCGAGCTTTGGGAGTTGGCCGAGCGCACGCTCGAATCGGCCCTGAAGACGCGCGGCATGCCCTACAAG
>DATKQU010000020.1:0-20653 GCA_035532595.1 Terriglobia bacterium | reverse complement strand
CGGGCACCGACATCGCCTTCAGCTACGACAAAATCGAATCGTACCGCTCCTTCGCCAACAAAGTCTGGAACGCAGGCCGGTTTATCCTGATGAACCTGCAAAAGCTCGATGAAAACACACGCGAGCACCTGGCGGCGGCACTTCAGCCCGACCCACAAGGCGGTTTCGAACCTTTGCCATCGCAGGAGGCTTTGGAGCTTGCAGACCAGTGGATATTCTCCCGCCTTGCTGCCGTCACGGGAGAAATCGAAGACGCGCTCTCCGATTTCCGCTTCCACGAGGCAACCCACAAAATTTATCACTTCTTCTGGCACGAATTCTGCGATTGGTATCTCGAATGGGTGAAACCGGAAATCACGCGACCCCTCGCCGCGGGGGAGTCCTCGGCGGCCTGGGAGAACATGCTCCGAGGGTTCGAGTCAGCCCTCCACATCCTCCATCCTTTCATGCCCTTTATTACGGAAGAGCTTTGGCACCGGCTTCCCAACCGTGACGGTGGCGTCTCGATCTCGCTCGCACCGTTCTCACTGGTGAGCCCGAAGGCCGCGAATGGGAACGCCGAAAAGGATTTTGAAAGCATTCGGGGTCTGGTGGTTGCGGCCCGCAACGCCAAGGCGGAGGCGGGACTGCAACAGCAGAAACCTTCCGCGCAGGTCGCGACACAAGACCCTGAGCTCCTCGACTTGTTTAAGATGCACAGTTCAACCATCCAGCGGCTTGTAGGCCTCAACTCGCTCGAACTGGTTTCCGGGCGGCTCGAAGCAGGAACCCACGTGACATCAGCTTTTGATCTTCAACTCGTCCAGGACAAACATGTGGATAAGGACGCAGAGAGGCAACGCCTGACAAAAGAAAAAGGAAAGCTGGAAGAGGCATTGGCACGGGTTGAAAAGCAACTGGGAAACCGCAGTTTCCTCGACCGGGCTCCGGAAGATGTTGTTCGTGCCACCGAGGAGCGACGCTCCGACCTCCAAACCCAGTTGCGCAAAGTCATTGAATCGCTCGACAAATTGAGCTAAGGGCAATCGCGATATGACGACAGCGGGTCCGGTTTCTGCGGGAACTGAAGTTCTGGGCATCTCGCCCGAGGAATTGCGGGCAATTGTGCAGCGAGCCCTCAGTGAGGACCTGGGCGAGGGTGATCTGACTACGCGCCTGACGATTCCTGCGGGGCGAAAGGCTCAGGGAACCTTCTATTCCAAGCAACCCTTGGTCCTGGCGGGCCTTCCGGTTGCCGTGGAGGTTTTCCAAACCCTTGAGCGGAGTTGCGAGTTCGTTGCTCTCGTGGCGGAAGGCACGGAAGTTCCGCCGGGCGAACCGCTTGCCAAGGTGGAGGGAAAGGCAGCTACGCTTCTTTCGGGCGAGCGCGTGGCCTTGAATTTCCTACAGCGCCTGAGCGGCATCGCAACCCTCACTCAAACGTTCAAGAAGCAAATCGCGGGGCTCAAAACGGAATTGCTGGATACTCGAAAAACCACGCCGGGTTTAAGAGCTCTCGAGAAGTACGCCGTCCGTATGGGAGGTGGGCGCAATCACCGGTTAGGGCTCGATAACGGAATCCTGATCAAGAACAACCACCTTCTTTTCGCTGGCGGCATTCGAGCTGCGGTTGAAAAAGCGCGAGCGCAGCGCCCTCTCGCCATCCCCGTTGAAGTGGAAGTAAGAACCCTGGCCGAACTCGAAGAAGCTATCTCCTCCGGCGCTGATATCGCGCTGCTCGACAATATGACCCCGGACTTGGTTGCCCGATGTGTCGAGGGTGCCGCGGGAAGAGTGAGGCTTGAGGTCTCCGGCGGGGTGAATCAGGACAACATTCGCGCCTACGCGGAAACGGGAGTTGACCGGGTTTCGGTGGGCGCGCTGACCCACTCGGCGCCGGCTGCAGATATCAATTTTCTTATCGAGCCGTTGTAAAAAGACGCTTGCCCGCCCGGCGTAAGCCGGCTGGGCAGGGTAGTTCCATAAAGGAAAATCGGGCACCCGCTTTGGACGCATGCGCGCCGGAATTACAGACCACAAAATCGATCGGCTGGTCCACCTGCTGGTAAAGAACGCCACCGTGCTGGTACCGGGGCCGAAGATCGCATCCGAGATCGGCGTTTCACGGTCCACCGTGTGGATGTGGATTGAAAAGCTGCGCGCCCTAGGGGTCGCAATCAAGGGACACCCGCACCGGGGATACCAGCTTCAGACGCTTCCGGACATCCTCGTCCCCAGCCTGGTGCGTTCGGAACTGCTTCACGGTGAAATCGGCCATAAGATTATTCACTATTTTCGCGCGGAGTCCACGAACACTGCAGCATTGGAGCTCAGCCCGCAGGAAGGCCCGCACGGGACGGTAGTAATCGCCGAGGAGCAGACTGCCGGGCGAGGAAGGATGGGAAGAGCCTGGTATTCCGAAAGGTCGAGCGGCATCTACGCTTCGGTTCTTCTGCGTCCTCCGCTATCTCCGGCCGCCGCTCCCATTCTGACGCTTCTGGCGGGCGTGGCGGCGTATGAAGGCGTCCGGTCGGTTACCGGGCTCCCCGTGGACATTCGCTGGCCGAATGACCTGCTGGTCAACGGCAAGAAAGTCTGCGGCATTTTGACGGAAATGCAGGCGGAACTCGACCGCCTTCACAAGGTCGTTCTGGGCATCGGCATCAACGTCAACCATCGTGAGATGCCGGAGGAACTTCGTCCGATCGCGACCTCGCTTGCCGTTGAGGGCGGGCAGCGGTATTCGCGGCTCCAGATCCTGGTGGCGTTGCTTCGGGAATTGGAACGTTACTATCATCTGCTTCTGAAGGATGGGAATGCCGCCATTCTTCGGCGTTGGGCGGCTGCCTCAACATATGCGGAAGGGAAGCGGGTCCGCATCAAGACAAAGGCCGGGGACTTTTCCGTGACGACGGCGGGCCTCGATTCGACGGGCGCCTTGAAAATCCGCTATGATGGCGGAAAGGAAGAGCTGTTCATCGCGGGAGAGATTACCGAGGTAAAATAAAGGGTGCTCAGACCGTGTTTTGACAACGGTCCTCGTGGAGTGCGGGCAAACGATGCTATTTGTAATTGACGTTGGCAACACCAATACGAGCTTGGGCGTTTTTAAGGGGCGCGACTTGTGTGCCCAGTGGCGGTTGTCCACAAATCGCAATTACACCGCCGACGAGTTCGGCATCCTGAGCAGGAACCTCTTTACCCTCGATGGAATTCAGCCCAATCAGATTAAGGCCATGATGGTTTCGAGCGTGGTGCCCACCCTGAACCCGATTATCGAAGAGATGGCTGAGAGATACTTCCATCTCAAACCGCATTTATTGGGTCCGGGCACACGGACCGGGATGGCTATTCACTACGATAATCCCCAGGAGGTGGGAGCGGACCGCATCGCCGACAGCGTCGCGGCGTTTGAGAAGTATGGCGGCCCGTGCGTCATCGTGGATTTTGGCACAGCCATCACTTTCGATGCCGTTTCCGAAAAAGGAGAATATTTGGGAGGCGTAATTGCGCCCGGAATCGGCATCTCGGCGGAGGCGCTGTTTGCGCGAGCGGCACGCTTGCCCAGGGTTGAGATTCGCGAGCCCGAGCGCGTCATCGGCACCAACACCGTGTCAAGCATGCAATCGGGCTTGTTCTACGGTGCGGTGGGACTGGTGGATGGCGTTCTTGACCGCCTGTGCGCCGTGATGGGGCCTAAAACGCGCGTCATTGCGACGGGCGGCCAGGCGGCACTGGTCGCTTCCGCCTCAAAATACAAACCGCCCGTGGACGGCTCTCTCACCCTGGAAGGATTGCGCATCATCTACGAACGAAACCTTCCCAACGCGCGCCGCAAATAGCAGTGGAAAACTACTTCAATTACTTTACGGAAATCGAAGAGTGCTTCCAGCGGGCGCGGGGTTCGCCGACCATGCTCTCGACCCTCGACTGGGCGCTGATCGAGTCCTGGAAGGAAGCGGGGCTTCCTCTCGAAGCCGTGCTCGTGGGAATAGAACGCGCCTTTGTAAAGTATCACAAACGTCCGCGCCGGTTCCGGAAGGTGAACAGCCTGGCTTACTGCTCGCAGGAGGTTCTGCGCGCCGCCGAGACCGCCCAAATGGGAGGGGACGAGGGTGTGGGCGCAAAGGGGCGAGAAGCAGAAGCGCCTTTTGCAAAAGATGAGATCCTCGGCTATCTCCAACGCAACGCGGCGATTCTCCGGAAGATTTCCGAATCCTTCGCGCAGGGCAATCAGAGCGTTTTGGCCCAGGACACCAACGAAACGGCCAGCGAGATCGAGCGAATGGCCGCGAGCAATACGCAAGAGTCTGAAGCGGACCTTGAAGAACTGGAGCGGCGTCTGACGGCTCTTGAAGAGAAGCTGACGGCTTCTTTAACGCGCGCTTCATCCGCAGATTTACTCGCTACCTTCAGGGGAGAAATTGACGGGGCGCTCGTTTCTTACCGGAGGAATATGGGCGTCGGTGAAATCGAATCACTGGAAAGACAATTCATCAAGAAGCGGCTGTTCGAGCATAACAATATTCCCCGGCTGAGCTTGTTTTACATGTAGGCGCCCCGGCAGCTTCGCATTGCGGGCGAGGAATCTCAAGTCGCCCGGCTTCGAGACAGAAGGCAACCCATGTCGTTTGAACTTACTCCGCAAAAGCTTGTTTATGGTGGCGAGGCGCTTGGCCACGCCCAGGGCCAAACCGTTCTGGTATCTGGTGCACTGCCGGGTGAACTCCTGGAAGTGGAACCGGTGCGTACGGCCAAGGGGGTGGTTCACGCCCGGCCTTTGCGCATTCTGGAGGCGGCTCCGGAACGCATTGTTCCGCCGTGCCCTTATTTCGGGCAATGCGGTGGATGCCACTACCAGCATCTGGATATTGAGCGCCAACTGGCTTGGAAGTCCGAGATCCTTCGCGAGACCTTGCGCCGGATCGGCAAAATTGTCTGGGCCCAGGAAATCACGATTCATCGCGCGGATCCCTGGAACTATCGCAATCAGGCCCAACTGAAGGTGACTGCGGATGAGTCGGGACGCGTGGATCTGGGCTTCTTTGAAACCGAATCCCATCGGCTTGTTCCAATCGACGAGTGCATGATCCTTTCGCCGCGCCTGAACGCGGTGCTCCGCCAGCTTCGCCGGCCGGAATACCTGAACCGGCTCCGCAAAAGCAGAGAAATCGAGTTGCTGGCCAACGACCGCGACGAGCAAGTGAGGATCACATTTCTCGGGAATTTCACAAAGCAGGAATCCGAGGAATTGGCGGCGGATCTTTTGGGGCAAGTCGAAGGGGTCACCGGCGCCGTCTTCGTTGGGCAACAAGGGCACGCCGTCTATGGAGAAGCTGTTTTGGCGTATCAAGTGGGCGAGTTCCAGTACCAAACCAGCCCCGGCTCTTTCTTCCAGGCATCTCGCCATCTACTCCCGGAATTTGTGGATGCCGTCACCGCAATAGAGCCCGGCGAGGTGGCACTTGATCTTTATGCGGGAGTCGGGTTGCTGACGCTTCCTCTGGCGCGCCGGTTCAAGCAAGTCATCGGGGTAGAATCTCATCCCGCAGCCTCTCGAGATCTCGAAGCGAATGCCGCCATGCACGGCCTGGATCGCGTTCGGGCCAGCGGACAAACGGCGTATGAGTTTCTCCGGCGGTTTGCCCAAATCGGCCCGGATTTTGTCGTCCTCGACCCTCCCCGCACAGGGGTCGGCAAGAACGTCCTGAAGCGCCTGGCGGAGCTAGGACCGCGGTGTTTACATTATGCGTCTTGCCACCCGCCAACCTGGGCGCGGGACCTGGCTTACCTGTTGGGACAGGGCTATCGTCTGGAAAGAGTTGAAATGTTCGACTTTTTCCCTCATACCTACCATATTGAGTGCCTGGCACGTTTGATTCGTCAAGACTAGGCCGTCCGATGAAAAGTCCTTTGCTGGTTCTGGCGAGCTGTTTTGCGCTGGGGATGTTGGTGGCACGTGGCGGGTCTTTCAGCTACACCGATACCGCCATGCTGCTGGCGGCTTTGTGCTTACTGGGCGGACTCAGCTTCTTGCGTGCAGGCTGGGCGCGCATCTCCGGCGCCTTTGTTCTGGTAGGCTTTGTCGTCGCAGGAATAGCGGCTGCTGGAGTTTTTCAAAACCGTTTTTCTCCAAATGATGTCCACAACCTTGCAAATTGGGGATTGAATCTCAACCAAGCTGTAGAGATTGAAGGCATCATCGTCAACGCTCCAATTCGCACCGGGTCTGGCTTTACCTTTGACTTGGATTGCAGGAGGATCAGAGATCATAGCAGGAGCCGGGCCGTGCAAGGCAAAGTGCGGATTCGGCTGTTCGTTCCTCCCAATCCAGAGAATTGGGCCAAGCTCGATGAGCTCCGTCTGAGTTACGGCGATGCCATTTGGGCCCCTATTCGGCTTGAAAAGCCCACCATCTACCGAAATCCGGGCAGCTTTAATTTTCGTTGGTGGTTGCAGGCCGTCGAAGATGTTTCCTGGGAAGGCACCGTCAAGAGCCCATTGGTAATCGAGAAGTTATCGGAATCCCAGGCGCCGAGGTTCTGGATGCTGGTCGCCAGTGCCCGAGGGCGTCTGCTCCACGGGATTGACATGCTTTACCCTCCATGGTCGGCCGAAGGCCGCGTCGGGGCGGTTCTGAAAGCAATCCTGTTTGGCGATCGCTCCTCGCTCGACTCGGCCACCGTGGAGAACTTTCGGCAGTCCGGGTTGTATCACCTTCTGGTGATTGCAGGACTGCATGTGGGCTTGCTCGCCGCCGTCCTACTCTTCTTCCTTAATCTTTTTCGCCTGGGCGACTCCGGGCGGGCGCTGTTTCTCTTGGTGTTTCTGGGGGCATATGATTTGCTGGTTGAGCAAAGGGCTCCCACGCTCCGGGCCTCGCTCATGATTGGCGCCTATCTCCTGGCCCGATACCTCTACCGGGATCGAAATGCTCTGAATGCCGTGGGCCTCGCGGCGCTGGTCTTGCTGGTTTACAAACCCGCATGGCTCTTTGAAGCGGGTTTCCAACTTTCTTTTTCGGCAGCCCTGCTGATCGCCGGTCTGGCAGTGCCCATCCTTGAGCGCACGATCTCGCCTTACCGGAGGGCGTTCGCCCGCCTGGACAATGTCGAGATTGACTCGAACCTGCCTCCACGCTCGGCACAGTTCCGGCTCGACGTTCGAGCCCTGATCGGTTGGTCCAAGAAGCGATTTCCTTTTCTCAATGGGCATCCGGCCCTCGCAGAACAAGCGATCACCGTTCCCGCTCGCATTGGCTTGTGGGTGTTGGAATTGATGTTGTTCTCCGCTGTTCTCCAAGTCGGGCTGTTGATGCCCATGGCGGAGACTTTCCATCGGATCACTTTGGTCGGAATTGGTTTGAATGCATTGGCCATACCTATCATGACCATACTGCTCGGGCTGGCCGTGCCCACAGTGCTCCTGAGCGCTGCGGCGCCAGCCATTGCGGTATTTCCCGGCAAGTTGCTGTTTTGGGTCACAAAGTCCTTACTAGCCGTGACGGAGTTCCGCCACTATCCCTCCTGGCTGTCCTACCGGATTCCCGAACCGCCGATTTGGGTCGCCATCAGTTTTGCGCTGGCCTTGATCACCGTCGCGTGGAGCCTCGGGCGGAATGCGCGGGCCTTTGCGGTTTCTTTGGCAGTCTTCGCCCTGTTCGCCTCGATAGTAATCAGCTACCCGTTTTCGCCAAGGATTCCGAAAGGAACGCTGCAGGTCACAGCACTCGATTGCGGCCGAGGCGAGGGTTTATTTGTCGTGCTGCCCGATGGAACAACCTTGCTTCTGAACGCGGGAGGCCGCGAAAGGTTTGGACCGGACACCGGCCGCTGGAATCCCGGCGAAGATATTGTTTCTCCCTATCTATGGTCGCGAGGGATCCGGAAGATCGATATTCTGGTTCTGGGCAATGGCAGCACAGAAAACATCAAAGCAATGGGCGCCATCCTCAGCAACTTTAAAGTCCGGGAATTGTGGCGAGGCCCAAGTGTAGCAAACCCTGCTTACCAGGACATGGTCGATACGGCGCGCGAGCGCGGGGTGGCAATTCGAGAAATATCTCAAGGCGATCAGGAAACCCGAGGCCAGGCGACTCTCCAGGTTCTTTGGCCGCCGCTCGCATCCCAAGACTCCCGTTCTTCCTTAAGCGACAACGGTCCGGTGCTGCGCATCACCTCCAAGCACGGAAGCGTTCTCTGGCGTGGCAATACAGGCGATCGAGTGGCGCAAGCCCTCGCCGAACCGCCAGGTTCCCTTGCCAGCGAAGTCCTCGAATCCGCCCGTTCCCTTTCGGATTCTCCCGCTCAGTCAAAATTTCTGGAGAGTGTAAATCCGAAAATTGTGGTCCTTTCCGGCGAAAGAAACTATGGCCGCGCCGGCCGTAGCTTTCCGGTCTACCAGAGGCTTCACGATGCGGGCGTGCCGGTGCTCCGGACGGCAACCGACGGCGCGGTAACCGTGGACGCCGGTGGACCACACCTCACCGTGCGCTGTTATCAGGCGCCTGAAACGGTCAACTGACTTGCGCGCGCGTTGCGCAAACCTTTCGGTTTCCCTGGGAAGGCGACGCGCGTGAGCAACCTACGAAATCCCTGGGGCGGGACTCACGGGTTTGGCCTATAATGTTCAGCAAGTGGTGGGGCGGATGATTCGGAAACGCTTTAACCCGAGGGGGCAGGACGATCGTGGCAACCGAAGCTGAAATCCTTGAAGAAGCAAGAAAGATCCGGCGACTTCAGATTGTTGTGGACCTAGTCATGAACACGCTCCAGCAATCCGACATCCCTGTGGAAGAAGCGTCTGAGATGGTCGCATCCACGCGCCGCTATGCGCTCAGCCTCTTTCCGGACAAGGCACGCACATTCGACCTGATTTACCGGCCTCGCTTCCAGCGCGTTCTCGCCGAGAAGTACAAAATTATTTGACGGTGTCTGACGGAGTTTTGGAAGGACCCGCAGGACCGCCGCCGTCGCCGGCCAGGGAATCCTTGTGTGGAGCTGCCGATATCGAAGTCAGCGTGCCCGTGATCGAGCCCATGCTAAGATCCGCCTTGATTCGCAAGGGATAATGATGCTCGTCGTCACTGAACCAGATGAGCATGCGGCCTTTCATTTTCTTGTAGAGCGTCCCGAAGATCCTAGGTTCGACGCGCAAAGCGTCCCTGGTTCCCATGGGTGTTTGAATCTTTTCACGATCCATGACGACGGCGGCCACGGGGGTCGTCTTGGAGCCGTCATTGACGGCCAGATGGATGGTCTCACCCACCCGCATGGGCTGGCCCCGCAAATAATAAAAACCTGAAACGATATCCTGGACGCAGGGGGAAATCTCGTGTTCGTCGTGTTTGGGAGGTTCGCTCGGTTTGCTCAGGTTCTGCTCGTTTAAGATGGCCAATCTTCGCGCGCTATCGAAAGTAATTGTGGCATTTCGGTGGCGGCGGCCTTCGTTGATCTGCTTGGAAATTCCGCGAGAACAGAGCGATTCCGGGTCGATGACCGACTGAAAATCGTCCCGAACCTTGTACAAAATGGACACGAATCCCTCGGAACGAGCCGTCGTCTTGACCACGAAGGCGTTTTGGGAGCCGATCGGGTCTCTGCTGAGCGTGGCCGTGACCTCTCCGGCGTGGAAGATGGACCAACTCACGTCGTAGGTGAGCGTTTCGCCGGGGCTGAAAGGAAGAGGGGGCCTTTCAGCTCCTTGAGCCGGAACCCCCACCGGAAGCAGCGCCAGGAACATTCCGCAAATTACCATGCAAGGCCGAACAATTTTCATATTGCAGTTAGACGCAGAATTGCCAGGAAAGGCAACCTGCGCCATCTCCTAGCGCAGAAGAATTTTCAAGGCCAAAAAGAGTACACCCGCAAGATATCCGAGTGCCGCCTCGTATTCGCGGTTCCTGCGATAGCGTTGCCATTGAAACTTTCCGCCGGAAGCATCAACAGATTTCCGATGCGGGAAGAAGAGGGGAACCGTCACGGCGTAGGCCTCATATTTATTTCCGTACTGTTCACGCAAACCGGCTTCCTCGCGCCGCATCACAGGCCCGTATACAAAGGCGAAAAAGCAGACGAAGATCACCGCCAGCAACACTGACCCTCCGGCGATGACAAATCCTAACCCGATCAACAGGCTGCCAAGGTACAAGGGATTGCGGGTATATGCGTAGGGGCCGGACGTGGCCAAGCTGCGGTTCTTTTCAAGGTAGCCCGCCGCGTACGCCCGAATTCCCAGGCCCCCAAAAGCCACGGGCGCGCCAATGGCAAGAAGCCGGACCGTCGGCTGGGCAAAGATCAGATAAGCAATGCCCAAGGCAAATCCCATGGGGACCCGCCACCGGGCGACAAAAGTTCTGAAGTCTTTACCCATTCGCTCTCTTCAAACGCTCGAAGGCTGCTTCCACGACCGATTCGACACTGACCCCCGCCAGGTAATTTGAACCTTTCGAGTACTTAAGGTGATTCGATTTCTTGGGGCCGCAGAGCACGATATCCGCCGCATTGAAAGGGCCGTTCCTTTCCGGGGTGTTCAAGGGGTCAGACGAATCAAAGATGGCCACCAGAGGAGTTCCCGCCGCGGCAGCCAGGTGCAGCGGTCCGGTATCGCCCCCGATCAGAAGCTTCGCTCCTCGCGCCAGTGCGATGTACTGGACGAGAGTGGAAGGAAACCACTTTGCCCGGGGCGTTCCTGCCTGATCAAGGATTCCCCGAATCAATCCTTCTTCTTGTTCAGAACCCGTTAACAGAATATCCAATGGCAATTCTCCGGCCAACCGGCGGATTGCCTCTGCGTAATTTTCAGGAGCCCAGCGCTTCGCCTTCCAGCCTCCGCCCGGATTAACGATGATGTAATTGGTCACGCCCAGCTTTTCAAGCTGCTCCTGAACCGCGGCTTGATCCTCTGAATTGGCCGGCAAGGGAAACTCCCACATTCCCGGACGAGCCCCCAGGTATTCCACCAGCGACAGGTTAATCTCTATGATATGCCGGCGTCCTTGCGGTGAAACACGATGCGTATAAAAGATCCCGGCGGGGGGTTCTCGGAGCCATTTTCTCCCGAGCCCAATGCGTTCCCGCGAATGGCTTATCCAGGTCAATAGGCCGGTTTTCATAAGACCTTGCATATCAATCGCGGCATCGTACTGCAACTCTTTAAGCCTGCGAAAACCTTGCAGGATTTCCCCCATCGTGTCGCTGGAAGCCAAACGTTTTCTCCAGCCAAGCGTGTCGAACCTGATAACTCGGCGGACATACGGATTGCCTTCGAGCAACGCCGCGTAGCGCTCCTCCACGGCCCAGTGAATGCTCGCCTGAGGATAGGTCCGGCCGAGCGCCGCCACCGCCGGCAGAGCGTGGACAATGTCCCCTACCGAACTGAGGCGAACCACCAGAAACCGGAGATTGGAATCAGGCATCTCTTACCCAAAAAGCCGGCAGGCACAAACGGCGCACCCGTATTCTTGCTTTATCCCTTTGCATGCCCCCCAGCGTCGTCCGTTTTGCTGCGGAGGATCCGGGCAAGCACCTGGCGGGTTGAATGACTCTTTTCATCCCCAACAATTAATACCCGCCCACCCCATTCCTCGACAATCCCGCGCTCGGGGACCGTCGCCTGGGTGTAATCCGTCCCTTTGCAGTGCACATCCGGCCGCAGGTCACGGAGAACCTTCTCAGCGGTCAATTCGTCAAAGATCACCACGTAATCAACCGACTCGAGCGCCTCCAGCATCTCTGCCCGTGCCTGCTCAGCGAGCAGCGGCCTGCCATCCCCCTTCAGTTCCCTGACCGTCCGGTCGCTGTTCACCCCTACCACCATCACGCTGCCCTGCTGGCGGGCGCTCTCCAGGTATCGGATATGGCCCACGTGGAGCAGGTCAAAGCAGCCGTTGGCAAACACAATTCGATGACCCGCTTGCCGCAAGCGCTCGCCCAGCGAGGAGACTTCTGCCCGGGATATCATCTTGCTGTTCATGCGTTGCGGATCGCCTCTTTAAGTTCCTGTGCGCTAACGGTGGCCGTCCCGCGCTTCATAACCACCAGCCCGCCCGCACAATTTGCCATGAGAGCCGCATGCGCAAAACTCGCTCCAGCCGCGAGCGCCAGGGTAAAAACGGCCACCACCGTATCGCCCGCGCCCGTTACGTCCACAGCCTGGTCGGAGCCGAAAACCGGGATCACTTGAGGCTTTCGGCCCGCCTCGAAGAGAACCATCCCATCGCGCCCGCGAGTGATCAAGAGGGCCTGCAAGGATTGGCTTTGAAGCATCAGGTGCCCCAGTTCAAAGAGCAACTCGAGGTCGTTTCCAATGGGCTTTCCAAAAACGGCCTCGACCTCGGGTTCGTTCGGAGTGAGGGCTGTCACCTGCGTGTAAGCCGCAAGATCATACCTTGAATCGATGACGAGCGGCAATCGGCGGCGGTTCGCCCGAGGCCGCAGGGTCTCGACTTCCGCGGCGCTGGTGGCCCCGTAACCGTAGTCGGAAACCAGCAATCCTTGCGCACGGTTCAACCATGGAGCCACGAGCTGGCGAAGGCGTTTGCGAAGTTCCTGCCGGCCGTCCGGGGAGGGCTCGCGATCAATGCGGACGATCTGCTGCCGCTGCCAATGTGTCAGCCCTCCCAGTATCCGTGACTTTGTGGGCGTAATGTAACCTCGCACGCGGAGGATGCCGCGCGTCGAGACATCCTTCTCCTTGAAAAATTGCAGCAGTGCATCACCCGCGTCGTCGGCGCCCACCGCCCCCGCCGGGGTAACGTGCGCTCCCAGGTCCGCCAGGTTATTCACGGCGTTCGCCCCGCCTCCGGGCAGAATCTTCCTTTCGCGCTGGCGCAGAATCAAGACCGGAGCTTCGCGCGAGACGCGAGTGATTTCACAATAGACAAACTCGTCCGCCACCATGTCCCCCAGCACCACGATGTGCTGGCGGGAAAAGCGGCGGATCACGGAAAGCAAAGAGGAACGAACTTGTCTGGTAAGTTTCATAAGCGGGACGATATTGAGGAAGCACGACTGGCCATCGAGCCTCCCACCTCCTGAAGGATGATGTGCACCGCGCCAAGCAGGTTCTCGGCGGTCCGGTCCGGCAGCCGCGGCCACCCGTGGCGGTGGTATTCGTATTCCCCCCACCCGTAACCCGTCCTCAACAAGATGCTTCGCGCCCCGGCGTTGAATCCGAGCTGCATGTCACGATAGAAGTCACCCACCACGTAGGACGCCCGAGAGTTGATATTGAATCGCCGGACAGCCTCCACCAGCATGCCCACGGAAGGTTTGCGGCATCGGCACTCCTGCCTGTAAGCCTCCGGAGGGGCCGCGGGATGATGCGGGCAATAATAAAAGGCGTCGACGCGCGCTCCCTGCGCCGCAAGCTCCTCCTGTATCTTCCGGTGAACTTCGGCCACAAGCTCCTCAGAAAAGTGCCCGCGCCCAACCCCGGACTGATTCGTCACAATCACCACCGGCAGGCCCATGGAATTAAGCTTGTGAAGGGCCTCAACCGTCCAGGGAAACAGCTTCAGGCGGTCGATATGGTTGATGTAGCCGACCTCTTCCACTATGGTCCCATCCCGGTCGAGAAAAATCCCCGCCGATCCCGGTTGAAATCCTGTTACTTTGTGCGGGTGGCCATCGTTCGGCCGCGCGCCCGGATTATCCTGCTGCCGAACGGTCATGGGTAACTCCTAATTCCTTGATCAGCCCCAGGGCAACTCGATGGACTTCTTCCACGGTCACCGCTTTCATGCACCGGAAGTCGATCGGGCACTCGCGCAGCCCGCAAGGGCTGCAGCCAACGGGATGCTTGACTACCCGGGCGCGGGGGCTGAGAGGCCCGGTGGCCCGCTCGTTGGTGGATCCAAAGATCGCGACCACAGGCAAACCCAACGCCGCCGCAAGGTGCATGGGGCCGGAGTCGTTGGTGATGATCAATCGGCATTGAGCCAGCAGGGCGATCACCTGGCGCAAGGTGGTCTCACCCGAGACGATGGTTGGGGTGTGCTGCATCATACGAGCAATGCTCTCCGCGAGGGGTTTCTCAGCGCGGGAACCGAAGATTAGCACATCCGCATGGAGCGCTCCAATCAAGCGATCCGCAAGGTCCGCATAACGCTCGACCAGCCAGCGCTTGGCCGGTCCGAAAGCGGCGCCGGGAGTGAAGCCGACCAGGAAACGAGGTCCTCCTAAGCCCAGTGTCTTCAGTCGTTTGGCAGCCCAGACTTTTTCGGCATTTTGAACTCTCAGTAGAATCCTCTCCACGGGTTCGAGCCTCTGGACTAAGCCGGCGCGGAAAAGAAGCTGGAGGTAGTAGTTGCTTTGGTGCCCATAGATCTCGGGTGGCGGAACCGGCACAGCATCGGTCAGCAGCGCCCCGCGGGCTTCCAGGTCATACCCGATGCGCACCGGGATACGCGCGCACCATGCCATCCAGGCGGCGTGAAAGGCGTTTTGAAACAAGAGTGCCAGATCAAATCGCTCGGCGCGAAGGGTCTCGATAAATCCCCAGAAACCTCGCGGGCCGCGATGCGGCCCTTCCGGATCGTAGACGATCAGACGGTCCACGCCGGGATGGGGCTGATAAAGCTCCGCCACCCACGGCTTGACGACCAGAACGATTTCCGCTGCCGGGAACCGCGCTCGCAGGGCCTCCAGAGCCGGAAACGACATCACGCCATCCCCGACCCAGTTGGTGCCACGAACCAGAATCTTTCCGGGATTCAGAGAAGCTGTTCTTTGAATCTCCAAACAATTACCTCGCAGTGCTCAACCTACACGGCAGAGGCCGCTCTTTGCCGCGGTCCCTGGGGAGTAACGCTGGCCAGAAGAGCTTCCTCGAATGCCGCGACATCAGAAATCTCCGGCCGGATTCGACAAGCCAGAACAGGCAGTTCGGACTTCCATTGCGGAGAAAGATTCATAACATCCTTTTCCGTGGTCGCGAAGGCGACGGCTCCCGCGGCTTGCGCGACCCCGAGCAGCCGCTTCATATCCTGCGGGCCATAAACATGATGGTCACGAAAAACCACTTCCGCGCTGAGCGTGAAGCCCCAGCGGCGCAAATCCGCAAAGAAAGCCCCAGGATTTCCGATGCCGCAAAAAGCGCAAAGCGGCCGGCCGTGATAAGCCTCGGGCGGCCGGATTTCAACTCGCCCCGCCTCAATCACTCCGCGCAGCACGGTCGAGCAGCGGAAGATTTGAGCCTGCGGATTGATTGAGCGGACTTGTCTTTCGCTCGGCTCAGGGTTCTGGAGCTCGGCCCGCGTAAGCAAAATCAAGTCCGCGCGCCGGAGAGCCCGGCAGGGCTCGCGCAGGCGTCCGGCGGGAAGCAAGGCGTGGTCTGATAGCTCCTGGGTTATGTCCACCGCCACAACATCCACGTCCCGCTCGAGCGCAAAATGCTGGAAGCCGTCGTCCAGGATGTGGAGATCCACACCAAAGCGCTCTTCGGCAAGCAGCCCGGCCCGGTAGCGGTTCGCCGAGATCACAATCGGAACCTGCGGAAGTGCTCGCGCCAGCAAAGCAGGTTCGTCGCCCACGCTGCGGGCGTCGATATTCCGCTGCGGCTGGGGTTCAAGGACAACAAGGTCCGGCCCGCGCTCGCGGCCGTAACCTCGCGTAAGTATTGACGGTTTGTAGCCGCGACGCAGCAGAATTTCCGCGATCCAGCCAACCAGCGGGGTTTTCCCGCTTCCTCCCACCGTCAGATTCCCGACACTGATGACGGGGCGCGAAAGCCGATGTGATTTCAACCAGCCGCGGCAATAGGCATGCTCGCGCAGTAAAGCGCCCAAACCGTAAACTTCCGCAAGAGGTATCAGAAGGCGATTCATCAGATTACTCAGCCAACCGAGGCCGCCGAAGGGGCGCCCAGCCATTCTTCCAGTTGGCGCAGGACTCGCAAGGTTGCGCCCGCTTGCTCCGCGACCACTCTCTTGGCCGTCTCCCCCATCCTACGCGCATCCTCCGGATTGTCGAGGAGACGCACCGATTCCCGCCCGAGTTCCCTGGCATCTGCCACCTGGATCGCTGCGGCGGCGCCCAGGAAAAGGCCTGCAACGTCTCGAAAGTTGTTCATGTACGGGCCAAAAGCGATGGGTTTCCCCCAGAAGGCAGGTTCGAGCACGTTGTGCCCCCCGGTAGGAACCAGACTTCCTCCCACAAAAACAACGTCGGCCAAACCAAAGACCTCCGCCAACTCCCCAATTGTATCGAGGAGCAGAACTTCGGCCGAGTCAAGCTGGCTCTGCATTCCTTCGGTGTCTTGTGCAAAACCGGTGCGGCGGACAAAGTTCACTTCCCTTCTCCGCAATAACTCCCCGACCTCCTCAAACCGCCCGGGATGACGTGGAGCAAGGATCATCAGGGCTTGCGGATGCCTCGTGCGGATTGCTTGCCAGGCTTCGAGCACCAGCGCCTCTTCACCATGCATCGTGCTGGCCGCCACAAAGACGGGATGGCGGTCTGCGGCCGCCAGGGCTTCCCGGATTCTGGCTCCCAGTTCTCCAAACTCCGGCGCGCGACCGTCAAACTTAAGATTGCCGGTCACACTGACGCGCTCCGGGGAAGCTCCGAGGAGCCGAAACCTTTCCGCGTCCGAAGACGCCTGAGCACAGATTCGGTCAATATTTTGGAGAACGCGGCGCATAAAAGGGCGAATCAACCGGTAGCCAGGAAACGATTTGTCTGAAAGACGGGCATTCACCAGGACTGACCGGCACCCAAAATCGTGGGCTGCCCGCAGGATGTTTGGCCACAGTTCCGTCTCCACAATCAATAGAACTGAAGGGCGGATTTGCCCCATGGCCCGGCGCACCGCCCACGCCCAATCGAAGGGCAGATAAAACCGCCCTGCCAAGTCCGGCAGCCGTTTCTCTCCAACTTCCCGGCCGGTTGCCGTCACATGGCTCAAAAAGATCTTCCGCTGAGGATAGCGCCGCTGAAGCTCCCGGACCAAACCCGCGACAGCTATAGTTTCCCCCACGGAGACGGCATGAACCCAAAGCGCCCCCTGCTCGTCCTGGCGAAAGGAGGCAGGCAGCAACCCGAGCCTCTCACGCCACCCTGCGAACTGTTTTCGGCCCCGCCGGCGCCAAATATAATAAGGCGCCATAAAGACGATACCAATACTGTATAACAGGCTGTAAAGTCGGTACATCCGGGGATGAGCACAACGCGGAATCTTAAGGTTTTGATTCCAACCAACCGCAATTATAAGTTGAAAAGCTGAGAAGTGCCATCAAAACCAGCAGTTGCGCTGCACGTCAAGCTGCCTGGCAGAACCTCGCTGATGGGGTGGGATCGGTGTGGATAAAGTCTGCTGGGCGGAACCATTGACGCGGAATGGCGGGTTCTCTCTGATGCGCGCGGGAGGAGACGTTCATCCACACTTTTCTACTGAAGACTCTTCCGGGCAGGCATCGGAGTTCTGCCGGCCAGAAATGACTGCCGAGAAAGTGCAAAAGGAACGGGGATGCCTGCTGGAACGACTCCGGCGCGGCACCCCAGCGTGTGGATCCCACAACAGCCGACGGATCTCCCTGGCAGCAAGCCATGGGATATCAAACCCTTGCTCGCAGCTCGTTGGATTTCCGTTGTTTGATGACGCCCCTGGTGCGGCTAGTGCTGGTTTTGTCTACTTCTTGTAATACTCCGCGTTGGTCTCGATAAAACTATTCCACTTTTCCGGCAAGTCGTCCTGCGGAAAGATTGCTGATACGGGGCAAACCGGAACGCAGGCTCCGCAATCAATACACTCCACAGGATCAATATAAAGGATAGGTACGTCGGCAAAGTTTGCCTCATCCTTGCGGGGGTGGATGCAATCCACCGGGCACACATCGACACAAGCAGTATCCTTTGTACCAACGCAAGGCTCAGCAATGATATAGGCCATCGAACTTCCTCCGTGAATTGATCCAAACTAATTTACATTTGACGCCCAACAGTGTCAATCCTAGCTTATTGCGACTCTTGGGACGACGACTTAAGTCGGGGGATGTGATGTATTGAGTGGCGGACCGCAGGGGTTACGGTTCGTCTTGTCTGGAGAACGCAGAGAAAATGATGGTCACCTAGAGGAAATAACAACGTTCACCCCGGTGGTCAATCCGGCCGCCGGAGAACCTCTGGTGCTTAAGGAGGAAGGATGGAAAGTCTAAATAGACTGGAGGCGCTGCGCCGTGCACGGGCCCTGAAGAAGCTCTTCACCCCGGCGTTTCCGCCTAATTCCCGTAATAGGCGGCGTTGACCTCGATGTAGTTATTCCACTGTTCAGGCAAATCTTCCAGCGTGTAGATGCAAGGAACCGGGCAGACGGGAATACAGGCTCCGCAATCAATGCAGGCCACAGGGTCCACATAGAGCTGCGGCACCTCCTCAAAGTTTGCTTCATCTTTTCGAGGATGAATGCAGTCGACCGGGCACACGTCCACGCACTTCGTGTCTTTCGTACAACCCTCGGCAATAACGTAGGCCATCTCAACCTCCTTCACGAGTTCATGGGAGGCAGCCTGACAACCACCTCGCTCCATGATCATGATATTCGGAGGAA
Organism: Terriglobia bacterium; assembly: GCA_035532595.1. Lineage (GTDB taxonomy): Bacteria > Acidobacteriota > Terriglobia > UBA7540 > UBA7540 > JAMCXS01. The sequence continues at coordinate 2,128 of DATKQU010000020.1, read as the reverse complement.
GCATTCATTGCTGTGACCGTGGTCACACTGCCCCGAAAGCTTAAGGGTCCAGCCATGCAAACCCATAGAGGACTTGGGGCTTAGGGCAAGTTTAACTCTTGCCGCATTGGGCGCTGGAGCTTACGATGTCATCATGACTGCTCTTGACTCAGTTGCCGCGCTTCGCCGCGTCTTGTTCTTTGCCGTTCTCGACGAGAATGAACTCCGCAATCTGGCCAGCCACTGCGTTGTCCGCCAGATGACTAAGGATGAACTGCTTTTTACCGAAGGGGACCCTTGCCAAGGGCTCTTTGTGGTTCAATCGGGGGCCATTAAAGTCTTCAAGATGGCGGAGACGGGCCGGGAGCAAGTCCTGGTCATCGAGCGCGCGGGTTCCACAGTCGGTGAGCTGCCGGTTCTTGATGGAGGCAACTTTCCCGCCTCCGCTGCCGCGCTGGAGGATTCGACGCTGCTTTTCCTCCCCAAGCGGGAATTCCTGGAGTTGTGCCGCCGCAATTCCGAAGTGGCCTTTGCCATTATCAGGACGCTGGCTTGGCGCTTCCGCTACATGGCGTCTTTAGTCGAGGAACTCTCCCTCAAGGAGGTCAGCCATCGGCTGGCGCGGTTTCTGCGGGACCGGGCGCTGGCTTCCGGGAATCGAACCAAACGCGGCATCGAGTTTCCGCTGGAAGAAACCAACCAGCAGATTGCCGCCGAAATCGGCACCGTCCGCGATCTGGTTTCCAGGAACCTTCGGCGGTTTGTGGACCGCGGGATAATCAAGATGGAGCGGCGCAAGGTGATTGTTCTCAACATGGCCGACCTGGAAGAGCAAGCCACCGGCACCAAGCGAGCCTCCGGATAGGATTTTCTCAGGGGAAGCTATCACCGCCATTGCCTATCGGCAGCAGCTTTTTTCTCAAAAACGAACCGCAGAGTTCGGAAAATCCGAACTCTGCGCTACACGCTCGCGGGGCCGAGGAAGCTCGGGGCCGGTCGATGAACCGGACCCACGACTATGCTTAGCTAAGCAGTTGCCAGCGCTTTCTCCTCCGCTGGGCCGGTTGTGGATTCTAGAACCTTTTGGAGCTGTGCCTCATACACTTTGATGCCAACGCATCGGAGCATTCGATTGAAATACAGATCACCAATCTCCTCTGAAAAATCTGTGCCCCGCGTCTTGGCCGTGTATTCTGCGATCGCCATGAGGGAGAAGTCGACCAGGTATTGCTTGAGCCTTTTTTGCGCCTGGCCTGACATCGAGCCCGTACCGCGTAATTCAATGTAGCGCGGGCTAGCGAGATTGACTCGCACAACAGGAACGTCCAAGTCTTCTGCTGCGAACCGTTCAAACTGGAACACAGCTGGAATTCGAGAATCGCCTAACTGCTCAATGCGAATCTGGCAGTCTCCGATACGCGGCTGATTCTTAGCCAACCCTATGTTGTTCGAGCCACAACCAGGCCCAGCACCAGTTCCGGGCTCGCTCTCGGCACAGATTTTCGGCGTGAACCCGGCGGCAGCGAGCCATCTCTTACCGCAGGAACCGCACTCCCAGCGATGGCGGCGAGCAGGCGGCGGTATCGGCGTCGGTTTGTCGGTAGGTAGATCCTTCGGAATGTCTCCCCCCTTGAATGGGTTCCTATTCACCCCTTTCAGGGCCAAATTCACTTCCTCCTCTGCTTCCCGGAGTGCGTTGTTTGTCACCTCGTCTTGACTCGACCTTGTTGCGTTGTACCAAGTTCGATGTAAAACCCTGAAAACGTTATAGAGGTACTCTCGCAATGCCTCCACAGTGTCGGCTCCCGGTCCCGAGGCCAGTGTAGTCTTGTTGTTCCGGAGTACCTCTTTAAGCTGCAATGTGTTTATCCTTGCCCAACCGCAGACCGCATTGCAAAATGAACCTATCGAGGACGCGTGTTCTAGGCCAAGAAAAGTCAGCAAAGGAAGTGTACGCGCACTTATCCCGCCTTCCAGGTTAGGAGCGTAAGGGAGAGCTCCGCATATTTCCAGCAAGAGCGCGGGCTTTTCGAGGTTTTGCATCTGCCCATCTGCGTTTTTGCCGACAACACGGAAATCAAAATCGAGGATTCCGGGAAGCTTGGTAGATGGCGGGATCACTTCTGGCATTTTGGTCGTTTGGTCATAT
>DATKQU010000019.1:0-6473 GCA_035532595.1 Terriglobia bacterium | reverse complement strand
AACGGCCTAGCGGAAACGCGCCTGGGGATTACCGTGCCGGTGCGCGTGGGGAATGCCGTGTATCGCAACCGCATCAAGCGGCGGGTCCGGGAAGTTTTCCGGCAGAACCGGGAGACGCTTGCGGAAGGCTGGGACATTGTGGTCAACCCGCGCAAGAGCGCGGCCACGATGCCATATCCGGCTTTCGAGCAGCAAATGCTGCGGCTGTTTCCCCGGCGTTCGCCGGCCGCATCCTCCGAGGCGGATTAAGATTGCTGGCGCTGGGCCTGATTCGTTTTTATCAAGCCTGCCTTTCGCCGATCGTCCCTTCTTCGTGCCGTTACTATCCATCGTGCTCGGCCTATGCTTACGAGGCCGTCGAGAAATGGGGCGCCTGGCAAGGGAGCAAGCTGGCGGTCCAGCGTCTAGTGCGCTGCCGGCCCTGGGGCGGCGGGGGATTCGATCCAGTTCCTTGAAGGTCCAGTGCGGGGCGCGGGCAAAAGAGATTGAACGGAAAGTCTTGCCATAATGACCGGTGAAAAGCGCGTGATCGTTGCATTCGTCCTCTCCTTTGCAGTGTTGATGCTGTGGCGGGTGCTGTTTGTCAAGGAGGCGCCCCAGCCTTCCCCTTCTTCATCCGCCAGCGCCGTGCAGGGGGCAAAAACGCAAACCCCGTCTGAAAGCGCCAAGTCGCCTGCGGCTCCCGTGATTCCGCCCCCGCCCAAGATTCCGGTTGTCGAAGGCTCCACGGCCCAGGACATTACGGTGGAGAATGATCTCTATCAAGTGACGTTCTCAACGCGGGGCGGCGTGGTGACGAGTTGGATTCTCAAGAATTACAAGGATGCGAATGGCAAGCCTCTTAATGTGGTGGACCCTGCCGCGTGCAACCAGCTTGGCTATCCCCTGAGCATCACCACGGCAGATTCCTCGCTGAACCAGAAGATTAACCAGGCCCTCTATGTCGCGACGCCTTCAGAAGCCACGCTCGCGGCCCCCGCCACCCTGGAGCTGACCTACAGCGATGGAAACGTCCAGGTTCAAAAGAAATTTTCTTTCGACGCGGGCTACAAAGTGCACGCCAGCGTGAGTGTGGCCGAAGACCAGCACTATGTGCCTCTCGCGGTCGCCTGGCGCGGCGGGTTCGGAGACCACTCGCTCCCCGAAACTGAGCGAGTCACTCAGAGCAAGCTGGTGTACGATTCGGCCGGGAGTCTGGAGACAGTCGACCAGCACAAGATCGAAGAAGACCGGCACTTGCCCGGCCCCCTGGCTTTTGCGGGTCTCGAAGACCGCTACTTTGCCGGAATCTTTTTCCCGGGTTCCCATGACCAGAGCTTCCTGGCGGGCCAGAAGGCCTGGACGCCCGCAGGCTGGAAAGAGAAAGAGCCTCCGAAATCTCTTTTTGGGGAGTTGGGAAGCCAGCAGGCGCAGCCTCTCGATTTCCAGTTGCTGGTGCTGCCCAAGGATTTGGATGTCCTCAAGGCGGTCAACCCCGCGCTCGAGGGACTGGTGGATTTTGGCTGGTTCAGCTTTATCGCCAAGCCGCTGTTTCTCGGCTTGCGTTACATCCATGACCACTGGGTCCACAATTACGGCTGGGCGATTGTTATTCTTACCTTGATTATCAATACGGCGCTCTTTCCCCTGAAGCTCAAGAGCATCCGGTCCGCACAGGAAATGCAACGCATCTCGCCGCTGGTGAAGGCCATCCAGGACCGCTACAAGCAATACAAGTTCAACGACCCGCGCAAGGCGCGGATGAACCAGGAAATTATGGCGCTTTACAGCGAGCACAACGTCAGCATGCTGGGCGGGTGCCTGCCGATGCTGCCGCAGCTTCCGATACTTTATGGATTCTATGAGTCGCTGGAAACGCCCTTTGCGTTTCGCCATGCGCCCTGGATTTTGTGGATTAAGGATCTGTCCATGCCGGACTATTCCCATATCCTGGGCCTGCCGATTCCCATTCTGCCGACGATCATGATTGTGAGTATGTTTTTCATGACCAAGATGACGCCGATGGCCACAGCCGATCCGAACCAGAAGCGCATGATGATGGTGATGCCGCTGGTTTTTGGGTTGATGTTCTTCAGGCTGGCGAGCGGCCTGGTGCTCTACTTCTTAACTGCTAACATGGTGGGCATCGCGCAGCAGATGTTCATTAACCGCTATATCACTCCGAAACATCCACCTTTGGTGCCGGTCAAAGCCGCCGGGGCTAAGGCGAGCGTGCAGAAATGACGATGGCAGGTTTTTCTTCCGGACAATCCGGGGACAATTATCTGGCGAAGATCGAGTCGCTCGTGGGAGAGATCATCCGCCACGGCGGCTTTGACCTGAAATCGACGGTGCGAAGATGCGATCCCGCCGGCGAGGCGCCCGACGAGGCTGGCATCGTGGTGGACTTCCAAGGCCGGGACTCCGATCTGCTGCTGGAGAAGAACGCCGCGCTGCTCGACGCGCTGGAATACGTGGTGCTCAAGGCAATTCGCGCCGATGAAAACGTCTTGGGCAAAATCGTTTTTGACTGCAAGGACTGGCGGCAGGTGCGTGCGGAGGAACTGAAGCTCACGGCCTCGATGGCGGCCCGCCAGGTGATTGAAACCGGGAGCCCGTTTTCTCTGAATCCCATGAATCCGCGCGAGCGCCGGATCGTTCACCTGGCGCTCAAAGACCAAACGGGGGTCCGGACCCTGAGCGAAGGCTCCGGCCAGCTTCGCAAGGTCGTTATCTTTCCTGCTGCACCTTCCTCTTCAAGCTGATCCACAGGTCCTGACGTGATGAAGGAAGACACTATCGTGGCGATTGCCACGCCGCCCGGCCGCGGGGGAATCGGGGTGGTGCGTCTTTCCGGGGAACGCGCCGTGGAGATTGCCTCGAGCCTGGTGAGGCTGGGGAAACTGCCACCCGAAACTCAACGCTCCACGCTGGGCACCGCGGTAGACCCCGAGACAGGGAAAATCCTGGATGAGGTCGTGGTGACCTGTTATCGCCAGCCGCATTCTTACACCGGCGAAGATGTGGTAGAAATTTCCTGCCACGGCGCTCCGGTGATTCTGGGCTATCTGGTTGAATGCTGCCTGGCGCGGGGCGCCAGGGCCGCCGAGCCCGGCGAGTTTACGATGCGAGCCTTCTTGAACGGCCGGATCGACCTCACCCAAGCCGAAGCTATCCATGACTTGATTGAAGCTCGAACTCTCTACCAGGCCAGGGTTGCTGCAACCCAGCTTGGGGGGGCGCTTTCCGCCCGACTGAAGCCCCACAAACAGGCCCTGCTGGAGTTGATTGCCATGCTGGAGGCGGGCATCGACTTTGCCGACGACGATGTTGCGGTGATGGATTGGACTGAAATCCTAAAACGTCTCGAGGCTATCCGCGTGGACCTAGGCAAATTGGCTGAGGGTTACGGCTACGGCCGGATCGTCCACGAAGGGCTGAGCCTTTCCGTTGTGGGACGCCCCAACGTTGGGAAATCGAGCCTCTTCAACCGCCTCTTGAATATGGATCGCGCGATTGTGACGGCGATTCCTGGAACCACGAGGGACCTGGTGACGGAAACTGCGTCGATCGGCGGCATTCCCCTGCGCCTGGTCGATACGGCGGGAATTCGGGAATCGAGCGACGATGTGGAGAAGATGGGAGTGGAAAGATCCCATCAGGCGATGGCGGATTCCGACCTGCGGCTGCTGGTGGTGGACTCCTCGCAGGATTGGACGGAAGAGGACTCCGATTTGCTCCGCAAGACCCAGCGCCTGGGAGCCATGCTGGTGGTGGCCAACAAGGCGGACTTGCCGCTCCGCACGACCCAGGCGGAGATTGAGAAATTGATTTTGGCGGAAGACGGCGACGGTGCGCCGCCCCCAGAAATTATTCCGGCTTCCGCGCTGACCGGCCAAGGGTTCGAGGAACTGCGGGACAAAATTCTTAAGGCAGCGGCGGCCGGGGGCAATCTTGGGTCGGAAGGCGAACTGGTTACCAATCTTCGCCACCAACAACTGCTCCAAGCATCGCTCGCGGCGCTAGACCGCTGCCGTAGCGGGGCTGACCTCCGGGTGCATCATGAGATGCTTCTATTGGACTTGTATGATGCCCTCCTTCAACTAGATACCCTGACGGGAACGACCGGCGTCGAGGATATTCTGGGGATGATCTTCTCCAAGTTTTGCATTGGCAAATAAAGAAGTTGCGGGGCGTGCCGCAGCGCTTCAAATCTCAGGATTGCGCCTGAAGCGAGCCGGCAGAGGGAGAGATTTGAAGTAGGCGTTAAGTTCCCGAATGCGGAGCAGTTTTGCCATCAGCCCGGTCAAAGCCAGGCCGACGGGGGCGGCCACGATCAGGATCAGTAAGGCGCCTGCTGTGGCCTGCCAAGCGATGCGCAGCTCGAGCCATCCAACCACAGCGTAGGCGCCGGCCGCTCCAACTGCTGAAGCCGCTGCGACCTTTAGAAAGAACCCCACCATCCCCATTGCCCCCCTGTTGGCGGTGCGGCGGTAGAGCAATACAAAAAGTACGATTGCGTAAGCTGATATTCCGATGGAACTTGCCAGGGCAAGCCCCTTATACCGCAAGGGCTTGACGAGCAGCCAGTAGACGGGCAGGTTCAGAAGGGTCACCGCAGTGCCGATCAGCGCCGGCCTCAGGGTATCGCGCCCGGCATAGAATCCTCGCGCCAGAATGCTCTGTGCGCCCCAGGCAAACATACCGGCTGAGAATAGCGCCAGGGCAGCCGCCGTAGCGTTCAGATCCGGAGGGCGAAGGCGCGTGTAGGAGAAAACAAAGTAGACTAGCGGCCGGCTCAAGGCAATGGAGAGCGCGGAGATGGGCACGATCAGCAGGAGCAGCGCTTTCAAGGTGGTGTTGAGGGTGCGGTTGAGTTCATCGTACTTCCTTTCGGCGTAGAGTTGGGCGAGGAAGGGAAATGAGGCGACGCCGACGGCCTGCCCCACCACTCCTAAAGGAACCCTCATCAGGAACTTGGCGTAGCTCAGCCAGGTGATGGAGGCCGGCGCCAGGTAGGAACCGAACCAGCGAATAATCCAGTCATCCGAGAAAACAACCGACAGGGCCAGCATGATGGGCACTGCGAGTTTGATGAACATCCGAAAGCCAGGATGCCGGAGGTTCAAGTTTGGCATGAATCGCGCCCCGACACGCCGGGCGCCATGGATTTGGAGCAGAAAGTTTCCGACAAATGCGCCCCCTAGGACGCCGATCGAAAACCCCGTAATGCCGATACTTGAAGCGAGCAGGATCCCGCCCAGAATAATTCCCAGGTTGTAAATGACCGGCGCGAGGGAAGGGATGAGGAACCGGCCTTTGGCATACTGGACCGCGCTCAAGACACTGCCAAGATAAAAAAAGATTTGCGCCGGCATCATCAGGCGGGTCAGGAAAACCGTGTGGGCTTTTTCCGCGGGATTAAATCCCGGGGCGATCACGTAGAGAAGCTCCGGGGCGAAGATCTCTCCCACCACGACCATGATGAGCAACAGAAGCACCATGGAGGTGATTACTGTTGAAAAGACCCACCATCCCTCTTCCTCATTATCTTCCGCAAGATATTTGGCAAAGACCGGAATGAACGTGATGCTAAGCGAAGCGCCGGCAACGAGATAGTTCACAAAGTCCGGCAGCGTAAAAGCTGTGTAATAGGCGTCCGTGATGGCGCTCGAACCGAACTGGTGGGCGACCGCCCACTCGCGCATGAATCCGAGCAGCCGGCTTGCCAGGATGCTGGCCATCACGATGCCCGCCGAGGCCGCAATACGCTGGTTCAGGGAACGCATGGTCATGGGCGATGGTGTACCACGTTTTGAGGTTCTTTGGCCATAACTTGATTTCTCCCGCAAAAAACTCCGGGGAAATTCGAAAGCCTGCCATCGCCTAGGGATACTGGGAGAGATGCCTGTCCCCCTCAACTTTAGACGGAAGAAAGGGGAAATCGATTCCGGCACTTCTGGCATCGCGCCATGGGAGAGCGGCGAAGGAGACGCTCATGCCAGTGGCGTTTGGATCTTTGGTAATCCGCGCTGCCGCAGCGTGGACACTTGCCGCGGTGTCGGCCTTGGGACTCCAAATCGGAAGCCTGGGGCTTGGGCACGCACTTCCGGGACGTACTGCGCACGACCGGCGCGTCGGGATGCTCGTCAAGATGGAGCAGCCGATAACGCCGGCACCGGGAACAGACCCGAAGCCGATAGCCGAAGTTTTTGGCAAGCGAATACAAAGAGCCGTGATAAACGGTCTCGGTCTTGGTTGCTCCACACTTTCTGCATGGGGTCGCCATCGATTTCCCGGAGGGAGCCTAGCAAATGGCAACGAAAGTTTCAACCATCTTGTGGTTCCAACTCCGCGTCCCAAAGAGAAAGTCCGGCCCGCCGGACCTTGCTCTCAATGGCTTGCGGCTTGACGTTTTGGTTTTCCCGGGACCCTAAGCCGGAGGTTTAATCGTGCTGCCCGGTCTTGGAATTGACAGGGCTCGCTGCGGCTTG
>DATKQU010000018.1:0-8403 GCA_035532595.1 Terriglobia bacterium | reverse complement strand
GACGGCTGGCCGCTGGCGCGTGCCCGCAGCACCAAGTATTATCTGCACTCGGGCGGCAAGGCTGCTTCGCTTACGGGCGGCGGCAGCCTTTCCACCGAGCCCCCGCGCGCCGAGACCTTCGACCGCTATACGTACGATCCGGCCAATCCCGTGCCCACGCTCGGCGGCCCGCTTTGCTGCGACGCCGTTCATCTGATGCCGGGTGCCGTCGATCAGCGCCCTGATGAAGCCCGGCCCGACGTTCTGGTTTACACCACGCCGGCGTTCAAGCAAAATTTCGAGGTCACCGGCCCAGTTCACCTGGAGCTTTACGCGAGTTCTTCGGCGGTCGATACGGACTTTACGGGGAAGTTGGTGGACGTCTGGCCCAACGGCTTTGCGCAAAACCTCACGGAAGGGATCATCCGAGCCCGCTACCGCGATTCCCAGACCGAGCCGGAGTTTATGAATCCCGGCCAGGTTTACAAGTTCACAATCGACCTTTGGTCAACCAGTAATGTTTTCCTGGCGGGACACAAACTGCGGCTGGAGATTTCCAGCAGCAATTTCCCCCGCTTTGACCGCAATCCCAACACGGGGGCCGACCCGGAAACAGCCACGCGCTGGGCGAAGGCGACGAATACCGTCTACCATGATAGGGCGCATCCGTCGTACGTGGTGCTTCCCGTGGTTCCCCAATGACCCGGAATTCTTCGTGCCCCGCGCCGCAGGCGCCGGCCGAGACAATGGCGGGCGGGGAGGCGAGGGGCTGGAGCCGCTGAGGGCTGCTCGGAGAGCGGTTTCTGGAGCAAGGAATTCGGAAGCGCATTGTTGTTGACAAGGTGAAGAAGAGGGATTAATATCCATCTTGACAGTTTGGTGTAGTAACCTGGATCTCATCCAGAGTGGCCGAGGGACGGGCCCTAAGACGCCACAGCAACCGCCCGCAAGCAGTACGCGGGGTCAGGTGCTAACTCCCACCCGTAAATGGGGGAGATGAGACGGAGGACAAAAGAGGTTATTTGAGCCTCCCCGATGAGATCGGGGGGGCTTTTTCATTTTGGGGCCTCCTTCGAAAATTCATCGACTTTGTGCCGCGCTGGATGCGAATATGCCTGTGGAGGAGAAGTGAGTTATACATCCCATTTGAGATGCCGGCAATGCGGCCGGACCTATAAACTCGAGCCTATTGCAGCTTGCGAAGATTGCTGGGCTCCGCTGGAAGTTATCTACGATTACGACCGGATCCGCTCTGAAGTGCCCCGAGCGAGTCTTGCCTCGCGCCCCCAAACCATGTGGAGGTATCGCGAATTATTGCCGGTGGCGGGAGAGCCGTGGGTGGGCCGATCAACAGGTTTCACGCCGCTTTTGCCCGCGCCGCGTCTTGCCCAGGCCCTGGGCGCCCGCGAGGTCTATCTGAAAAACGACGCAGTGAATTATCCTACGCTCTCCTTCAAGGACCGGGTGGTGGCCGTGGCCCTCAGTAAAGCGCGCGAGTTTGGCTTTGACACGGTGGGGTGTTCGTCCACCGGGAACCTGGCCAACTCCGTGGGAGCGCAAGCGGCGGCGGGCGGGTTCAAAACGTTCATCTTTGTTCCCGCCGATCTCGAACCCGAAAAGGTGATCAATACCCGGGTTTACGGCGCCACGCTGATCAAGGTCAGCGGCAACTACGATCAGGTCAACCGGCTTTGCTCGGAGATCTCCCAGAAATACTCCTGGGGAATCGTGAACGTCAACCTTCGCTCTTATTATTCGGAAGGTTCCAAGACCTTGGGATACGAGGTAGCGGAGCAGCTCGGATGGCGGCTGCCGCAGAATATCGTGGTGCCTATGGCTGGCGGTTCGCTCATCACCAAGATCCACAAGTCTTTCACAGAACTTCAGAAACTGGGCTGGATCGAGCCCGCTTCCACGAAGTTCTTTGGCGCCCAGGCCACCGGGTGTTCGCCGATCACTACAGCGGCCAAGAATGGCACCTGCGAGATTATTCCCCAGAAGCCGAATACCCTGGTGAAATCCCTGGCGATCGGAAACCCTGCGGACGGTTTTTATGCGGCAAAAATGATTCTGGAAAGCGGCGGAGCGGGTGAAGACGTTTCCGACGTGGAAGTCATTGACGGCATCCGCCTGCTGGCTGAAACGGAGGGCTTGTTTGCGGAAACGGCCGGCGGGGTTACCGTGGCGGTAGCCCGCAAGCTGATCCGGCTCGGCCGCTTGAATCCGGAGGAATCCATCGTCCTGGCGATTACCGGGAACGGCTTGAAGACCGTGGGCGCCGTAAGCGGCGAGCTCAAGGCGTCGGAGCCGATCCGGCCCCGGCTGGCCGAGTTTGAGGAGCAGTACTTGAATGTTCACGCGACGGCGAGCGCTTAGCTGGCCGCCTCGCGTGGGGACCCGGGCAGTCCGATGCGGGTCCTCGGAAGCAGCATCATTACGACCAAAGGGAGACTCTTTTGCCAATCACCATTCGCATTCCCCCTCCGTTGCGGAAATACACGGACGGGGCTGACGTTGTGGAAGCTACCGCCCGCAACCTCGGGGAACTTTTCGAGGGACTCGACCAGAAATTTCCCGGGATCAAGAAAGTGCTCTGCGCCGCCGACGGCACGCCGCAGCGTTTTTTGAACATCTACGTCAATGAGGAAGACATTCGCTTCCTCGGCGGCGTGCAATACAATTTCCAGGACGGTGATGAGGTACTCTTGATACCCGCCATCGCCGGCGGCGCGCCTGGAGACGCACTCCTATCACTCCAGGACGGAAACCGGTAACCACCATGCCCGAACGCGTTTCGGTGCGTGTTCCCGCAACCAGCGCCAACTTGGGGTGCGCCTTTGACTGCGCGGCCCTCGCGCTCGGTCTCTACCTTGACCTCCACGTCACACCGCGAGCCAGCCTGGACATCAGTGTCCACTACCGGGGAGTGAATCCAGACAGGATTCCGTCCGATGAGAGCAACCTGATCGCCGTCACCATGCGGAAGCTTCTGCGCGGCTGGGGCAAAGATCACGGGTTTGATCTGGAGATTGACAATCAAATCCCCGTGGGGGTGGGACTGGGTTCAAGCGCGGCGGCCATTGTGGGTTCCGTAGCGGCTTGCCACTGGATTGCGGACCGCACGCTCTATGACGATGAGCTGGTTTCGCTGGCCACGCAATTGGAAGGGCATCCGGACAATGTCGCAGCGGCCTGGCACGGGGGCTTTACGGTGTCCATCCAAGAGGGAGAGCACGTCCTGGCTTACTCCTCGCCCCTTCCCGACTTGTTCCATCTGGTCCTGGTGATTCCGGCCTACGCTCTTCCGACGGAAAAGGCGCGGTCCGTGCTTCCCGCCCAATATGCCCGCGCCGACGTCATCCACAACCTGCAAAGAGCCACAGTCCTGGCCGCGCAGTTATTTTCCGGCAAGGTGGATTTCCATCCCGGCTTTTTTGATGACCGCTTGCACCAGCCGTATCGGGCGCCTTTGATGCCCGGGCTGAGCGAGGTGCTGGCCTTGAAGCACCCCAATCTGCTGGGGGTTTGCTTGAGTGGCGCCGGGCCATCGATCCTGGCGTTTACCCGCTCCGCGGCGGCCGGCGTGGGCGAGGAGATTTGCCGCATTCTGCGCGAAAAAGGCGTGGAGGCCCACTTCTCGCTTCTCGCACCGGACAACCGGGGAGCTAAGGGTTGGAGCGTGCCGGCCTGAGCAATGGGTGGGATGACAGCCAGCGATCCGCGTTTTTTTCATTTTCTAATGTTTGCAAAATTGAGTGGCAAGAGTTATTGTAGTGCATCTATAAGCCGCGTCTTTCGCCGTTCATGGAGCGGCGCTGCAGAAAAGGCAGTCACGATATTTAGCAACTTTCAATAAGTTGCCTTACCTGCTGAGGTTACCAGCCGTGCCAGCATTGTCGACCACCCGATATTTGCGATAGGATGTTGTCTTCGCGCCAAAGTTTGCTGCGAAGAGGTGGAACAGAGGGAGACGCACGTTATTATGGGAAAAATCTCAAAGTATGTTACCTACCGCGGGCATGAGGGCCAATGGTCCTGGCTCCTGCATCGCGTCACGGGCATTGGGGTGTTCCTTTTTCTGCTCGCGCACATATTGGACACTGCCATGATCGGCTGGGGCCCCAAAATCTATAACGAGACGATGGCCATCTACCGCCACCCCCTCTTCCGCGTGGGAGAAGTTATCCTGGCCGGCGCGGTGCTCTACCACGCCTTGAACGGCGTGCGGATTATCATTATTGATTTCTGGCCGGAATCGACGCTGGCGCAGAAGAAGCTCTTTTACGCTGTGGTCGTAACTTTTGCACTGATTTTTGTACCCGCTGCCATCTACATGATGGCGTGGATGGTGAAGTAGGAGGACGGAATGAACGGAGCGGGACGGCCAAGGCCGCAGGGCGGCATCGATCTTTTGGCATGGATCTTCATGCGCGTATCGGGGGTCGTGCTGCTGCTGATGGTTCTGGTGCATCTGGCCATCATGCACATCATCAACAACATTGAAGTCATCAATTACCACTTCGTGGCCCAGCGATACGCCACGCCCTTCTGGCGAACCTATGATCTGGTGATGCTGTGGCTGGCGTTCATCCACGGCCTGAACGGCGTGCGGGTGATGATTGACGATTATGTAGGTTCGCGCGGCTGGCGGTTGATATCGCTGGCTTCGCTGTACGTGCTGGGATTCATTTTCCTGGCGCTGGGTTCGCTGGTGATCTTAACGTTTAATCCCGCCCGCCCCTTTTAGGGCGGCGGGAGGCAAGGAACTGAGGTCGTAAGGATGATCCAACGCTATGACGCACTGATCGTGGGCGCGGGCGGCGCCGGCTTAATGGCCGCTCTGCAGCTCTCCTCGCACGGCCATGTGGCTGTTCTGAGCAAGCTTTACCCCACGCGCTCGCACACGGGTGCCGCCCAGGGAGGAATCGGGGCGGCGCTGGGAAACATGGAAGAGGACCACTGGGAATGGCACATGTTCGATACGGTCAAGGGCGGCGATTACCTGGCCGATCAGGACGCCGTGGAAATTTTGTGCCGGGAAGCCATTGAAACGGTCTATGACCTGGAGCACTGGGGCTTGCCCTTCAGCCGCACCCCGGAAGGGAAGATCGCCCAGCGGCCTTTTGGCGGCCACACGCGCGATTTTGGCAAAGCTCCGGTGCGGAGAGCGTGTTACGCGGCGGACCGTACGGGGCACATGATTCTGCAGACGATGTATCAGCAGTGCATCAAAAATGAGGTCCACTTTTACAACGAATACCACGTCATCGATCTCCTGATCGAGCAGGGGCGGTGCGCGGGCGTGGTGGCAATCTGCCTGGAGACCGGAGAAATTCACACCTTCCGGGCCAAGGCCGTGATTTTCGCGACAGGAGGCTGCGGAAGGATTTTCCGGGTCACCTCGAATGCGCACGCGCTCACGGGCGATGGGATGTCGGTGGTCCTGCGCCGTGGGATCCCGCTGGAAGACGTGGAGTTTTTCCAGTTTCACCCGACGGGCATTTACAAGATGGGGATTCTGCTCAGCGAGGCCGCCCGGGGCGAGGGCGCCATTCTGAGGAACCGGAATGGCGAACGCTTCATGGAGCGCTATGCCCCAACTTTGCTGGATCTCGCGCCGCGGGACATGGTCTCGCGCGCCATCTACCGGGAAATCCGGGAAGGACGCGGGATTGACGGCAAGAACTACGTTCACCTGGATTTCACCCATCTGGGGCGCGAGGTTCTGGACCGCAAGCTGCCCGACATTACCGAATTTGTGCGGACCTACATGGGGATTGAGCCGGCCAAAGACCTGGTGCCGGTGCAGCCGACCGCCCACTATGCCATGGGCGGTATTCCCACTGACAGCGACGGGCGCGTGGTGATTGACGAAAAGAACACCCCGTTGCCGGGACTTTATGCCGCCGGCGAGACGGCTTGCGTTTCCGTCCACGGGGCGAACCGCCTGGGGACCAACTCGCTGGTGGACATCCTGGTCTTTGGGCGCCGCAGCGGCCGGCACGCCGCGAACTTTATCAAGCAGAACGAGCTGGCGCCCCTGGGACCGAATCCCGAAGAGCGCGCCCGGGAAATGGTCGAGCGGTTGCTCTCGAGCCAAGGGAAGGAACGAGCCGCCGACATCCGGGATACGCTTCAGGATGAAATGATGGAAAAAGCCTCGGTCTTCCGTGATGCAAAGACCTTGGGCGCCATGCGCGAGAAGCTGCGGGAAATCCGCGATCGCTACGACCACGTCAAGCTGGAAGACAGCGGCGCAAAATACAACACGGAATTGCTGGAGGTCTTGGAGCTGGGGGCTCTGATCGATGTCGCGGAGGTGCTGGTGGAAGGCGCGCTGGCCCGCCAGGAGAGCCGGGGAGCGCATTTCCGGGAAGATTTTCCCAAACGCGATGACGCGAACTGGCTGAAGCACACCTTGGCCTACCAAGGCCCCAAGGGAATCGAATTCAAGTACAAGCCGGTGAGCATTACGAAGTTCGAGCCCAAGGAAAGGAAGTATTGATTCATGCAGGTGACCCTGAAAATCAGGCGCTTCAATCCGGAGAAGGATCAGGAGCCGTGGTGGGGAGAGTACAAGTTTGACGCTGAGCCCACCGACCGGCTGCTCGATGCCTTGAACCACGTCAAGTGGTATGTCGATGGAACGCTGACCTACCGCCGCTCCTGCGCCCACGGAGTCTGCGGGTCGGACGCCATGCTGATCGACGGGAAGAACGGGCTGGCCTGTAAGCTGCTGCTCAAGAATCTGGGAAGCAAGATTACCGTCGAACCCATGCGGGGTTTCCGCGTGATCAAGGACCTGCTGGTGGATATGGAAGCGTTTTTTGACAAGTACCGCCGCATGAAACCTTACCTCATCGCGCATTCCCCGGAGCCGGAAAAGGAGAGGTTGCAGTCTCCCGAAGACCGCCAACGCTTTGATGACACCACGAAATGCATCCTTTGCGGAGCTTGCACCACCTCCTGCCCGTCCTTCTGGGCGAACCCCGACTACGTAGGGCCTGCCGCCATTGTCAATGCCCATCGCTTCATATTTGACAGCCGGGACGAAGGCCAAGACGAACGCTTAAGCGTCTTGAACACCAGCGAGGGCGTGTGGCGCTGCCGGACGATCTTCAATTGTGTTGAAGCCTGCCCGCGCGGCATCAACGTCACGCGCGCCATTGGTGAAATCAAGAAGGCTCTGCTCTTTCGCAAGGTTTAGGGCTGCCTCTCCGCTTCCTGCCTCTTCATCACTCATTCAGGAGGTTTCCTGTGTGCTTTCAAAGCTCGAGCGTTCTTTCCCGGCGTGAGATGCTGGCAAGCGTGGGGAATTCTCTCGGCCTTTCCAGCCTGCCGCTTGGCGCCGGCAGCAGCCCGCTGGATTCGGAAAACCCCTCGATACGAGCCGGGGAGGGGAACGATGACCTGCTGATCAAGGGCGGCCGAGTCATCGATCCTTCCCAGAACCTTGATGCTGTCCGCGACGTGGCGATTTCGAACGGCCGAATTGTCCGGATCGGCAGGGATCTTCCCGCGGCCCGCGCCCGTCAGGTTATCCAGGCGGAAGGGAAGATCGTGACCCCCGGATTGATCGACCTGCACACCCATGTTTTCCCTTGCGTTGGTCCTTATGGAATCGAGCCGGACCCTTATTGCCTGCGGCGCGGCGTGACCACCGTGATAGATGCCGGAACTTCGGGAGCCCTCAGTTTCCCGGCCTTCCGCCGTTTCATCATGGAACGCGCTGCCACGCGCATCCGGGCGCTTCTGCACGTGGTTGCCATCGGGATGATTGCCGGCAGCACGCCGAATATGGGCGAACTCGAAGACCTGCGTTACTGCGAGCCCAAGCTGGCGGTGGAGACCGCGAATCAGAATCGCGACTTGATCGTGGGCTGCAAGATTCGCTTTTCCCGGCAATACACGGGACCAAATGATTTCGAAGGAATGAAGCGGGCGCGGGCCGCTGCCGATGAAACTGGACTGCCTTTGATGATTCACATCGGAGGCTCCTACTCGCCGCTGCCTCAACTGCTGGCGCCGATGAAGGCGGGCGATGTGGTCACGCATTCCTTCAACAGCCATCCGCACGGGATTGTCGACGCGAGCGGTAAGGTGATTCCCGAAGTGCTTGAGGCTCGCGCGCGCGGCGTGTTGTTCGATGTGGGGCATGGCGCGGGCAGTTTTTCCTTTGCCGTCATGGAAAAATGCCTGGAACAGGGTTTTCTGCCCGATACGATTTCAAGCGACCTCTATTCGGCCAATATTCAGGGGCCGGTGTTCGACCTGGTCACCACCCTCTCCAAGTTTGTGCGGCTCGGCTTGAGTTTGAATGACGTGGTCCAGCGCGCTACGACGAATCCGGCGCGAGTTTTCAATTTCGGCGCGGAGATTGGCACGCTGAGGCTGGGCGCCGAGGCCGATGTCAGCGTTCTGGAG
>DATKQU010000017.1:0-8015 GCA_035532595.1 Terriglobia bacterium | reverse complement strand
CGCGACCCCCAGTACTGGCTCGCGGTTTATAACATGGGATATACCTACTACAGAATGGGAAGGCTCGAGGAAGCCGAAAGATACCTTAAGCAGGCGATCGCCGTGAATGGCGCGGACAGCGACGAGTATTTCTATTTGGGCCTCACGTGGCTGAAACTCGGACGCGTGGAGGCAGCCGCGGAAGCGGTTCGGCACGCCATCAAGGTTCGCCCGGACGGCTTTGCATACCATTTCGCGATGGGAATGATTCTAAAGCTGGAACAGAACCCGCAAGGCGCTCTTCAGGAGTTCCAGAAGGAACTGGAAAATTTCCCTGAGGAAACAGGGGCACAACAACAAATTGAAGCCATTCGAGCGGAACGGCGAAGTCCAAGCACAAGATAGAGATCCGAGGCGGTCGCGGCTTGATCTTCTGAGCGATATCAGACGAATTGAAGCGGGATCTCCGCCGGTGACACATTTTGTCAGACCTTTTCGACAAAAATCGGCTTTCCGCCCTTGGTTGTGCCAGCAGAGCGCCCTGGCTCTCTAACGCATCGGTGGATTAAGTCCAAAAGGTTCAGTGTAGTGGATAGATTATAAAGAATTTGTTACTTTAGCGGGTATGGAATGGGGGATGCTCATTGATAGGCAGCCATTCTGCGAACAGACAGAATGGAAAGGCAAAAGGAGATACGCATGCGAAAAAATTCACGAGGTTTCTCACTGATCGAACTGCTGATCGTGGTGGCGATTATTTTGATCATTGCCGCGATTGCCATTCCGAACTTGCTGCGTTCGCGGATTGCTGCGAACCAGGCATCGGCGGTTGGAACGTTGAGAACGTACAATACGGCCGAGGTAACCTACGCTTCAACCTACAACAGCGGATATACTGCGACGTTGGGGTACATGGGTCCCCCGGCCACAGGCAGTATGCCCACATCCACGGCATCGGGATTGGTGGATAGCGTCCTATCGGGTGGGACTTCAACCGCTATGGGAGCGGTGAAGAGCGGTTATAGCTTCACCTATTCGCCAGGGGCCGTCGTTGGCGGGCGGATCGATACCTACGGATTCTGGGCTGACCCGGTGACTCGAGGAACCACCGGAACCAATTCCTACTACACCGACCAATCAGGAGTGATCCGCCAGAATTCGAGCAACACTCAAGCGAGCTCGGCAGATTCACCTTTGGGAGGCTAATGCCCCTGCTTGTTCAAGTCTCGGCACAGTTCACCGTGGTGGGGGGGCCGCTTGGTCCCCCTTTTTCTTGCCGCCGGCCAACGTCTTGCAAGGCCGGTTGGGCTGCCCACGTTTGCTAATATCAAATCGTGGCGTTGTCCTCGATCTTGCTTGGGGATGACGAAGGTTTGCTTCGCCCGAACCCGCTCCCGTTCCCGCTTCTCGGCCTCAGGTGCGATAAAATATCTTGACGATACCCGTTTCCGGGCCGTAGCGACCTGATGAGGGAATAGAGCGACGGCAGGACCGTTTCTCAAAGGTTCGATTGCATTTTAATGCTGGCCATTGAAACCGTCGACCTGACCAAAGACTATCGTGTCGGCTTCTGGCGCAAGCGGCCGCGGAGAGTGCTGGACCGCCTTTCCCTCGAAGTCGAGGTCGGAGAAGTCTTCGGATTGCTAGGGCCTAATGGCGCCGGAAAGACCACCACATTAAAAATCCTGCTGGGCTTGGTTTTTCCTACTGCCGGAACCGCCCGGCTGCTTGAACGCGACGCGCGCGACATTTCCGCCCACCGAAACGTCGGCTATCTGCCCGAGAATCCTTCTTTTTATGACCATCTTACGGCGCAAGAGTTCATGACTTACGCGGCTTCTCTCTTCGGGCTTTCCGACAAGGCGCGGCCCCGTCAGGTGGGACGTTTGCTTGAGCAGGTAGGGCTCGCGGAGTCCAAAAATCTCCCTCTGCGGAAATTTTCGAAGGGCATGATCCAGCGTCTGGGAATTGCTCAGGCGTTGATTAACGATCCTGCTGTGATTTTTTTGGACGAGCCGATGTCCGGACTGGACCCTGTCGGACGGCGCGAAATCCGGAACCTGATCTTGCGGCTCAAGGAAAACGGGAAAACAATTTTTTTCTCTACGCACATCCTCTCTGATGCCGAGACGCTCTGCGACCGCGTCGCGATCCTTGACCACGGAAGACTCCGGGGGTGCGGAGAACTTCGCGAGATTCTTGAGGTTGGGGTGTTCAGCACGGAAATCGTGCTGGAAAAGCCCAGCCGGGATGCCGTCGTTGCTTTGGGACCCTTTACGTCCTCGATCGTGCGAACCGGCGACCGGGTCCGCTTGGAATTGCGGGCGGAATCCGATCTCAATGAAGTTCTCGCACAGGTTGTGCGTTGGAACGCCAAGCTGATTTCTCTGAACCCGGTCCGGATGTCCCTGGAGGATTACTTTATGGAGCGGGTAGGAGAGGACGATACCTCCTTATCACGGAAGTCCGCGAAGGTCCGAACGGAATCCCCAAAAAGCGAATGATACAACGCATCCGAACTATCGCTTTCCACACCTTCAAAGAATCGGTCCGCGAAAAAGTCTTATACAACCTCATTGTATTTGCCCTCTTGCTGATCGGCTCGGCGGTGCTTTTTGCGAGTATTTCTTTGGGCATTGGACGCCTCATGCTGGTCAATCTGGGGCTTAGCTCCATTGCCATTTTTGGTTTGCTGATGGCGATCTTCATCGGCATCGGGCTGGTCTCGAAGGAGATCGACCGCCGGACCATCCACAACATCCTCTCCAAGCCCGTGCGGCGCTTTGAATTCATCATCGGCAAGTACCTGGGCCTCATGCTCACCTTGCTGGTCAATACTTCCATCATGACCGGCGGCTTTTACATGGCTCTCTATTACGTTGAACGCCGCCTGGGTGGCGAGGACTTGTTGCCGCTGGAAGCGATCTATTTCATCCTGCTGCAATTCGCGATTGTGGTGGGACTTGCCCTGTTATTCTCCTGCATCTCGACGCCGATCCTTTCGGCCTTCTTCACTTTTTGCCTTTATGTGATTGGCAATTTCCTCGGTGATATCCGCTGGCTCGGGCAGGAAAGCGGAAGCAGGATTTTCGAAAAGGTGACCGTGCTGTTGTATTACGTGCTGCCGAACTTCAGCGACTTTCAGGTGATTTCTCAATCGGCACACGGCATATCTGTGCCGCCTTTTCTGCTGACTTCGGGGACGCTCTATGCCTTGCTGTACGTGACGATCCTGATTTCAGCCGCGATACTGGTTTTCGAGAAACGGGAATTCTGATGAAGCAGGGAAGCGAGAACAAGCATCGGACTCCCGCACACATCTGGCTCTGCTGGCTTCTTCTGGCCGGTGGATCCCTGGCGCTGTGGCCCATCCGGCGTGGGATCGACCGCCACGCCGGAGGGTTGGGCGAGCACGCCGAGACACTCTACTTTTCTTCGGGGAAAACCTTGCGGGCCCTCTCGCTAGGCCATGCTGGTTTGCTGGCGGACATTTATTGGACCCGGGCGGTCCAATATTTTGGGAGAAAACGGATTGCTCGTGCCAGGCGTTTCGACCTGCTGGCGCCGCTTCTACGGATCACCACGGAACTCGATCCCCATTTGCTGATTGCCTATCGCTTCGGAGCCATTTTCCTGGCTGCGAAGCCGCCCGAGGGCGCCGGGGAGCCGGAGCAGGCCCTGCAATTGGTTCGCCGGGGCATTGTCGCGAATCCAGGCTATTGGCGCTTCTGGCAAGATCTCGGCTTTATCTATTACTGGGACTTAAAGAACTACAAGATGGCTGCCCGGGCCTTTGAAACAGGCAGTAAGCAGCCCGGAGCCATGGTCTGGATGAAGGCGATGGCGGCGACCATCAGCGCCCAAGGAGGAGAGTTTCGAACCTCCCGCTTGCTCTGGTCGGAAATCTACCGCCAGGCGGAAACGGAAACCGTGCGCCGCAGCGCGCTGGCACACTTGGCGGCGTTAAAGGCAGACCAGGACATCGGGGAGTTAAATGCTCTTTTAACCCGCTTCCGCAAGGAGCAGGGAAGCGAGCCGGGATCACTCGAAAATCTGGTTCGCGCCGGATATCTGAAAGCCATTCCCTTGGATCCTTCGGGAGTTCCCTATGTTCTGGGAGCGAATGGGAAGGTTACAGTAGGGGCGCAAAGCAAGGTCGAACGACATTTGCTTCCCGAATCGCCGCCTCCGCCCGGGGCTGATTCTTAGATGACGAAGCGCCGATGAAACTGAGAGAGAGCATGATGGTTTTGGAACCCGGTTGCGTCCTGCCGGAGGCATTGTGAAAGTTCGTCGCAGCTCGCAGGAAGCGGATTGTGCTGATCGTTCTCCACGTAAGCCTTCCCTCGATAGCCTGGATACGGTTCTCGTGGCGGTTCTGATTCTTTGCGCTACGCTTCCTTACCTCAACACGCTCTTCAACGGCTTTGTTTATGACGACAATCGCCAGGTTCTTGATAATCCTTACTTAAAGAGTTTTCACTATCTTCCCAAGGTCTTCGGTACCACGGTCTGGTCGTTTGTGGGAGCGCAAGGGGTCTCAAACTACTACCGTCCGATGATGACCCTGGGCTACCTGTTCTGCTACCAGATGTTTGGGCCGCTGGCTTATGGATTTCATCTGGTCAATATCTCTCTGAATGCCGGCGTCGTTTGCCTGGTGTTCGTTGTGGCGCGCCGCATGTTTCACGACCGGGCGCTGGCGTTTGTGGCTGCCTGTCTGTTTGCCTTTCACCCCATCCATACGGAGGCGGTAGCTTGGATCGCAGCCGTGACGGACCTCGAGGTGACCTTCTTCTATTTGCTGACGTTTTGGCTCTTTTTGAACGTTGCTCGTCCGGAGGGTAAGCGCTCGGCGTGGGTAGAATTGGTTATGGTCGCAAGTTTTGCCCTCACCATTGTTTCCAAGGAGCAATCGCTGACATTGCCCCTGGTGACAATGGTTTATGAGCACTTTTACAGGGATGACCGCTCCCAAACAACCTGGAGCCAGAAAGCCGGACGCTACGGCGTGCTGTGGTTAATGGACGGGGCATACGTTCTTTTCAGGGTTCAGCAATTAGGCGCCTTTGCGCCCCAGATTCAAATGGCTCGCCTCGGCTGGTATCCAAGCGTCCTGTCGGCTCTCGTTCTCGTTGGGCAATATGCCGGAAAGCTCCTCTGGCCTTGGAAACTTTGTGCCTATTACGTTTTCCATAAAGGCGCCTCGGTGCTCGACCCGCGGGTGATGATGGGCATAGGCGTTCTGCTGGCTTGCGCAGCCATTGTTCTTGCACTCTGGCGGCGCAGCCGAACAGCCTCGTTCGGGTTTGTGTGGTTTTTTGCAACGCTGGCGCCTGTTCTGGACGTCCGCTTCCTTGCCGGGAATGTTTTTGCCGAGCGTTATCTTTACTTGCCGTCGGTTGGGTTCTGCTGGCTGGCGGGCTGGGCCGGTGTCTGGCTGTGGAGAGATGTCTTTAAGATCCGGCCGTTTTGGCGCCGGACTTTTGTTGCGGCGGGGGGACTGATTGCCGTGCTTTTTGCCGTACGCGTCGTGGCCCGGAACCGGGTCTGGCATGACGATCGCACCCTCTACATGCATACTTTGAAAGTTTCGCCCGACGCCATTCATATTCGGGAGAATCTGGGCGTGGTGGACTGGGATCACGGGAACCTTGAGGGCGCGGAAAGACAGTGGCGGATTGCACTCGAAATCAACCCGAACGATCCTATCGCTCTCAACAACCTGGGTCTGGTTTATGCGAAACGGAAACAATACGAGGAGGCCGAGCATTATTTCAGGCAAGCGATCCTGAGAAAACCCAACTATACCGATCCACACCTCAACCTGGGAAGCCTGGATCTGGACCTGGAGAAGTATGAAGCTGCGGAATGGCAGCTCCGCGCTGCCGTCGCTCTCTCTCCGTTGATCCCCAGTTGCCACAACAAGCTGGGAAAGCTTTATCTCGAGGAAGAGCGGCTTTCCGAAGCCGAAAGGGAGTTTTCGCGTTCGGTCGCCGCCGATCCAAACTTTGAAGGGTACGACGGGCTGGGTGACGTATACTTGAAAGAGGCGAAATCCGCGCAAGCGGAGCAATCTTTTGCGTCTGCCGTGGTCCTTAATCCTTTTGACGCGCATGCGCACTTCGGACTGGCTGGGATTGCCGCTTCCTCGGGCCGCCGGGCCGTGGCTCTCATGGAATACGCAAAAGGGTTGGAAACCGATCCAAACAACCCGGAAGCGAAAATCGCCGTCCAAAAGTTGAGGTTGCATGCGCCGAATGAATAGGGTTTCCAAGTATGATCAGAGCGAGGGTCGTCTGCACGCTCTCAAGTTCCTGGCTGTTATGGGGATCACCTTGGCAATGGTTCCGGGCCTGCTGCGAGGGGCGGGTTCCCCGGATCAATTGCCCCTGGACGAATTTATCAAGGAAGTTCAGCAGAGTTATCACGACGTGCACGCGCTGCGGGCGGACTTTACGCAGACTTATGTGTCCGGGAGCAGAACCCGTGTGGAGTCCGGCACTGTTGTGTTCGCCCGGGGCGGCCGCATGCGCTGGGATTACCGGGAGCCGGGCAAAAAGCTCTTCCTCTCCGATGGCAAGGAAGTTCTGCTTTACCTTCCGGCGGAAAACCAGTTGAATCGTTCCTCGGTCAAGGCGAGCGAGGATTTTCGTGTGCCTTTTCGATTGCTGCTTTCGCGGCTGGATCTGCGGAAGGTGTTCTCAAAATTTGAAGACGCCGCGGACGCGTTCCAACACGATCCGGATGACCGCGTGATCCGGGCCTACCCGAAGCATGGAGAACAAGAAGGATACAAGCAGGTCGTGATGGAGTTTGACCCGGAGTTGGATATTCGCCGGCTGGAACTCGTTTACACCGATAACAGTGTGATGAAGTTTGAGTTTGAGCATATCGACCGCAACCCCCAACTTGCTGCTTCTTTGTTCCATTTCACTCCGCCACCGGGGACGGAAGTCATCGCCCAGCATTAGGGCCTGCGCCGGGGGCAAAACGGCAACGACTTGTTATAGGAGAGCAAAGGCGCGGAGGGCGGCCTCAACACCGTTTTCGTCGTTCGACAGCGTCACGTGCCATCCGTTGCGATGGAGTTCCGGGCAGGCGTTGCCCATCACCACCGGACATCCCACCATCCGAAGCATCTCGAGGTCATTATAATTGTCTCCGATGGCCATCACTTCACTCGGATCGTAGCCTTCACGGCTGAGCCACCACGCGAGCGCGCTTCCCTTTGAGCAGCCCAGGTTCATCACGTCGAGCAGTGAAACGTCCCGCGCAAAATATTTCGTCCAGGTCAGGTGAATGTGCTCGCCAACCGGCGAGGAGCGAAGCAGATTTTCGAGTGGTTCCAGCAGCGCGGGCGACCCGCCGAACATCACCTGGACGGGATCGTCCGGCAGGGAGGCGGGAAGATCAGCAACCTGCGCCAGACTCTCCGGCGCAGTTTTCAGATACCAACGGAGGGGCCCATCCGGCGAGGCGTTGTGTTGCATCATGACCTGGCCCTGCCCGGGCATGTGAAAAATCGCCACGGCATAGGGCCGGTAATCGATGGCGGCGTCCAGAGCCTGCTGGGCGATTTCTCTGGGCAGGAAATCCCGGCGCCAGACGTTTCCGGCAAGGCTCGAGATCAGTGCCCCGTTGGACGCGACCACGGTAACGGGGCAAGCGAGAGAGTCGAGAAGCGGACGCGCTGAATGGAACCTCCGGCCCGTAGTGATCAGCAACTGGACGCCGCGCCGTGCAACAGCCTGGAGCGCCTGGCGGTTCGGCTGGGAAATTTCTTGCTGGCTGTTGAGAAGCGTCCCGTCAAGATCGACTGCAATCAGGCGAATGGCCATGCTTTTTTGGATTGTAGCACGCCCGCGGGGTCTGCTTCTGGGAAGGGGGCGATTGCGAGGATGATCTGCGCGTTCGATCCCTTCATTCTGAGTATTCCTGGCTTTCCTGCTTCAGGCAGGCTGGATATAGACCTTCCCGTCTTCTACCTGTACCGGATACGTCCCGAGGTCCACACAGACTGGCGCTCCTTTGGC
>DATKQU010000016.1:0-47039 GCA_035532595.1 Terriglobia bacterium | reverse complement strand
ATTTGCCGTTGGAATGTTCCGGTACCAGCCCGGCGTCGCGCAGCTTGGCCATGACCGCCTCGCTGTCCGCCATTTGGGGAACGTGCTGGGGAGCGACAAAACTCACGGCGTCGAGATGCTGGAAGCCCGCGGCAATCAGCTTGCCAAGATAGGCCGCCTTCGCTTCCGCAGGAATAATTTTTTCCAGTTCCTGCCACGCATCGCGCGGGCATTCGATGATTTTGATTTTCTCCATTCAACCTTTCCTTTGTTTTTCCATTGCGTCTCTTTGCGCCTTGGCGCCTTGGCGAGAGCAAGCTCTTATCCTTTCAGACGATTGATCACCCGCGGGATGCTGTCCCTTTCAGCCAAAAGAAGAGCATCCTCACGCAAAGCCGCCAAGGCGCAAAGAAAACCTTGGCAGATCTGACTCAAAAGCGCCTGAGTTTCATAGCCCGGCTCTGAGCATCTCCGGACCAATTCGGGCAATGGGCTCCCGCCCCGCTTTCTTATGGCAGCCGTCCTCAATCGCTCACTGTTACCGCTTGCCACCCGGCAAATATTTTGGGCCATTAGCCCTTGGTCACAATTATTGTCCCTGCTTGTTATTCCTTGGCGCCTTGGCGAGAGATATCTCTTACTCTTCCAGCCGATTAACGACCCGAGTGATGCCGTCCTTGATCAATTCGGTATTGAAATCAATCAGCAGCCCCAGACGCTTATCTGCGAGCCGAAGATAAGTCAGCAACTGCTTCTTGTGAACTGGGGCAATTGCGTCGACCGACTTGATCTCAATAATGACCCGGCCCTCGACGATCAGGTCGGCGCGGAAACCAACTTCAAGGTGGACGTTTTCATACACAACGGGAATTGCTTGCTGGCGGACGACATGTAAACCTCTATGCAGGAGTTCCTCCGCCATTACCGCTTCGTAAACTGATTCGAGCAGCCCCGGTCCTAATGTCGT
Organism: Terriglobia bacterium; assembly: GCA_035532595.1. Classification (GTDB taxonomy): domain Bacteria; phylum Acidobacteriota; class Terriglobia; order UBA7540; family UBA7540; genus JAMCXS01. The sequence goes on along the minus strand of DATKQU010000016.1, from coordinate 46,093 downwards.
ATGGATTTTGAACGCTGCGTCGACCACCTGCGTAGCGATTTCGTTTTCAGTCATAGGAAAAGCATCCTCACGCCAAGGCGCTAAGGCGCAAAGAAACCCTTGGCAATCCTTGCTCCAAAACGCCTAAGTCCCTCGGCGCGGCTGTGAGAAGTTCCAAATCAACCTGGGGTAACGGGCAGTGGCCTCTCCCTTCCAGGCCTGCTATCCCAAATCGCTCGCTATTATTGCGGATCATCTGCCCGCCGGGCACTTTGGCCATTAGCTCTTTGCAATACTCGTTGTGCCTGCCTATTACCTCTTGGCGCCTTCGCGCCTTGGCGAGAGCAGGCTCTTGTTCTTTCAGGCGATTGACTGCGCGTGAAGGGAATTACGCCGTTTGCTTCACGTGGCCCCGAATGAATTCCACAATCATTTCGGTGGAAGCGCCCGGCTGAAACACCGCGGAAACTCCGGCTTCTTTTAGCTTGGGAATATCTTCGTCCGGAATAATGCCGCCGACGATGACCAAGACGTCCTGCATGCCCTCGGCGTGGAGCAACTGGCAAATCCGCGGAACGATGGTGTTATGGGCCCCGGACAGAATTGAAATCCCGATGGCATCCACATCTTCCTGGAGCGCGGCGACGGCGATCTGTTCCGGGGTCTGGCGGAGCCCCGTGTAGATCACTTCCATCCCGGCATCCCGAAGCGCCCGGGCTACGATTTTGGCTCCCCGGTCGTGGCCGTCCAACCCGGGCTTGGCGACTAAAACTCGAATGCGACGATCAGGCATCATTCCCTGTTTCCAGCGCCGGGATGCGAATCGTCCCGGCAAGCTCCTTATTGAATTGTTGTTCCCTATGAACGGCAAAAGAAGAGATGAGTCTTTCGCCTCCCTATCGAAACGCAGGCTCCTCGTATGTCCCGAACACCCGCCGCAGGACCTCGCACATCTCGCCCAGGGTCGCGTAACTGCGCACGCACTCGAGGATATAGGGCATTAGGTTCCGGTCCGTCGAAGCCGCGCCGCCCAGCGTTTCGAGCGTTGACTGCACCCTCGCGTTGTCGCGGGTCTTCTTCAATTCCATCAACTTTTGCCGCTGATGCTTTGCAACGTTCTCATCGATGACGAGAATATCAACCGGCCGTTCCTCCTCCGAAGCGAAGGCGTTGACCCCCACAATGATTTTTTCCCGGCGCTCGACGGCCTTTTGATAGGCGTAAGCGGCCTCGTGAATTTCCCTTTGCGGGAAACCCTCTTCGACGGCGGCGACCATGCCGCCGAGCGCATCGATCTTCTCGAAGTATTTGTAGCAGGCGCGTTCGGTTTCCAAGGTAAGCTTTTCCACAAAGTAGGAACCCGCCAGAGGATCCACCCTGCCGGCCACGCCGCTTTCGTGGGCAATCACCTGCTGGGTACGCAGGGCGAGAGTTGCAGTCTGCTCGGTGGGCAGCGCCCAGGCCTCATCCAGGGAATTGGTGTGCAGCGACTGGGAGCCGCCCAGAACGCCCGCGAGGGCCTGAATGGTGGTGCGAACCATGTTATTGTAAGGCTGCTGGGCCGTGAGCGAGCATCCTGCCGTCTGCGTGTGGAAGCGGCAACGCCAGGAGCGGGGATCTCGCGCGCCAAAGCGCTCCCGCATGACGCGGGCCCAGATCTTGCGCGCCGCCCGAAACTTGGCAACCTCTTCGAAAAGATCGTTGTGGGAATTGAAAAAGAAGCTGAGGCGCGGAGCAAAGTCGTCCACGGCCAACCCTGCGCGCCTCACCCACTCCACGTACTCGATTCCGTCCCGCAGGGTGAAGGCCAGTTCCTGCACGGCCGTCGAGCCAGCCTCGCGAATGTGATAGCCGCTGATGGAAATGGGATTCCATCGCGGAGTTTCGCGCGCGCTGAAAACGATCGAATCCACCACCAGGCGCATCGACGGGGCGGGCGGAAAGATATACTCCTTCTGGGCGATATATTCCTTGAGAATGTCGTTTTGTGTGGTGCCGGAAAGTTTCTTCCAATCCGCGCCGTTCTTCTCCGCCGCCACCAGGTACATGGCCCAGACTATGGCTGCCGGGGAATTGATGGTCATCGAGGTGGTGACCTGTTCGAGCGGCAACCCGGCCAGCAGGGTTTCCATATCTGCCAGGGAGGAAACCGCAACGCCGCACTTGCCCACTTCACCCTCCGCGAGCGAATGGTCCGCGTCATAGCCCATCAGGGTAGGCAAGTCAAAGGCGATGGAGAGGCCCGTTTGGCCTTGCGCGAGGAGGTAATGAAGGCGGCGGTTCGTGTCCCCGGGGCTGCCGAAACCCGAAAACTGGCGCATCGTCCAGAGCTTGCCCTGGTACATGGTGCTATGGATGCCGCGCGTGAAGGGGAATTCGCCCGGGTCGCCGAGGTCGCGCGAGTAGGCAAAACCCTTGAGATCGGCCTCCGTGTAAAGCGTCTCGACCGGAACGCCCGAGAGGGTCGTAAACTTTTCCGGACGCCCGGGAAGGCCTTTTCCCGGGTTCCTCTCGCCAGGTTTGAGAGCTTTTTGCATCGCAGCCACTTGCGGAAATCAGGCCTTCATCTTATGCCGCGATCAAAGCCGAAGTCAAACCTGCATCCCCTCCCGGCGCCGCCGTCGAAACAGCCGCACGGGGCGGCAATGGTGCCGAGGTGGCGGCGATTCCAGCTTAGCTCGTGCGCTCGATCACAACGCGGAGGCCGCGGGGTGCTGCCAAGATTCGTCTGGACGCAGATGGCAAACCTTGGCAGAATGGAAAGCGTTTGGTCAAGCGCCGGCGTGGCGCAAGGCCAAGATGGGAAGACGCCTACCGGCCTTGTCGGGGCGTGGCGCAGCCTGGTAGCGCGCTTGCCTTGGGCGCAAGAGGTCCCCGGTTCGAATCCGGGCGCCCCGACCAAATTCCTCCACGACTTCGCTGCCTGCACCAATACCTGGCATCCCGATTTGGGTGCCATTTTGAAGCACAGTACCTTCAAAACCGGCCGGCTTTTTATAAGCAGAACTCGGTCAGGGAGTGGCAAGTACATTCCATCCATGCGGTATACTTTGCTGCCAGCCGATTGAGAACACATCATCGCGCGGCCAGCGGGCAGGAAAGTGTTCACCCCAATCGGCCAGAGCCCTTCGGGCGGCGATGTTCAAGTATCCGGCCCCATCGGAGTGATCTCTCCGCATCGCGGTATTGAGGGCCTTTCGATAAGCGGCTTGGCGGCAGGCACCCGCCGCCCGCCGCCCCGCGCGCCACTCAAAGCCACTCAAAGATTGTGTCCGGGGCCGTTCTGCATTAGAATCCTGTCTCAGCGGGTTGGAGCGGGGAATCGGCGTGCCGGTGAGCCGCGTCGCCGGAAGGCCGCGGCCTCGGAGGCGGGTTTACACATGAAGCTCAAAAACTCATGGTGGCGAACTCTGCTGGCGGCAGCAAGCCTTTGCGGGCTGCTTATCCTCGGTTCGCTGCCCGCGTTGGGATTTTCCTCGGAGGTGAAGTCGGAGCTTGATCTAGCGCGCGCCTGCGAGAAGGCCAACGATTACGCGGGAGCGGGACGCGCTTATCAGCAGGCGCTGAGTCTTGCCCCGCGCGATCCCGAAGTGCTGAAGCGCTACGGCATCCTGCTTCAGACCGAACTGCAATTTCCCCAATCTATCGAACTCTTCGAACGCGCGCTGGCCATTGACGCCAAATACCCGCAGGTCAATTTTTTCCTGGGGGTTTCCTACCTGGGCGAAAATGAGTTTCAGAAATCCTGCGACGCCTTCCAGCAGGAGCTGGCCACTCCGCACCCGCATCCGCGTTGCCATTACTATTACGCCATCGCTCTGGAATCGCTGGGCCGGTCTGACGATGCCATCGCCCAGTTTACCCAATCCCTGGCCCAGAATCCCAAGGACCTCGACGCGATCTATGAGCTTGCGCGCCTGCACATGAACGCGGCACTTGCGGACATCCGGACCCTGACGGATCTCGATCCGGACTCGTTTCAGTTGCATAAGCTGATGGGCGAAGTCTATGCCAACAGCGGCCGCAACGAACTGTCGCTCAAGGAATACAAGGCGGCGCTGGCGAAGCGTCCGAACGCTCCGGGCCTGCATTACGCCCTGGGGACGGCCTACCGGAATCTGAGAATGATTGACCAGGCGCAAAAGGAATTCCTGGAGGCCAAAAGTGAGGATCCCAACGATCCGCGCGTGAATCTTTACCTGGGTGAATTTGAGGTTGGCCGGCGCAACTATGCAGAGGCCATCCCCTACCTGCAGATTGTCGCCGCGGCCCATCCCGACATGGCGCGTCCCCGCTTATTGCTGGGCGAGTGCTACCGGGCCCTGAAGCAGCCGGACAAGGCTAAAACCGAACTCCTCGCGGCCATCCAGGACGATCCCAAGGATCCGCAGCCCCATTTCCAACTGGCCCAAGTTTACCGCGAACAGGGCGACTCCGAGGGGAGCGCACGGGAATTGCAGGAGTTTCAAAAGCTCTCCCTTGCTCAAAAAGAGAAATCCTTCGAACGTGCCCAGACAACACCCCAGTAAATCGGTCTGCGGATTCCTTCCCCCTTGGCAAACTCATTAGTGTGCTGAGCTTGCTCTTTGCGTAAGGGATAAATGCCGAGGATAAATCGTGGGAATGGACACCTGTCCGAAAATGACAGGTCCAAGTTAGATTTGTCGACTGATTCTAGATGCAGAGCCGATAACAAGCTTAAAATCAATTGCTTATGCCGATGAAACTTATGGTCCTAGCTATGGATTTGGTTAGTAGCATACTGATAACCTGAGTGATTTTTAACAGGCTTGACATCATTCTTTAAGGCAATTAAAATCAGCATGTTATAGGACTTTACAGCGCACACTATAGGGTGAAAGCCGGGGAACCGCGTTCCGCAAGAAAACACTTGACAGCCTAATGCCTTCATGTTAGTTTTCTTCTCATAAATAGGTAGTCGGATTCCGAATCTCAGTTACGGCAGTAAGTGTGATCCATCAGGAATTGAAGTAAGGGAACACTGATATTTTTTCCCGCCCAAGTGGCGGGTTTCTTGCGTTGGGCACGTTATTGGGGCAATCAGACGAGCTAGAGCTGGAAAGACGAGACAAAGGAGAGCAGAATGTCCCAGCAGTGCAGGCGATTAACTCTTGGATTGGGATTGGCGTTTTTCTTTGGCATTGCCTCGCTTTGGGGGCAAGGTAACCTCGGCACGATAACCGGAACGGTGACCGACCCATCGGGAGCAGCGGTCCCCAATGCCGCAGTGACGAGTGTCAATGTGGCAACCGGGATCAGCACGAAGGTCGAAAGCAGCTCGACTGGCAACTATTCCATCCCCCTGCTGCAAGCGGGAACTTACCAAGTGTCCGTTGAGGCGCCGGGCTTCAAGAAGTTCGTCGCCCCAGGGGTGGTTGTCAACGTCGCTTCGACCGTCACTTTGAATCCCCACTTGGAAGTCGGGGCCGTAGCGCAGACCGTCGAGGTCCGGGGCGCCGCCACTCAGTTGCAGCGCGACACTTCGGATCGCTCAACCGTCATTAACAGCCGCGATCTCGAACAACTGCCGATCGTTGCGCAATCCGAACAACGCAACCCCGGCTTCTACATGACGCTCGCTCCCGGCACCACCGGACGGGGCACGGCAGCCGGTACGGCCAGCGGTTCAGGCCGTCAGCTCGACACCACGGTCAATGGCAGCCAGAGCGGCAGCACGGAGTTTTACCTGGATGGCGCGGTGATTGGCCAGACCGGCCAGATGTCGGGGGATTTTCGCAAACTTCAACTCTTTCCCCCGGACGCGGTCGAAGAATTCAAGATCTTCACTTTGAATCCACCGGCGGAATACGGGGATAGCGGACTTGGCATCATCACTTTTGTGACCAAGTCCGGAACCAACCAATTCCATGGCACGGCCTATGAATACTTCCGCAATGACGCCTTGGATGCGCGCGGCTTCTTTGCCCCTACGACCCCCATCAACAAGCAGAATGAATTTGGGGCCACCATCGGCGGACCCATAAAGAAGGACAAGACATTTTTCTTCGGCTGGTACTCGGGCTTCCGCCTGGCGCAACAGGTGACTAACACCAAGGACACTCTGCCCACGACGGCCATGAAAAACGGAGATTTCAGCAACATTCTGGGCGCCCAGGTCGGGACCGATGCCCTGGGTCGGCCGGTTTACTCAGGGGAACTTTACGATCCGACAACAGATCGGACCGTGGGGGCTGGCGCCACCGACCCGGTGACGGGCCTGGTAAATACCAGCGGCAGCAGCGCCACGATCCGCGACGCCTTCGGGTTCAATCCGGTGACCGGCGTGCCGGGCGCCTCGGCCAACATTATTCCCTCGGGCAGGATTGATCCCGTGGCGGCCAAGATGTTTTCGTATTTCCCCAATGTCAATCCTTGTGCGACCTGCGCCTTTGGCTATGTGAACAATTGGCTGGCGGCGTTCCCAGCGCATGCCACCACCAACGCGTACGGGGCCAAAATCGACCATGCCCTCACCGACCGGCAGCGCCTGATGGGTGAGTACCTCTGGTCGAACACCCTCGCCCCCACCGCTTCGAAATGGCCGGCGCCGATTGGGGAAGGTTCCAACAATACCATCCACTACAACCTCGCACGCTTGTCCCATGATTGGATCATCCGGCCCAATCTCGTGAACCGTTGGGTGCTGGGCTTCAACCGCTCCCGGAACGACAGCTTCCCGGAGGCCGGGCTCGGCTGGCCGGCGGTCCTTGGGTACAATGGTGTGCCTCAGACCGGTACGGGATCAGTCTGGCCGCAGTTGACTATCGGCGGTTTGGGTAATGTTTACGCGAGGCAAGGACAAAGTTTTCAGGCTTCCAACGTCTATAGCTTGGATGATACCCTGGCCTGGACAAAAGGCAAGCACACCATCCAAACGGGCTTCAGCTACATTATGCTGCAGCAAAACACCTGGGGCACCACCTACCAATCCAGCGCCCTAAATTTCAATTCGGGTACGACTTCGCTGCCCGGAGGCTTTTACAGCGACAACTGCAGTCCGGGTACTGCGTGCACGGGGTTGGGGGCAGCGGGTTTCCTGTTAGGAGATGTCAGCACGGGCTTGGCGGGAATCACCCTGGCGGAAGCTGCGGAGCGTACTTCCCGCTATGCAGGCTATATCCAGGACGATTACAAGATGACTTCCAAGCTGACCCTCAACCTGGGGCTTCGTTACGAACTGATGCGCCCGGTGGTGGATGCCCATAACGTCAGGTCCTGGTTCGACCCGCTGGCTCCCAACCCGGGTGCCGGAGGACTTCCAGGAGCTCTCACCTTCGCCAGCTCATCGAAGCGCTCCCCAGTGCAGACGGACACCAAGGCTCTTGGTCCGCGCATTGGACTTGCCTATGCGATCGACGATAAGACCGTTGTCCGAAGTGGCTACGGGATCATCTATTCGTCGGGCGGAGGCTATCGCCCCTTCGGTTCCAACTGGACCCAATTGGGCTTTAGCGCTTCGAATGGAATCCAGGAGAACCAGACCATCGCCGGGGCCACAGGAGCGTTGCCGGCCTTTACTCTTTCCGGCGGCTGGCCCGCTTCAAATTTCATTCCGCCGCCGTTTATCAATCCCACTTACCAGAATGGGCAAGGGCCGCCGACCTTTGGCGCTTACCCTGGGGACGGCAATCTACCCTACATTCAAAACTGGACGCTTGATGTGCAGCGCGAACTCCCGGGGCAGGTTGTTCTTGACGTGGCCTATGTCGGCACGAGGGGGACCCACTTGTCCAGCCGCCTTATGAACACCAATGCCGTGAACACTACCAACCTCAAGTACGGGGCACTGCTCTTTGATCCCATCTCCAACGCGCAGGTGCAGGCTCTTCCGGTGGTGCTGGCGATGCCCATTGACCCGGCGACGGGCGACCACTCTCCCTTCGCGGGATTCCAAACCCTATGGGGCGGAGGCGCACTGCTCGGCCAAGCGCTGCGTCCGTATCCGCAGTACCAGACGGACACGGTTGAGGGGCTTTCCCAAATGCGGGATTTCGGCGAAGCGGTGGGCCGTTCGAGCTATAATGCCCTCCAGGTTCAGGCCCGGAAGCGTTTTTCCTCGGGCCTGACTTTCCTGGCGTCTTTCACTTGGTCCAAGACCCTCACGGACGCAGGAAGTCTGTTCAACGAATTTTCCGGCTTCACGCAGGATTTCTACAACGCGCGGGCGGAGAAGTCGCTGAGTCTGAACGATTATCCCGAAAACCTGATCTTTGCTTACCAGTACCAGTTGCCCTTCGGCCACGGCAAGCGATTTGCCAACACCAGCGGCCTGGCCGACAAGGTGATTGGAGGGTGGAGCATCGCGGGCGTCCAGCAGTACCGGGCGGGCGAGCCGCAGGAAGTCATGACGGGCACCAACCCCCTGAGCCCCTACTTTGGGGCCAACAGCTTCCTCACGCGCCCGAATGTTGTGCCGGGGGTGCCCCAGAAATCGATCGCGGCCTTACTTGGCACTTGGGACCCCAATGCCTTGGGTGCGGCGGGCTCTACGCTTAACCTCGCTGCCTGGTCGCTTCCGGCCCCATTTACCCTTGGGAATGCGCCCGTCACCAATGGCGGGATTCGGCGGTTCCCGTACTTCAACGAAGACATTTCCCTGGTCAAGCAGACCAACATTACCGAACGGGTGAATGTCGAATTGCGCGCCGACTTCCTGAACATCTTCAACCGCACGCTCTTCGGCTTTGATCAGGGGGGCGACCAGTACGGGTCAACCCTCCAAGGCACCACGATTACCTCTGGCCTCGCCGGCTTCGGCCACATTTCCGGCCAGGGCAATTTCCCGCGTGAAATTCAGTTTGGGTTGAAGATCAACTTCTAACCCGTCTCATCAACCGCAAAGAGGATGGGCGCCGTAAATGGCGTCCATCCTCTTTTGCTTTTTGCTCAGGGTAAACTCCGCGAGGAATCTGCTGTAGCGGCGAGCTATGCTCGCCGATCCGGCGAACGCAGTTCGCCGCTACAATGGACTTCGGGAAAGCAGATTCTTCGGCCAAAAACCGGCCTCAGAATGACAGGTGATGTGGAGGCTTCTCATTGCGGGCACCTTCGCTCTGCTCAGGGCCGTTCGCGAGCGGAGGGCGAACGGGCTTGGAGTGACGTGCCACGGGCTCGAGATGATAGGCGAGGGCCTCCGGATGACGTGCGAACGGACACAGCACAGCATGACGGGGCTGGGGGCGGGGCAGCGTCTTGGTGTTTGTCAGGAGTTCCGAAGTAAGATTTCAGTGAGCCTCAGAGGCTTTTTGCTCTTGCACTTGCTTCTGTAGTTTCTCTTTGTCAGCTTGGCTATCTCTGCGATTCAGCGCCTCAAATATCTTCAGTTGTTCCTGGCTTTTCTCCTTCTCGCGCAGCCGGCCATAGAGCTGATATAGCTGGAAATGGGCTTCCTTGTAGGAGGAGTCCAGCGCAATGGCCTTCTGAAACAATTCGACGGCCTGCTGCGGCTTGCCGGTTCCGGCGTAGCACTTTCCCAGCAGGAAATACGCCCGTTTCAGGTCAGGGTAGACGGAAAGAGCGAGCTTGAGGTGAGGCATGGCCTCCTGGTAATGCTCCTCTTCGGCAAGGATGGTCCCCACATAAAAATGGGCCAGGGGCTGATTGGGGTCTTCCTTGAGCGCCAGGCGAAGTTCTGGCATGGCGTGCTCGGAATCTCTCTGCCGCCAGTAGATCTGCCCTAGCGCAAAGTGTACCCCCGGGAAAGTCGGGTCCTTGGCTAAAACCAGATGATATTCGTCGATCGCCCTGCCAAATTGCTCGCCGCGGGCATAGAATTCCGCACTCATGGCATGGTCCCAGGCGGAGTCGGGAGCAAGCTGGGAAAGCTGCTGCGCGGTCTGCCGGGACGCTTCGTTGTAGTACTCCGTCAGCAAGTAAAGGACGGGAGCTTCCTGGGGATGACCGGCGCGCAGATGTTCCAGTTGCTGAATCGCCGGATAAAGCTTGTTTTCTGAATGAAGCGCCAAAGCCATATAAAATCGCGCTTTTTCGCTCTGGGGATTGCCCTCCAGTTCCTTTTGGCAGGCCTGGACGGCTTCCTGAAACTTGTTCATGGCATAGTAGGAAATCCCCAAGAGCGCGTTGACCTCCGGGTACAAAGGCGCGCGCTTCAGGATCTTTTGGAAGACCTCAACAGACTCTTCGTATTTGCCCTGCTGCTGGTACGCGGCCCCGAGACCTTTGAGGAGTTCCGGATCGCCGGGCGCCTGAACCAAGGCTTGCTGATAGGCTTTTTCGGCCGCCTCATAGTTCCGCGCCTTCATAAATTCGGCTGCCTGAGACGCTACGCTCGGAGTGCCAGGCGGGGAGCTTTGGGCTCGCCCCGCGGGGAGAGTTAGAAGAACCAGTCCGAGGGCGCTAACCAGCTTTACAAGACATGTTCTTTCCATAGCGCTTTCAAACCTGGGGGACGTTCAGGAGCCAGCCTTCTTTTTACTTGCGGCGAGCGTTGCGGCGGCGAGCCGCCAACTTGCTCCCTGGTAGCTTGCCGTGGCACCTAAGAAGGTGCCCTGGGGCAAGCCTGGACGCGGATTCCAGCGGATCGCCGGTCAGTTTCCCGGCTTGGGGGCATGTTCCATGCTCTCCACGGACCGTTGTTCTTTCTTGGCCGCTTTGGCTCTCTCCTTGGCATATAAATCCCGGAACATGGCCATTTCAGACTGTGCCTTGTCCGGCTGCTTGAGCCGCAGGTAAAGCTGGCCGAGTTGGTAATGGGTCATTTTGTCGCCGGGGTCCAGTTTCTCCGCCTCCAGCAAATACTTGAGCGCCTCCTGAAACTTTCCTTCCGCCTGGTAACACTTGCCGAGCTGGAAATAGGCCAGCACGAATTGAGGGTCGCCGGCCACCGTGGTTTGGAGCGGCGGGATGGCTTCTTTGATCCTCTGGCTCTTCATCAGGATGTCGCCCAGATAGTAGTTGGCCAAGGGGTGATTCGGATCTTCCTTCAGAGCGGCGCGGAGTTCCGGCTCAGCATCTTTGTAGTCGACATTTTTCCAGTAAGTTTCCCCCAAAGCGAAATGGGCGCCCGGGAAATTCGGGTTCTCCTTCAATACCGCTTTAAAGTTTGCGATCGCCTCCGTAAATTTCCCTTCGTCCTCGTAGCTCTGACCTTTTAACATATGCATGTAGATCGAGTCCGGACTCAAATTCCCAAGTTGGTTGATGGCCTGTAGCGTCGCCGCCTTGTAGAACCGAATGAGCTGATAAAGGGCTTGCTTGTCATTCGGGTTTTCCTTCAAAACGGCTTCGAATTGCGCCAAGGCATCGGCGTTGCGGCCCAGGGACTCAAAAACCATAGCTTCGTAGTAATGCGCCGCGCGATAACTGGGATTGGCCTCGAGTTCACGGTTAAACGCCGCGAGCGCGTCCTGGAGGCGGTTCAGGCCGAAGTAAGAGAGTCCTTCATAGAAATTGACCTCGGGATACTCAGGGGCTTGGCGCAACACCTGCTGAAAGGTCTCGATCGATTCCTGGAACTTCAATTCAGTCTGATAGACAATCCCCAGCCTCTTTAACACTTCGGGTTGGTTGGGGAAAGTTTTCGCCGCTTCCTGATAGACCTTTTCCGCGCCCGCATAATCCTGCTGCTTCTCCAATTGCGCCGCACGGTGAAAGTAATCGTCGAGACTTGGAGATGAACTCTGTGCCCGCAATCCCTGGGCGCTTAAGATAGCGGCGGCCAAAAGAGCCACGATGGACGCTCGGCGAGCTGCCGTCTTGGGGATTGAACGATAAGAAGCAAACCAAATTAGCATGACTCCCTCAATTTTATGAAATCGACCGGCCAGGGGTGAGGAAAATTTCTCCTGCGCGCAATTGTAAGCCACCCCGGTTTACCCAACAAGATGTCTGGCAGCTCCTGAAGGTTTGTGTTTCAAGGCTGTGCCTTTCGACGCATGAGAACCACCCAGCCGGGAGGTCCCGGGCCGGGTTCGTTGCTCTCGAGCCTGATCGCTTGCAGTTTTTCGATGTCGAATAAGGGAAGAAAGTCGAAACGCAGCTCATCCTCCGTCACTCCCGAAAGGCTGCCGGAGCCTTGTTGGGCATCGCGCCGGGCGGCCAGGAGAAGCATTTCTGTGCCCGGATGCGAAATCCGGCGAAGGGTATCGAGGTAAGCCTCCAGGTTTTGATCCCGCACGACATGATAGCACCCACGATCGTAGATAAAGTCAAAGGTCTTCAAATTCGGGAGCGCCAGCACATCCGCCAGCATCCAATCGACGGTTACTCCCGCGGATTCGGCTTTTCGCAAGGCCTGGCTTAGCGCTGTGGGAGCGATGTCAATCGCCGTAACCTGAAATCCGTGTCGGGCCAGATAGATGGCATCGGTTCCCGACCCGCAGCATAGATCAACCGCCCGGCAGGCGTGAACGGTCCCTGACTCAACCGCCTTTTGAAGTTCATCGGCGGGCCTCCGAATATCCCAAGGAGGAGGTTTTTTGCCTTGATAGTCGCGGTCCCACTCCTCAAGCAAGCGGCTCCCCTCGGGCCCGTGCGGCAGAATGCCCGAGGGAAAGGGCCGGTTGGTCAGCAGAATCTTGCCCTGCAAGTTTGAGACTTCGATCCTCCCTGCGTCCTCGTTCAAAGGAGGAAGCTCAAGATGGAAGACCTTTCCGCCGGTGGTGATCGTTAAGCTTTCCAGCCCGTCCTGGCTTGTCGATTCGGAGTGGACGCGCGCCCCTTTCGGATTGCCGCCGATCGAATTCAACACGCAGACGAATCTTGTGCCGGGCCGGGGTTCTGGCGACGCCCACTCGATGCGGTATCCCGCCAATTCCGGACCGCCCGGGGAGAGCCGCTTAACGCGGAGTTGAGCCTTTTGAGGAAGAAGGACCTCTCCTGCGAGGCTGCCGTCGCCTTCCTGGATGCGGAATGTGCGGCCTGCGACTTGGGGGACGGCCCGCGAGTCAATGCACGGCGGACCAGCCGCCGGCGAGCCCGCGCCCAGGATTTCGTCGTCAATAATGAATATCGAGGGCTTTAACACAATCCAGCGGCGAATTAATCGGCTTGGTTCGCGGCTCTTGCCAGCGCCGCCCGGCCAAGGTGCGACACCCGCCGCATAGACGAAAGATCGATTCTCCTCAAAAGCTGCTACACCCAGGGGCGCGTTAGCGAAAGCAAGCTTGACGGCAACTGGGTAAGCGTCGCGAAGATCCTCAGCTTCGAGGGAGTTTGCGAACTGAAGCATTTGCGAAGCGCTGAGGCAGGGCTGCCGGGATCTGGCGCCGCTACCCGCGTCGCCTTTTGCCCGCCAGGAGGGCGCCAAGACCATGAAGATCGCGAGCAAAAGTCGCGACAAACGTCTCTTTAAGGCGTAGGAAAGGTTCAACATCGAGGCATTCATAAGATGCTTTAATATGATCAGGCAGGCCTGAAACGCGGGGTGCTCCCGAGTCCTGTGTGTCTCGCCGGCCAGCTCCTCATTGCCCGTTTGAGAATAGCACAATTCAAACTCCGCGGTAATGCGTTCCCCAGGCAGCGAATTGACGACCGATGCCGGTTAATGTGAGAGTGGGATGAGGAGGGAAAGGATCAAGACTATGGGAAGGAAGCGGTCAAGGTCATGGAAGGTAAAAGCGCGAAAGTTGGAGGCCGAGCCCCTGCGATCCTCACGTTTCGGGGCAAAGCAAGTGCTCTCGAACTTATTGAAAAGATTGGCTCCTCGGGCAGGATTCGAACCTGCAACCCTTCGGTTAACAGCCGAATGCTCTACCATTGAGCTACCGAGGAGTGTACGGCCGGGACAGCTCACTCAGCCGGAACTTCATTTTATAGCATAGCCCCAAAATGCCCGTCAATGCAGGACGCTCTCCGCATGCGCTATCCAGCGACCCACAGGTCGCTGGGAAGGGCGCACCGCCGAGAGGAGATTGGTGAAGGCCTCGCCCCGCCCTGAGCCCGCAAAATCTCACTCCCGCACGCTAATTGTCGTGGAGCTGATCTTGAAGTTCGCCAGAAGTTTTACCCAGCGCTAACCAGGAGGAGGGGTTCGTGTCAGCCTTTCTTTTCTTCTTCAGGCTTTTCCGAAGGCTTGTCGATGCCGCCTTTGATAGCGTCCTTGAATTCCCTGATTCCCTTGCCTAACCCTCGACCCAGATCAGGTAACTTTCCTGGCCCGAAAATGATCAACACAATCAGCAAAATAAAGAAAAGGTGTGTTGGTTGAAGCAATCCTTCCATTTTTCAGTTTCCTCCTGGTGCGCACACTCTGTGCAGAATACACCATCATTATAGTCCAACCTGACCGGGAACCCAACGGAGAATTGTTACTTCGGGAAAACCATATTCCCCGGCTGGATTCCCTTTTTCCGGCAATACCCCTGGTAGAGGGTGGCATAGCTCGCCGTGATGTAGTCCTTGTGGCGGTAGCCGAGCTGCCGCGCCACCTTGTCGATCCACTTTCTGGGGCCTTCCAATTCCACGTAATTTCCGATCGGCGTTTCGTCATAGAGGAGAGCCGGGCTGCCAGCGATTTTACGCCGGTCCTTTACCCCATAGGCTGTCCGATATTTTTCATAGCGAAAAACCGGACGCAGTCCGAGCGCCTTGAAGATCCCCCGGAGCCGCGCCCCGTCCTCGACCTCCGTCTCGATCTCCTTGCGAACCTTATAGCGAGCGGAGGGGCGCGGGGTCCCCTTGAAGGTCACGATAGTTCGGCGGCCTGCCGTGCGCAAGCGCAGCAAGGCGCGGGACCGGCGCAGCCGCAAATCGACGAAGTCAAAAACATCGTTCCCTTCAAAGTGCCGCCGGTGAACCACCGCGAATCCCAATTCCCTGAGCCGCCGCTTCAAAGGAGAGAGCGCGGAGACCTTTAGCTTCACCTCAATTTCATAGGGGTGCTTCATCGAATGAGAGGGAAAACCCCATCAAGATTCGCGCGCGATAATGAAATCCGGCAGGGACATTAAAGCGTCTTTGTAAACGGAATCGGGAAAAATGTCCAGGCAGCGCTTCGCCTCTTCGGCGAAGTCTTTCGCCTTGTCGCGAGCCGCTCCGAGCGCGCCGTACCGCTCGACTAATTCCAAAATCTCCGCGAACGCCACATTCTGAAACCCGCCGTCCTCAAAGATTCGCACCAGTTTCCGAGCCTCCTCGGGGGTACACTCCTGCAAAAGGTAGACGAGCGGCAGCGTTACCTTGCCTTCCCGCAGGTCATTGCCAATGGGTTTGCCGAGCTTCTTTTCGGACGAAGTAAAATCCAGAACGTCGTCGATGAGTTGGAACGCCAGTCCCAGATTGACCCCGTAGGAGGCCAGGCGGTTTTCTTCTTCTTCCGGCCGGTCGGCCAGCAGCGCGCCGGCGCGAACGCACGCGGAAAACAAGCAGGCGGTCTTGCGATAGGTCAGCTCAAAATAGTCGTCTTCGGTCACGCCGGGTTTTCGGATGGAGGCCAGTTGCAGCAACTCTCCTTCCACCATCACTTGCGTCAAGCCGATGAGGAGATCGAGGATCTTGAAATTCCGCTCCGCCAGCGCGATGCTGAAGGCCTGCATGTAAAGCCAGTCGCCGGCCAGCACGCTCATGTGGTTCCCCCAGCGGGAATTGATGGAAGGGCGGCCCCGCCGCGTTTCCGCCTTGTCAATGACGTCGTCATGCACCAGGGTGGCGGTATGAATCATTTCAAAAGCGGCGCCCAGACGGATGGCCGCGGGCCCTTCAAATGACAGCATTTTGGCGGCCAGCAGGACGAGGACGGGCCTCAGCCGCTTGCCGCCGCTTACCTGAAGGTATTGGCCGATTTCCGTGATGAGCTGGATGCTCGAGGCGCTTTGCTGGCAGAATTCCTCTTCCACCCGTTCCAGGTCTTCGCGGACCAGGTCAAATACTTCTTTGGCTGTCAGAAGTTTGGTAGTCGCCAAGCGCCGATTTCCCTCTCCCACCTTTGCTCTCTTAGAGTGCGGAATGTGGCCGGATGTCGAAGCGTCGAAACCGCTGCGTTGATGTTTCATCCTCGCACAAAAGCCTCTGGAAGAAAAGCCTCTCCTTCATAAGCCATTGGCGATTGAGTGATTTGCCAATTTGCGATTGAGTGAATGACCCACTTTGGGCTGTACCGTCGAGCTATGCTCGAAGCCCCGGGATTGCGGCGATCACAGATCGCCGGTTCCGCTGCCGCCTTGCTGAGCCCTCATGTTGTAACGTCGTGTTGTACCGTGGAACTGTACCGTCGAGCTATGCTCGACGCTGCGGCACGGCGGCGATCACAGATCGCCGGTACAGAGGGTCTGTATTGTACCGTCGAGCTATGCTCGACGTCGTGGGATTGCGGCGATCATAGATCGCCGGTACAGTCGATCGCTGCTAGAGTTGCCAATCCAGCCGGAATATCTCGCCTTGATAAGGCCATTGTTTGGGCTCTTCCACCAGCCCGGCGCGCAGCGGATTGTCCCTTACGTATTCCCATTTCAGCCGGCAAGATTCGGCTGAGCGCAGAAGATGATCGAAGAAGCCTTTATTCCAATAGGGGCCGGCGTGCCCCTGCGAGCGCAGCGCCTTAGCCATCGTGACCTTCAGGATTTGGACCCACTTCGAGAGTTCCAGGCCGCCCGGCGCGATGGCCACAAACAGATGGAGGTGGTCGGGCATCAGAACGTAGCGCCCCACGAAAACCCCTCGCCGGGCGGCTTCGTTGGAAAAAGCCATGAAGGCCCGGTGCACAATGCCATGGTCGAGCAGGCGGCGCTTCTGACAGGTGGTGGTGGTGACAAAGAACAGAGGCCGGTTTGTGTACAGCCATTCCAGGCGTCGCAGGCGCGGCTTGTGCATGACGCTAATTGTAGCGAACGCTCGCTGTACCGTCGAGCTGTGCCGTGGAACTGTACCGTCGAGCTATGCTCGACGCCGTGGAATTGCGGCGATCATAGATCGCCGGTACAGCAGATCGCTGGTACAGTGGGTCTGTATTGTACCGTCGAGCTATGCTCGACGCCGCGGGGTTGCGGCGATCATAGATCGCCGGTACAGAGGGAGAAAAATCGCGCGAAATTTTGACTGGCGATTGCCCCCATCTCCTCGACGCTCAGCTGACGAAGGCCGGCGAGTTGCCTCGTGACTTCCTCGACGGAAGCCGGCTCATTGCGTTTGCCGCGATTGGGCACCGGAGCCAAATAAGGGCTGTCCGTTTCCGTCAGCAGGCGATCGAGCGGAATTTCACTTGCCACGGCGCGCAACGCCTCCGCCTTCTTGAAGGTGAGGTTTCCCGCAAAGGAAACCAGAAACCCCCAATCCAGAAACGCAAAAGCGTCCTCGCGGCTCCCCGTAAAACAGTGAAGAATCCCGCGCAGGCCGCGGGAGGCACAATGCCGCCCGATGATTTCCTTTAAATCCCCCCAGGCATCCCGGCAGTGGATAATCACGGGCAGGTTCGCTTCCTGGGCGATTTCCAACTGGCTGGCAAGAACCTGCTTTTGGATTTCCCGCGGCGAATGATCGTAATAGTAGTCCAGGCCGATCTCACCCACCGCAATCACCTTTTGCTCCCCCGCCGCTTGCCGGAGCATCTCAAAGTGCCTTGCTTCCGCGCGCAGTGCCTCATGGGGATGAATCCCCACGCTGGTATAGATCCAGTCGTAGCGCGCCGCGATGGGAATCCCCACCGCCAGATCATCCGGGCCGCTGCCTCCGCCCACCGTCAGCAGCCGGCCGACACCCCGGGCGCGGGCGCGAGCGATCACTTCCTCGCGGTCGGCGTTAAACTGCGCATCGTCAAGGTGACAGTGAGAATCGACGAGGGTCATTGGTGATTTGTGATTGAGTGATTGGTGATTGACCAGTTGGCTGCGGTTTCGGCGTTTTCCAATCGCTTAATGGCTCAATCGATGAATTACAAATACCTGGTCATTCCGAGCACAGCGAGGAATCTGTTTTTCTCTCCCGTTCAATTCCGCGAAGCATGAACTCTGTCTTCCTGAAAGCAGACAAAGCAGATCCTTCGCGAAGTTTAGCCGGAGCCCCTTCGCTTCGCTCAGGGCCGTTCGCAAGCGGAGGGCGAACGGGCTCAGGATGACGTCGCGCGGAAATCACCTGAGCCTTGCGCCCTTGGGCACGTCTTCCTTGAACGTCGCCAGCACCGGGCGCCCGTCATCGCCGGCGGAGGCGGCAACGATCATGCCGTTCGATTCAATCCCGCGCAGTTTGCGCGGCTGCAGGTTGGTGACAATCACCACCTTCATGCCGATCAACTGTTCGGGCTGGTAGTGTTGAGCGATGCCCGCGCACACCTGGCGGACTTCCGTACCGATATCGACCTGAAGCTTGAGCAGTTTGTCTGCCTTCGGGACGGGCTCGGCGGCAATGATTTCCCCCACGCGCATCTCCACTTTGGCAAAATCGTCGATCGAGATTTTTTCAGAGGCGCTGGGTGCTGCGGACTGGGTGCTCGGTGTTTGTGACTCGGCCATCTTGGCCGTGTCTTCTTTCACGGGCTGGAAGCCCGTGCTACTAGGGGATTCGGGCGCTTTGGGCGTTTCTGATTCCACTGGTTTCGATGCCTCCTTCGGTTTGTCTCTGTCGTTGTCGGCTTCGGCAAGCTCGTGAAGCTTGGCCAAGGTTGCCTCTTTGTCGAGACGGGGAAAAATCGGCTCGGGCTTGCCGACCTTTGTTCCTGGCTTGAGGGTTTGCCATTTCAAATCATCAAATCTTTGATCTCTAATGTCGCCTTCGCAGCCGAGCTGTTCCCATAAACGCTCTGAACTGTGCGGGAGGAGGGGGTACAACAGAATCGTGATAGTGCGAAGTAGGTCTGCCGCTGTGTAGAGAGTGAGTGCTAGTAGCGAGCGATCTTCCTCACTCTTTGACTCGGCTAGTTTCCACGGCTGCTCCTTTACTAAATAGCCGTTCAGCCTGGAAATCAACGTCCAGATTGCTAATACTGCTGGTGCAAGATGAAATTTGTCAAAGGACGACCTGTATGCGCTGATTTCACCGGTCAAAGTGGTCGTGGTTGTGGCACTTTGATACGAGCCGCCGAAGGATTCCGCCTTCAGCACCTCAATTTCCAAATTGGTTGGTCCGGTCACGGGCTTCGGCAACCGACCATCGAAATAACGATTGATCATCGTGATCGTTCGCTGGGCCAAATTCCCCAGGTCATTCGCGAGGTCCGAGTTGTAGCGCTGGATCAGGCCCTCGTAGGAAAAGCTCGCATCCTGGCCGAAAGGCGTGTCGCGCAGCAGGTAGTAGCGCAGAGCGTCGTTGCCGGGCGCGCCAAACGAATCGAGCGCGTCCACAATCGGCTCGGGATAAACCACGTTGCCCTTCGATTTCGACATCTTGTCCTGCTCGTAATAGATCCAGCCGTGGGCGAAGATGGTTTTGGGCAGAGGCAGGTCGGCGGCCAGCAAAAACGCCGGCCAATAGACGGCATGGAAGCGGAGGATATCTTTGCCGATCATGTGAAGATTGGCCGGCCAGAGTTTCTGGAACTCCGCGCTGCCGTTTTCCTCTTGCGCGTACCCGATGCCGGTCATGTAACCCGCGAGCGCGTCGTACCAGACGTAAACGACCTCTTCGGGATCGTCCGGCCAGGGAATGCCCCACTTGAGCCGCCGCCGGCTGATGGAAATGTCCCGCAAGCCGCCCTTGACGAAGCTCTTCACTTCGTTCATTCGAAAATCGGGTTGCACGAATGCGGGCTGACTCGGGTCTTTCTCGTGTCGCTCGTAGAGTTCTAGCAGCGGCTTCTCAAACGCCGAGAGCTTGAAGAAATAATTTTCCTCGTTGATCAATTCCGCCGGCCGGCCGCAGATGTCGCAGTTGGCGGGCTCGGTGCCGTCGGAGACATATCGCTCGTCGTGAATGCAATAGCGGCCCTGGTAGTGGCTTTTGTAAATGTAGCCGTTCTTCTGAGCCAGCCGGATCAGCCGCTGGACGCTCGTCGCGTGGTCCGGCTGGTCGGTATAGACGAAGTGGCTGTAATCGATTCCCAGCTTTTTCCAGAGCTCGATAAAAAGCTGCCGCTTCTCTGCCACAAAGTCCGCAGGCGCGAGCCCGGCGGCCTCCGCGGCGCGCTGGAGCTTTTCTCCGTGCTCGTCCGTGCCGGTCAAAAACGCCACATCGTAGCCGCACATGCGCTTGTAACGCGCCACCACGTCACAGACGATGGTTGTGTACGCCGAGCCGACGTGCGGGCGGGCATTGGGATAATAGAGCGGAGTCGTTAAGTAGAATTTATCCATTTCCTTCATTCAATCACATTACCGGTCCCGTTGTACCGGCGAGCTACTGTACCGGCGATCTGCTGTACCGGCGATCTATGATCGCCGCAGTCCCCGGGCGGCGAGCAGGCAAGCAGTGCTTGCCCTCGCTCGCCGGTACAACGGCAAAATCATTCTCCTCACATCCCTCTCCCGCGGGGAGAGGGCGGCGGCACGAGCCGCCGGGTGAGGGGTTGGTTGGGCACGCCATAACCTCACTCACCAGGACAGCGGCGAGCATAGCTCGCCGGTACAGCCGATCCTCGCGGGCTCAGGATGACAAGCGAAGGGCTCGGAATGACAAGTAGTCGATGATTGGCGATTCAGTGATCGAGCGATTGAAAAACGAATCCCAGATGGTCAATCATTCAATCGCCCGATCACCCAATCTCTCAATCACCAATTCGCTCAATCACCAATCACTGAATCACTCAATCACTCAATTTCCGATAGGCCGCCTGCGCCGCGATGATGACTTCCTTGAGCGGCACGGACTTTTCCTCGGCCAGCCACCGGCAATCCTCGAATTCCGGCGCGGCGTTCATTTCCTTCCCGTTACGCCTGGCGACTTTGACCCGCACCGGGCCGTAGGGCGTCTCGACCGTCACCAACTCGCGCTCCAGGATTTTGCGGCGCGCTTCATAAATCCGGACGCCAATCGTGGTGGTCTGCTCGAAGAGGAGATCGGCGAGCGCGTCACACGCTTCCAGTCTCGAAAGAACGGTCAGCAGCAGCCCCGGGCGGTTCTTCTTCATCTGAACGGAAGTGCAAGTCACGTCCAGCGCGCCCGCCGCGAGCGCCTTCTCTGCCAGATATCCGTAAAGTTGCGGACTCATGTCGTCCACATTCGCTTCGATCACGGAGACCATTTCGTCGCCCGCGGCGCCGGGCGAAGATTTCATAACGTCCGTGCTCTCGCCCACAAAAAGCCGCGCCAGGTTGGGATGGGAGGGAAAATCTTTTGTCCCGGCCCCATAGCCGATCTTCTCAACTATCATCCGCGGCATGGGCCCGAAACTGGAGGCCAGCTCGGCGACCAGAGCGGCGCCCGTGGGCGTCACCAGTTCGCCCTCGACCCCGGAAGAATAAATCGGGATGCCTTTCAGCAATTCCGCGGTCGCCGGCGCCGGAACGGGCAGGGAACCGTGCGCCGCCTCCACGCGCCCGCCTCCCACGTTCAAGGGTGAGCAGGTCAGTTCCGGATTTCCCAGCAGGTCGAAGCCCAGGCATACTCCCACGATGTCCAGGATCGCATCCACCGCCCCCACTTCGTGAAAGTGAATCTTCTCGACGCTCACATTATGGAGCCGGGCTTCCACTTCGCCGAGGCGGCGGAAGATTCGGAGCGCGGTCTGCTTTACGGGCTCGGGGATCGGCGCGCCGCCGATCAGCGCTTCGATGTGGCTCAGATGCCGGTGCGGCTGCTTGCCCGGCACCTCGATTTCCACGTGGTTGCCTGCCAGTCCTCGCCGCATCACCCGGCTTTGCGTGAATTCGTAGGTTCCCAGAGGCAGCTTTTTCAGTTCCTCCTGCAAGCGGGCAAACTCCACCCCGGCGTCGAGCAGCGCCGCCAGAAACATGTCGCCGCTAATTCCCGAAGAACAATCCAAGTAAGCTAGTCGCATAGTTTGACCACGCCCAGAGTCCGTGTGCCCCCAGAACAAACGCCGCCCATCGCGCCGAAACCTCTTATGCTACGCGTTTGCTGGATTTGTTGTCAACGAAGACGGCGGCGATTCGTCTTGGGCTGCTTGTTTAAGCGGGCCTCAAGCAGCCGGAGACCATCGCCTTTTTGAGCATCTTAACTTATTGTTTTCAGACTGGTTACTGGGAGGCATTGCCGCGGGAAGCGCAACCCGCTCATGGGCTGGGTCAGGTTCTCTCATTCCACCAGCGCCGCACTGCCACGACGGCCCAGACCGATTCCACCAGTCCGAACGGCCAAGCGCCCTGAAGAAATCCGTACACCGATCCCATCGCGCACGCCAGAGCGAACATCAGGACGAACCAAGGGCTGCGCTTCTCCAGAGCGTAACACACCAGCATTGCCGTCACCGCAAAGAGTCCAAAAAGTGTGAGCATGTTCACTGGAAAGTTTCCGGGCCGCTGCCGCTCCCGTCTCCTCCTCGCTGCGACCGCACAGTCCACCCAAATTGATTTGCCCTCAAGCGAAGGCGTCTTGCTTTTGCCGAAGGATTTGATTCTGGATGAGCCCCCGGGTGGGGCCGTTCACTGGGAAGGCATTTTCTTCGGCGAGGAGGCGTTTCCCGTGGCCGGCCGCTTGAGAGTCCGCTGGATTTCGAGGCGCGCCTTTAACAACCTGGACTTTCGGTTCGTCCGCTTGCCCAGTTTCTGATTGAGGAACCGCGAACCTCTCATGCTTCGAACTCCGGCCCTTGGCAGGCCATGCCCCTACGTCGGAACTGACGTTGTGGCCTGAAGGGTTTCCCAATCCCGTACGTCGACGAGGAAAGTTCTGGACATGCGATCATGCCATGTCAACCCCTCGCCGTCCACCAGCGCCCAGATAAAACCAAGGAGCAAGGCTGAAACCGAGACCAGGTATCCGAAAGAGCGCCAGAAGCAGTCGATCCGCTTCGGGGGATTGCCCTCAAAGGTGCGCACTTCCAGGCCCGCCCAGATCAACCCCGGAGTGCCGGAGGCGAATACCGTGAACACTCCAAAGTAAGCCAGGAGAAAGATAACTCCGATTACCACCGCGACCGCCAAGTTGAGAGGCAGTAAAGGCAATCGTCCCCCCGCTTGCCAGAAGATCAGCGTGAACACCCCGGCGGCGGAGGCCAGCACCATGAGGTCGAAAATGCCCGCAAAAAAGCGTTTGCTCAGAGACGCGACCCGGAGCACCGAGGCGTTCCCCTTCCCGCCGACAATGCCGGCGGACGCCGCCGAAGACTCCAGCTCAATCTCCAGCGGAGCTGAGGGAGCAGGCGGTTCCCTGCGAATTGGTCTGCGAGGTTCACTTGCGGCTTCTCGGAAGTCAGTCTCGTCGTGTGGCGTTTCCAGAGCCAAGGTGCCCAAATCCGGATCTGAAACCTGGGGAGTGTCTTCCCGCAAATTCAATTCATCAAAAGAAGGGAACTCGAGGAGTTTCGGCTGCGCCTCAGTTTCATCTGGATCGGAGGCAGTGGGCTTGAAATCAAGGCCGAATCTTTTTTCGTCGTCTTCTTTGCCCGTACTAATGAGAGCGCGCCGGCGGCGGAACTCCTGCATGCGCTCCGAAAGCTCTTTCTGCCAATCAAGCGGCCCCGCAGACCCAGAGGGTGCTGCCCCTGTGGCGCCCGGCTCGGGCGGGTCCAGGAATCGCTTCCCCGGTTCGCTTGTGGGGTTCAGGTCTCGCTCTTCTAGCAGGGAACCTAGTTCCTTCCCGTCGCGCTGCGGCGAAAGCGGGGCAGGCGGCTGGACCGATTCCGCGGCAGGCCGGCGAAAGAGGGGAGGAATTCCCGGCTGCTGATTTTCGACCGGACTGAGGTGGTGGCCACACTTCTTACATTGATCGAGGCCAGGAAAGCTAACGAAACCGCATTTCGGGCATTTCACCGTGGGTCAATCCCCCTGTCCAGCGTCTCACATTTTCCATATTATCTTAGCAAATTCGTGCGGCCGCACAAAGGGTTTGCGAGTAAAATACTACCTTCAACAATCCTATGGGTTTATCCTTTTCTCGCCTACGAAGAAGCTCTCGATTCCGTCTCCTGGCTTTGTTCAGCGCGATGCTGGCCGGCCAGAGCCTTAACCTGTTTGGACAGCAATCCCCTTTCATCCCCTCTGAACTGCAAAGTCAAAACTCGACGGTCACCGTTCACGCGGACTCGCAGGAGAAGAACGGAGATATCTATGACCTGAAGGGGCACGTCGAGGTGACCTACGCGGATACAAGTGTCCGGGCTGACGAGGTTACGTACAATAGCGCGACAGGGGAAATTGTGGCCAAGGGGCATGTCAGCTATACGGGTCCCGACGCGCACCTGGACTCTGACGAGGCCCACTACAACGTTGTGACGGGCAAGGGCTGGTTTCTCCACGGGCGGGGCTACGTGCGCCCGCATATGAAGCCGAAGCCGGGAGTAGTACAAACGGGCAGTCCCTTTTATCTCCAGGCGAAAATCGTCCAGAGGCTGAATGAGCTGGCTTACAAGATCACGGACGGCCGCGTAACCTCCTGCCAGTGCGAGCAGACGGGATGGTCCATCAGCACCCGCCACGCCGACGTTCAGGTCGGAAACAAGGTGGTGGCTCGCGGCACCATCTTTCGCTTTCTCCGGGTGCCGATCTTCTATGCGCCGATTCTAGTTGATTCCATCGCGCCGCGGCCCCGCCAGAGCGGCTTTTTGCTTCCCTCGATCGGAAATTCAAGTCAGAAGGGGTTTACGATTGGCGATGGTTTCTACTGGGCCATCAATCGCAGCGCGGACCTGACCTTGGGCCTGCAGGATTACAGCATTCGGGGTCTGGGTGGGAGCGCCGAGTTCCGGGCTCGTCCCAGCGCCGACAGCAGCCTCGATGTCAATGTTTTCGGGGTTAACGATCAAGGGAGTCCTGACAACCGGCAACTGCGGGCCCCGGGTGAAAGCATCTACGCGACCGGAGAGGCCAATAACCTGTGGGGTGGTTTTCGAGGCGTTGTGGACGTGGATTATGCGAATACCCTGGCCTTCCGGGAAACCTTCACCAACAACTTTACTCAGGCGGTCTCCTCCGAGGCCCGGCAGACAGGCTTCCTGACCAAGAATTTTGACGCCTACAGCGCCGATATTTATCTTTCCCGCTACCAGGACTTCTTATCGACGAGCGGGGGAGCCGGGAACTCCATTTCGATCCTGCATACTCCCAGCTTTTCTTTCTCCGGCATGGACAAGCAGATCCGCCACTCGCCGGCTTATTTTTCCTTTGATACTTCGATTGGGGCGGTAGAACGCTCTGAGCCGGATTTCAGCACCGCCAACCTTTCTGAGCGGGTGGATTTTCATCCTGAGTTTACCTTGCGGCTAAAACCCTTTTGGCATATTCACGTTACGCCATCGGGCGGCATCCGGTTTACTCGATACGGAACCAGCCTCAGAGCTGATCACAGCGGCCTGGACCGCGTTCTTGGGGACTTCTCCCTCGACATTCGTCCGCCAGCGCTTGAAAGAGTGTTCGCACATCCCATCCACGGCTACCTCATCAAGCACGTTATCGAGCCCGAGATCACTTACCGGGTGGTCCGGGCCACCGATCCGCAGGACATCATGGACGTTGTCCGGTTCGACAACCTTGATACTCTTGCGGAAACCAATGAGGTTGAATATTCGCTGACCAATACGGTTCTGGTCCGCAAGGACGTAGGCTCCAGTACGGCAACGCCGCAGGCGCGAGAACTCGTTTCTTTGCGGCTTTCGCAGGTCTACTACTTCGACCCGACTTTCGGAGGGGCGCTCGAGCCGGGCAGGCAAATTGTATACGAGCCGACTTCTTCCCTGACGGGCATTGCATTTGCCCAGGGAAGAGCGCTCTCTCCGCTGGTTTCGGTCCTGAAGTTGGCCCCGTCTTCGAACTACGACACGGAACTGCGAGCTGATTTTGCTCCCAACGGGGGAGGCGTGCTGAACGCCGGAATCACCTCCAATCTGCATCGCGGGTCGGTAGGCCTGTCGCTGACCGATTTTTTTATCAGCCGAACGGTTTCGGAATTGGTGCCGGTGCTGCCCAGCGTGCCTCTCTCCCAAATTCCGTCGTACAACCTGTTGCGCACCGTAGCCACCTATGGCAATGTGGACAGCAAGGGCTTCAGCGGCGCCTTCGGAGTCGATTACAACTTTGTGGAAGGGGTCGCCCACCAAGTTGTCAGCCAGTTTGGTTATCATTTCTCGTGTTTTGCGATCGATGCCGAATATCGAAGATTTGCCCTGGGACCGCTCCGCCAGGAGAACGAGTTTCGCGTTGCGGTATCCCTATCCAATGTGGGATCGTTCGGAAACCTCCGGCGGCATGATCGATTGTTGTATTGATCCTGCTCGCGCCCGGAGAGCGGCTGGGGCGCCCCAGACCTGAGGCAAGGGATCTGCGCCGGACGATGGTACGATTGGATTTGCTGAAGGAGACATGCCATGCCTTTCCCAACTCATCGCCCTCGGCGCTTGCGCCGTACGGAGGGTCTGCGAGGCCTGATCGAGGAGACGCGCCTTTCAATGCGCTCCCTGATCTATCCCATGTTCGTCTGCCCGGGTTCCGGCGTGAAGGACGAGATCGGTTCAATGCCTGGCAATTATCGCTGGTCGGTCGATCTCTTGGCCGAAGAGTGCAAGGGAGTCTATGACCTTGGTATTCCCGCCGTGATTCTCTTTGGGATTCCGGAGAGCAAAGACGATGTGGGTTCGGGCGCTTACGACCCGGATGGAATCGTCCAAAGGGCTGTGCGCAAGATTAAAAAGGCCGTTCCCGAACTCTTGCTGATTTGCGACGTTTGCCTGGATGAATACACCAGCCACGGGCATTGCGGCCTGATCAAGAACGGCGAGGTTGACAACGACTCCACCTTGGAACTGCTGGGGAAAACGGCGCTGACTCAGGTGCAAGCCGGCGCGGACATCGCGGCGCCCTCGGACATGATGGATGGGCGGGTGGGGAGAATTCGTGCCGACCTGGATGCACAGGGGTTCAACCAGACTCCCATCCTGGCTTACTCGGCCAAGTACGCTTCGGCTTTTTATGGGCCTTTCCGCGATGCGGTGGATTCGGCGCCGAAGTTCGGTGACCGCAGGTCCTACCAGATGGACCCGGCCAACCAGCGGGAGGCATTGCGGGAGATCGCTCTGGACATCGAGGAAGGCGCGGACATCGTGATGGTGAAACCCGCGCTGCCTTATCTTGATATCCTGGCGCTGGCGCGCCGGGAGTTTGAGGTGCCTTTGGCCGCCTACCAGGTGAGCGGCGAGTTCTCAATGATTGAGGCGGCGGCTCGCGCGGGATGGATCGACCGCAAGCGCATCGTCATGGAAAGCCTGCTGGCGATTCGGCGCGCGGGCGCAGACATGGTTTTGACCTATTTTGCAAAGGATGTGGCGCGATGGCTTGCGTGCTGAACGGGTTCTCCGGCAAGAATCATCAAGTTCCCGGGTACTGCGGCTGATGGAGTCCGTGCGGTTGCGGCGTTTTCGGCGATGCCCACCTGAGGGGTCTGAACGTCCCGGCCGGCGTCTGTATCGATCTTGGCGCCTGCTTTTCCTGAGCGCCTGCCTCCTGGCATTTCCCACGGCGGCGAGCGCCCGGCGCTACAGGTCGCTTGCCAGCCAGATTGACGCCATCCTGCGTACGAGCCCCGCACGACGGGGATTCTGGGGCATCGAGGTTGTTCGATTATCGGACGGCCGATGCCTTTACGCTCGCAACGCGGATCACCTTTTTCTTCCGGCTTCGAATATGAAGCTGTTCACTGCGGCCGCCGCGCTCACCAAGCTGGGCCCCGATTTCATCTTTCGCACAACGGTCGAAAGCTCAGATCCCCCGGACGCCCAAGGCCGTGTCCCCGACCTGATCCTGGTTGGGCGCGGTGATCCAAACCTCGGCAGCCGAGTTTTGCCTTATCACTTGAAGACAGAAGTTCGCTCGCCCGCCGATGCGGACTTCGAAGCTCTCGCCGGCCAGGTAGTGGCGAAAGGTGTCCGCGAGGTCACCGGCAATCTTGTCGCGGATGATCGCTATTTCGTTTACCAACCTTACGGACCCGACTGGGCCATCGACGACATGGTTTGGGGCTATGGCGCTCCCATCACGGCCTTGGCCTTCAATGACAACTCCCTGAAGCTGAGTATCCGCCCCGGAAGCGCAGTGGGAACCCCGGCGGAAACTACGCTGGACCCTGCTTCAGGCTACTACACGATCGACGACAACGTCGAAACTACCTCAGCCGCCGCCCCCGCCAAAGTGTTTGTGGACCGGGCTCCCGGTTCGATGAAGCTTGAGGTCTGGGGCCACGTTCCCCTGGGTTCGAACGGCGTTGACGAAGACGTGGCCGTTCAGAACCCTCCCCTGTTGATCGGAGAGATGTTTCGCCGGCTTCTCGAACTGCGGGGAGTAAAGGTGGACGGGAAAGTGGTGGTTCGCCAGCAGGCATCTCCCGCGATGAGCGCGGGCGGTGGCTCCTTGCCTGAGCCCGAGGTGCGGAATATCCTGGCCGAGCACGACTCCTTGCCGCTGCGCGAAGACATTAAGGTCACGCTCAAGGTCAGCCAGAATTTGCACGCGGAAATGCTTCTTCGGACCATGGCCCGGCAACTCAGCGGGGAGGGAAGTCTCGAAACGGGCGTGGGAATTCTGGACAACTTCGCTCGTGGAATCCACATCTCTTCCGACCGATTTTATTTTGCGGGCGGGTCCGGCCTTTCGCGCGACACTCTGGTGAGTCCAGATGGTCTGATCAAGCTGCTTGAATTCATGGCCCGCTCGAACCACTTCAAAGACTTTTTTGAGGCGCTTCCGGTGGCCGGGGTCGATGGGACTTTGGCGGACCGTTTCGAACACACGCTGGCGAAAAGGCGCATCCACGCGAAGACAGGTTCCATGGAGCACGTGAATTCGCTCTCGGGATATATGGACCTTCCGGGGGGACGCCGCCTGGCCTTTGTCATTGTGGCGAACGATCATGCCGTCCATTCGGCGGCGGCCGAGCAGGTCATTGACCGGATTGCGCTGGCAATCTACCGGCAATTTGCAGCCGGGCGCAAGGCGCGCTAGAAATGTAATGGGAAGCTTGATGCGGTGAGAACCAGGCCCTGCCGAGTTTTGCTCTTATGAAAACGGTTACAATTTTCGGAAGTTCAATTCCGGATGAAGGCACGGAAATTTACCGCCAGGCGCAGCAGTTGGGAAGGCTGCTGGCAGAGGCAGGTTGGGCAGTTTGCAATGGCGGCTATGGCGGCTTGATGGAAGCCTCGGCGCGGGGAGCGCAGGAAGCTCTGGGCCACACGGTGGGGGTAACCTGCAACATATGGCCGGCCCATGCCAACCGGTGGATTGCCGAGGAAATCCGCACCTCCTCCTTTATGGAACGGCTGACGACGCTGATTGAGCGAGGCGATGGCTATATTGTCCTGCCGGGTGGGACTGGAACGCTCGCGGAACTGGCGCTGGTGTGGGAGATGATGAACAAGTCGGCGCTCGCGAGATCGATGGGCGGTCCGAGGCCCTTGCTGGTGATGGCTCCATATTGGCAGCCGGTCATCGGCTGTCTCGAGCAGGAAGGCCAGATGGGCGCCGGCTCGAAGAAGCAGAGGGCGCCGGCCATGGATCTTGTGACCTTGATCCGCAGCGTGGATGAGGCCGTGGCCCATCTGACCAGCAAATTATAACGCGGCGCTTTTGGAACTCGGAGGACCGCAACCTTTTCACATGGACGATACGAATCCCTCTTCTAACATGGCGGACTCTTTTTCTTGCCGGGTGCTGGAGTTTGGAGCCATCCAGGAACTCCTGCGGGAGTTCTTGTCGGGCCCCATCAGCCACAGCCGGATTCCCGCGCTTGCGCCGCAGGCCGATTTGGTGACGATCCAGCTTGCCCTGGAGCGCGCGCGAGAAGCCATGGAATATCTGCGGGAGGGCCCGCGCCCGTCGCTCGGCGGGCTCGAAGATCCCCATCCAATCTTGGAAAAACTTCACATTGAAGGAATCGTATGCACGGCGCGCGAAATCTTAACTGTGCTTGCCGTGATGCGCAAAGGCCAGGAACTGAGAAAGAGCTTTGACAAAACATTGTTCCCGGACCTCGCTGACTTGGCGGGGACCCTGGCGGATTTCCGCCCGCTGCTTTCAGCGATCGACGGGAAAATCCATCCGGACGGGCATCTTGACTCTTCGGCCAGCGCCGAACTCGCCCGCATTCGCCGGGCGATTGAGCGTTTGCGCTTGGAAGTTCAGGCGACGCTCGAAAACCTGATCCGGCGATTCAGCCGCGATAAGGTCCTGCAAGATGCCGTGGTGATGGTGCGCAACGACCGGCTGGTGATTCCTATTCGCGCCGAGGATAAGCGGCGTGTGCCGGGAGTGATCCATGGGGCAAGTTCTTCGGGAGCCACGGTCTTTCTGGAACCGCTTGAAACCGTTCTGATGAACAATGAGCTGGTAGAGCTCGAGGACCGCGAATACGCTGAAACGCAGAGAATCCTGGGAGAATTCACCGAAAAGCTCCGCTTGCAACGGTTTGAGCTTTTGGGGGCCGCGGAGGTTCTGGGTGAGCTGGACGTCGTGTTTGCCAAGGCTGAGTTTGCCCGCGCATATGACTGCTGTCTTCCCGAATTCTCAAGCCGGCGCGAGTTTTTGCTCCGCGAGATCCGGCACCCTCTGCTCGAAAAGGCGCTTGCCAAAGGCGGCGGCAAGCCTGTCCCGCTCAATGTGGAGTTGCAGGAACCACGCAGCCTGATGATTATTAGCGGGCCGAACGCCGGCGGCAAAACGGTGGCGCTCAAAACCGTTGGCATCACCGTCCTGATGGCACAGGCCGGATTGCCCGTCGCCGCGAAAGAAGTCCGGCTTCCGGTGTTTGGGCGCGTGCTGGCGGACATCGGCGACCAGCAGTCCATTCAGGCCAATCTGAGCACCTTCTCCGCGCACATCACGAACATTGGCGCGATGGTGGAGGTTGCCGGGCCCGACGACTTGGTCCTCCTGGATGAACTTGGATCGAGCACCGAACCCGGGGAGGGCGCGGCGCTGGCCATCGCGATTCTGGAGTGGTTCCGCAAGTCGCGCGCGATGACCTTTGTCAGCACCCACCACGGGCGCCTGAAGGCCTACGCCAGCGAGACCCCGGAAGCAGAGAACGCGGCGATGGAGTTCGACGAGGAAACTCTGCAGCCAACCTACCGTCTGCTGGCGGGCCTGCCCGGCAATTCGAGCGCGCTGGAGATCGCCGCGCGGCTGGGCCTTCCCGTAGAAATTTTAACCAAAGCCCGCGAGCTGATCGGATCGGAGGAGGCGGAGGCTTCCGCGCTGCTGCGGTCGCTCCACGAACAAAGGGCGGCTTATGAGTTGCGGCTGGCCAGCCTGCGCTCCGATGAAGAAAGATTCCAAGCGCGGGCAGCGGAGCTGGAAACCAGGTTTGAGCGGGAGCGCCACGCCAAGTTGAAGGAACTCGACTCGCGCCTGGAAGAGGCGTTGCGCAACTTGGAAAAACGCTGGGATGATTCCTTGGCCGATTTGCGGGCTCAGTTGCTGGCTCCCAAACGGCAAAAAGCCAAAGACCGCAAAGTGGCGGCTTTAAAGCAGGATGCTCGCGGAGAATGGAATGCCCAGGTTTTGGACGTTCTGGCCGAACCATCTACCGGCCAGCCAGTGGCCGAAGAAGCGCCTCTGGCGGTTGGGGACCAAGTAAAAGTGCCGAACCTTGCCGCTCCGGGAACGGTCACGGCGATCCTGGACAACGAGGAGATCGAAGTCCAGGTGGGAAGATTGCGCCTGCGGGTGGAAAAAGACAAGGCGGCGATCGTTGCCCGCAGGGTGGAGTTCGGGCGCCACGCTGAGCCGGCCCTTGCCCGGCCTGCGGTGCGGCTGGAAGGACCGGCAGGAGACGTTCCGGATGAAATCAACGTCATTGGAAATAACGCGGAAGAGGCGGCGGAGCGGGTGGATGAATTTCTCGACCGCGCTTACATATCCGGGCGATTCCGGCTGCGCGTGGTCCATGGCCTGGGGAAAGGAATCCTTCGAAGGAGCCTTCATGAAATGTTCGCTTCCCATCCGCATGTGGAGAAGTTTTATCCCGCGCCTCAGAAAGAGGGTGGAGCAGGAGCGACCATTGTGGAGTTGAAAACGTGAGACCGACGGCGCTTTAGGTTGGCCTTCAAATAAGGCGAGCCTGAATCGCTTCCGTTTCATCTCAAATTAAGGGAAGGGAATACCGGCCCGAGCTTAGTAAGGCAGAAGGAGAATACATGGGACTGATCGGCGAAGAAGTTGCCACTGAAATCCGCCAGCGGCTCAGCGGAATGG
Organism: Terriglobia bacterium; assembly: GCA_035532595.1. GTDB lineage: Bacteria > Acidobacteriota > Terriglobia > UBA7540 > UBA7540 > JAMCXS01. Next base: position 13,916 of record DATKQU010000016.1, on the reverse strand, counting down.
CCGCTCCGGTGCGTATGGTTCATTTTACCCAGGAGCTTAATTTGGAGTACGGACGCGAGACCCGGGAGATGCTTGAAGAACTTGCCGCCCTTTCGGACAAGCTAACGCTCGAGGTTTATGACTTTCTTCTCGATAAGGAGAAGGTCGCTGAGTACGGAGTGGATAAAGTTCCCGCCACTGCCATTCGTAACGATAAAGACTATGGCATACGATTCTATGGGATACCGGCGGGCTATGAGTTTTCAGCTCTGCTGGACGCCATTCTGGATGTTTCCAAGGGGGAATCGGGACTGAGCCCGGAAACCAAGGAAAAGCTTGGCCGCGTCAGCCAGCCAATTCATCTAGAAGTTTTTGTCACCCCCACCTGACCTCATTGTCCTCGGGCGGTGCGCCTGGCTCACCAATTTGCGATGGAGAGCGACCTGATTACAGCAGACTGTATTGAAGCTACCGAATTCTCTGATGCTGCCACTAAATACCGCGTCTACGCCGTGCCCAAGACCATCATCAACCGCGAGCAAGCGATTGAGGGATCGGTGCCGGAAGGCCATTTCCTGGAAGCTGTGCTCAGTGCTGCCAATTCCCCGGAAAGCGGCCAAGAGGCTTAACAGGCCCAGCACGCCGGGGAACTTGATTGAAAACTCGCTCCATGCGCCGGCCCAGGCGGCGAGGGCAGTCATAACCCTGGCAAGGAAAACTCCCCGCCCATCGCTAAGTTGTCGGACCGCCAGTCTTTCGGCTCGGTTGTTGTCGCCCGTCTAGTATTTCAATATGGAGTGCAGGTCGTATTGGGAAACCTTGTCCCTTCCCTTGAGGAACTCGAGTTCGATCAAGAATCCGATGCCCGCCACTTTGCCGCCTAGAGATTCCACCAGTTCAGCTACGGCCGCCGCGGTGCCGCCCGTGGCCAGCAGGTCGTCGATAATCAGCACTTGCTGTCCCTTGCCGATGGCGTCGCGATGAATCTCCAGCGCATCCTTGCCGTACTCCAGGCTGTATTCGACGCGAGCGGTGTCGGCAGGAAGCTTCTTGGGCTTGCGCACCGGAACGAAACCCGCATTCAGGCGGTACGCAACCATGGGGGCAAAAATGAAGCCTCGCGCCTCGATTCCCACCACGCGGTCAATGACGCGGCCGATGTAATGATTGGCCAGCGAGTCCACCGCCCAGTGCAGGCCCACAGGGTCTTTTAACAGCGTTGTGATGTCATAGAACAAGATTCCCGGCTTGGGAAAGTCCGGGACTTCCCGGATCAGTGTTTTGAGATCTACCACGCATTCTCTCCTCTGTTTTCGATTCGCTACCAGTTGCTTTCCGCCACAAAACGCTTGTAACGGTTGTTCACTTGCTCTTCGGACTCCTGAATGTTGTCCACGCGTCCGCTCCGCGGGCCTTCCGCGAGGCGTGCCTTGAATTCCTCCAGCGCCGCAGCGTCTCCGATGGCGTAGACTTCCACAGTCCCATCCCAGCAGTTCTTGACATACCCGGCCAGGCCCAACTGGTTTGCCCAACGCTCGGCAAAGAATCGGAAGCCGACGCCTTGAACGCGTCCCGAGATCAGATACTTTCTGGCAATCTTCACGCGTCCCCTAGTGGCCTAGCGGCTGTGTAATGTGTAAGGCGCGCGTTTTGGCCAACCCTCAGGCCCAACCGCTACACTCTGGTCGCACCTATACTCAGCGAAGCCATCATCTCATCATGACATTTTCCGGATATTTTTCCCAAGTGGAGAATTATAGTCAACCGGGCAACAGCCAACAACCAGTGACGCTACAGCCCTGAAATTGCTGCATCGGCCCCAGCACGAAACTTATCCTTGGTTCGTCTCGATTCAAGCAGCTTCAGACGCTCAGCGGAAATCAGGATAAGCCGAACTTTGGCAGTCGCTGATGGCGGACTCTTGCTGCTCCCGGCTCCAGCCAAGCCGCTGCGCAAAAATCCGTGCCGTGGCTGCGACCGCCTCGTGCAGCACGTAGGGCGCATACCAATTCAGCCCGGAACGGCGGAGCAGGAAATCTTCAAGCTTTATTGCCATCTCCTGTTGGATGGCATAGGCAACTTCAGCCGCCAGGAAGGTGGAGTCCCTCGAGAGCGGGTCCGCCAGGCTGCGGTCAGGATGGATAGGTTCGAGCACCTGGCCCCAACGCGTTCCGTAGGTTTGTACGATGCGGTCTGCCGCCGCACGGGGAATATTAAACAGTCGGACCGCATCGGCCGAAGATTCCTTGAGATACCTGGGAAAGTTATCGACGTGCCCGCCCGGGTACGGCGATTTTCGGGTTGGGTGGCCTGACCATGATTCAGGCAGACTCCCGCCCAGGTTTGCCACCACGCGATCGACCAACTTTTCTGCGAGTGCGCGCGCGGTGGTGAGCTTGCCGCCGCAAACGGAGATGAAGTTTTGAGCCCAGGGATCCTGACGGAAACGATATTCGCGGGTGTTTTCAGAAGGGCTTGCCCCAGGCTCGATGGCCAGAGCTCGCAATCCCGCAAAGGCACCGACCACATCATTGATCTGGAGCGAGCGGCGAAGAACGCGGTTGATTGCGCCCAATAGATACTCAACTTCTTTCCGGCCGGGATTGACGTGGCCCGGGTCACCCGTATAGTCGGTGTCAGTGGTCCCCAGCAGGGCATGGCCGTGCCAGGGAGCCATGACAAAGATCCGGTTGCCTGGGAGAATGGCGCCGAACAGCGCGAATTCGCCCGACACGGCAGGAACGATGATGTGTGTGCCTTTCGTCAACCGAACGCTTTGCGATCCGTCGTAGCCCGGCAACATCGCGCGAACTTGGTCAACCCAGGGGCCCGTAGCGTTCACCCAGAAGCGCGCGGAAATTTCATGGCGGCGTCCGCTGAGCCGGTCTTCTATTTCGGCGCTGACAATTTTGGGAGATCCCGATTTCTTCCGGGGGCTCGGAGCCAGGCTGCAGATTTTCGCGTAGTTGGTGACGGCAGCCCCGTGCCCGGCTGCGTCCAGGACGTTTTCGAGGGTCAGGCGAGCGTCGTCAGTTTCCGAGTCATAGAATAGGGCGCCGGCACGAAGCCCCTCAGGTTCGAGCGCGGGCGCCCGCTCGAGGATCTGATTGCGCCTGAGCATGCGATGGTGGTCCCCGGCCCCAAGGTTACCGAGGAAATCATAAATGCTGAGGCCCAGGCGCACTTTCAACGGAGAATAGGGATCTCCGTGGTAAATGGGCAGAAGGAAGGGAACCGGCCGCGCCAAATGGGGCGCCAGCTTGAGCAGCCGGCGCCGCTCTAGCCGCGCCTCCCGAACCAGCCGGAACTCATACTGATCCAGGTAGCGCAGCCCGCCGTGGATTAGCTTGGATGACCGGCTGGAAGTGCCGCTCGCAAAATCCTGAGCTTCCACCAGAGCAACTTTCAGCCCGCGCAAAGCTGCCTCACGCGCGATCGCGGCGCCGTTGATGCCCCCTCCGATCACCACCAGGTCGAAAGTCGTTCCCGAGAACGCCGCCGGATTCCGAGTCATAGGGTTGCGTCTTAGTCCCATCCAGAGCAGATTATATTCCTAGATTGTCCATGCGGCTGGAGTCGCCTCGGCGCCGGCGCCCTTGCATGTTTCCTGGCGATGATCGGCGATCCTCGCGGGTTGCGACCGGTGAGCCAAATAGAATTGCGAGTCGGGAAGGCCTTCCAAGGGACTTGTTGAGGGCGCCGGATTGCTGCGCTCCCCTGGCGGGATAGCTGACAAAAGAGGCTTGCGGGACCAGGATGACGTACGCAAGCCTCCCCTGCTGTCAAATGTTCCGAAGCGGGCATCCCCTGAGACTAACGCCTGCCCACAATGTAATCTTCCAGGCTGTCGGCACGAGTCTTATTTTCAAACGCAATGACTTTCAGCAAGTCCTGGATGGAGATCATCCCACAGTAGCCACCGTTTTCGGCGACAACCAGCAGGTGGTAAATGCCGTGCCGTTCCAGCAAATCGAGGCATTCCTCGAGCGGCTTTTGTGGCGAGACCGCAACGAGACGGGTACTCATGATCTCCGACGCACGGACCCAGTCAGGGCACCTGTTCTCCGCGGCTACCTTATCGGAGATATCGCTTTGTGAGACGACACCGGCTACTTTGCCCTGGCCGTTGCAAACAGCCACGGCACGTACTTGCTTCTCGCGGAGGTAACGAGCTGCTTCATGAACGGTGGTGTCCTCCGTAATCGAGAAGACTTCCCTACGTGACTCGATTAAGGTCGAAACCGTCATGGTTCTCACCTCGGAAAGGGATCGTGGTTATTATGCTATGCTCCCGTATAACGCATTACAAGCAAATTCGGACCCGCGGCCCCATCGTCGCGGGAGGGTGTGCTTCCTCAGGAACATCATCGCCGGCTAACCGCAGCAAGGATCCCCCGAGACGGGTGCCGGTCCTTCATGCTTCTCCATTTCACCGCCACAGCGTGGGCAGGGAGGGAGCATTTGCCCCTTTTTCAGACTGAGCGTGTTCCCGCACGTCTTGCACTTGTAAGGGGAATCTTCTTTGACGATGGTCAAGGGCATCTTGGCCTCCAGCAAAACTTCTGAACTCGTGCGTGGATACCGACTATTTTAGCCTGATTTGTGGAGACGTCTGAGAGGTTTGTTTGCGTGCCTATAGGAATCGCCAACCTTATACAAGTCAATAGGTTATAATGAATTTCTAAAGAAGAGGATTGACGGCGCCATCACGCGGAGCGGACCTCTCCGCCCAGAGGATTGCCCGAAGATTTCTTCAGACCCAGCGCCTCAATCAGCACAACCGCATCGACGCGGATCGCCGCCCCTTCACCCACCGCGTCGACCCCTTCACCGGTCTTGGCCTTGACGCTGATCTGATCGACGTGGATTCCTAACGCCTCCGCCAGTTCCTTCCGCATGCTGAGGATGTATGGCGCCAGCTTGGGCCGCTCCAGGCTGATGGTCGAATCAACGTTGGCAATCCGGTAGCCCGCCTCGTCCAGAAGTTCCCGGGTGCGGTGCAGGAACAACAGGCTTGAAACGTTGTGCCATTGGGAATCGTTGTCGGGGAAATGGTGGCCGATGTCGCCGAGCGCCGCCGCGCCAAGGAGCGCGTCACAGACGGCATGCGCCAGCGCGTCTCCATCGGAGTGGCCAACCGGTCCCTTCTCAAAAGGAATGGTTACCCCGCCGAGAATCAGTTTGCGGCCGGGAGCCAGGCGGTGGACATCATTGCCCAAGCCGATGCGATGGTTGGATTGGTCGCCCATATTTTGAACTTTGTGTCCCCTGCCTGCCCTTGGCGCCGGCAAGGATGCATGGCCAAGGCTCGTCACCAGGAGGTCATTCGCTTCAGGTGCGCGGCCTGGTCTTGATCTTGCGCGGTGAAAAGACGGGCCAGGGGCAAATCGGAGGGCTTGGTAATCTTGATGTTGCGGGCCGAGCCCATCAGGACCTCGACGGTGTACCCCAGCCGCTCCACCAAGCTGGATTCGTCTGTTCCTTCGTAGCCGTCAGCAAGGGCGCGTTCAAACGCCTCCTTGAGAATTTCGAATCGAAAGGCCTGAGGCGTCTGGGCCAGCACGATCCGTTCGCGGGGAAGGGTGCCGAGAATCGTCTGGCGCTCCACCTGCTTCACGGTGTCAACGCTGGGGATTCCCAGGATCGCCGCGCCGACTTTACGAGCAGCCTCAACGACTTGACGGATCATGTCTGGGTCAACAAAGGGCCGCACCGCGTCATGAACAACCACAATTTTTGTGGCTGGCGGCGCTTGCCGGAGCGCCAGGGCTACGGTTTCCTGCCGGCTTGCGCCTCCCAAGAGCAGGCGCACCGGCTTCGAGAAATGCTCGCGCTCGATTTCGGTGCGTGCGCGGTCCACGTCCTCAGGCCGCAACCCGAGGAAGATTTCGTCAATCGAATCTGCGATGTTGAATTTCCGCAAGGTGTGCACGACAATCGGCACCCCCTCGAGCGAAAGAAACTGTTTTGGGGTTTCCCCGCCCATGCGGACTCCCGCTCCCGCAGCGGGAATGATAGCCAAGATATCCATCGTGAGAATAGGGCCGCTGCCCGGCGGCCGGCTGAGTGCCCCTGACCAGACAACCTCTCAAAGCTTTCTAGTGCTGGACAACCTCGGCGCGTTGCTTTTCTTCGTATTTTCCGAAGATCATCTTTCCCGCCGTGGTCTGCAAAACGCTGGTGACGGCGATATCGATGGTCTTGGAGATCATCTTCCTGGCGTTATCGACCACGACCATGGTGCCGTCGTCGAGGTAGGCTACCCCCTGGTTGAATTCCTTGCCTTCCTTCAGGATGAAAACCCGCATGATTTCGCCGGGCAAAACGACGGGCTTCAGAGCGTTGGCCAGCTCATTGATATTGAGCACCGGAACGCGTTGAAGCTGGGCGACCTTGTTGAGATTGAAGTCGTTGGTGACGATTTTCCCGTCATACTCCCGGGCAAGCTCGATCAGCTTCATATCGACCTCTCGGGTTTGAGGGAAATCCTGCTCGACGATCTGGACCTGGATGGTGGCCATTTTCTGCATCCGCTGCAAGATGTCGAGACCCCGGCGCCCCCGGTTGCGTTTGAGCGGGTCCGACGAGTCGGCGACCTGCTGTAACTCCCGGAGGACAAATTGTGGAAGAATCAAGGTGCCCTCGATAAATCCGGTTTCGCAAATGTCGGCGATGCGGCCGTCGATGATCACGCTGGTATCCAGGATCTTACTGCTCTTTCTGGCCTGCCGTTCCGCCGTGAAAAGGCCGCCCATGGCAGCGAGGTTGAGCAAATCTCCCTTGGAGGCTCCAACGACCAGCCCGACGTACCCCATAAAAAACAGCAGCGTAAGCTGGACGTAGGAGGCCGAGATCTTCTCGATGGAGGTCAAGCTCAAGAGGTGGCTGATCACGAGCGCGCCCATGATTCCCATCGTGCCTCCCACAACGGCGCCGATCAGCCGCTTGAGGCTCGCCCTCCTGAGACGCATTTCAACAAAAACAAAAGCAAGTCCCAGCGCCGCGCCTAATAAGATGGACTTTGTCCATGACCAATGAAAGGGGCGGAAGTAGTATGCCGCGGCGATAAGAGAAGTAATAAATATTGCGCGAAGTGTCGCCATTTCCCAGGGCATGATTCTGGGCTCCCTTCTATTATTCTTGGATTTCCGGACATCCATTTTGAGCATGTTGCCTCGGCGGGCAAATAAGATCTACGAACCTGTGCGCATAGTATAGCATCATTGTAATGACCCAAGGTCAAGCAACCTTGCATTTTCTTGCAACCCCTGAGTCAGGGCTCGACTTCCCGCTCCGCCCGGGCCCTAGTGCGCGGATGATTTCCGCGAGCGCGACTTGATAACAATCGGGCTGCCCAGGAAACCGAATTTCTCCCGGATTCGGTTCACCAGGAACCGCTCGACGGAAAAATGCAATTGGCCCACTCGATTGGTGAAAGCAATGAAAGTGGGTGGAGAAACGCTTGCCTGGGTCATGTAATAAATCCGCAAAGGCCGGCCGCGGGAAGTGGGCAGACGATTCAGATCGATTCCCCCCAGGAAAACATTCATCTCGGAGGTAGAAATCCTCCGGCGGCGGGCAACCGCAACTTCCGTAATCGATTGCCAGAGGCTTTCCAGGCGCTGGCCCTTGAGGGCGGAAATAAACACGATCGGCGCATATTCCAGAAATTTCATCCGGCGTCGAAGCGCCTCTGTGTATTCGCGGACGGCCGCCGGTCCTTTCTTGACGGCGTCCCACTTATTGAGGACCAAGATCATGGAGCGGGTGCTTTCATGTGCGTAGCCGCCGATATGGGCGTCAAGGGCGGCAATGCCTTCTTGTGCGTCGATGACCAGCAGGGCGAGGTCGGCGCGCTCAAGATGCTTTCTCGCCTGGATAACGCTCAATTTCTCAGCCAGCAGCGTGGTTTTCCCCTTCCGGCGAATGCCGGCGGTGTCCACAAATTGGAAGCGTACGCCGTCCCGCTCCACTTCCGCCTCGACGGCGTCACGAGTGGTGCCGGGAAGTGGGGTGACGATGGAACGCTCCTGATTTACCAAACGATTCAGCAAGGTGGATTTCCCGACATTGGGCCTCCCAATGATGGCAATCCTGACAGGCTCTACAGTAATCGGCGGCAACGCCTCGGAACTTAAGATCTGCTGGGTGACGTGCTCGAGCAACTCGTCAACGCCCAGGCCATGTTCGGCGGAGAGAGGGAAAACATCCTGAAAGCCGAAGGCGGCAAACTCCGCCGCCAGGGGAGCGTGCTGGGGAAGGTCGATTTTGTTGACCGCCAGGGATAAGGGCTTGTTCTCCCGGCGCAGCAGAGTCGCCAGTTCTTCATCGAGGGGCAAGATTCCTTCGCGCCCATCCACCACCAGAATCAGGTGGGAAGCTCCCTCGATGGCCACGCGAGCCTGTCGCAGAATTTCAGTTGCAATCAGATCCCGGTCTTGCGGGACAATACCCCCCGTATCAACCAAGTCGAACTCTTTGCCATGCCACTCAGCTGCGGTCTGAAGCCGGTCGCGGGTCATGCCGGGCTCGTTTCCGACCAGCGCGCGGCGCCGTCCGACAATCCGGTTGAAGAGCGTTGACTTGCCCACGTTGGGGCGTCCCAGGATGACGACTTGCGGCAACTTTGACATAAGTTTCAACGGCCCGGCATGAGCCCGCCCGCGGGCGGCTGTGCTATTCTTGCCAAAGGAATTCCCACGGGCAACAAAGCCGCGGAGGGCCTGCGGGTGGCATGCTTGCGATCTCTCCGTCCTTTCGCCGCTCTGGAGTTTCCTTGAGAGAATGCGAAAAGAGTGTGTTCCGGTCTCATTTGGGGGAACCCGGGAACCTCGCTCAGACGGGCCGCAAGACCCGGCAAGACTCCCCAGTCCGTTCTGTTACCCCTGAATGACAGTCTAACGGACATTTCGGCATGCGGCTAGATTTACCTTTCAGGCCTGCAGATTTGGTGGGCTTTGCTTCATGTCGTTGAGAGGCCGAAAGAGGGCGGAAAAGCCGCCGCATAAATGGACCTTCGGCGCCCGCAGCGGGCTTGACCCAGGTGCCGCCCTGCCGGGCACGCCGGGGGCGGCAACGCGCCGGCAGCGGCACGTTTGACTTTGAAACTGCCCAGGGGCGAAAACGCTCTCTGGGTTCTACCCCAGATATGATGAGGAGCGACCAATGAGTGAATTTAGCGGGAAAGTCGTAATGGTAACGGGTGGAGGTTCCGGGATTGGCCGGGGGACTGCCCTCCTTTTCGGCCAGGAGAAAGCCAAGGTCGTCGTGGTCGATTGGAATGAGCCGTCCGCGCTCGAAACAGCCAAGATCGTCCAGCACAACGGTGGAGAGGCCCTGGCAATTAAGGCGAACGTCGCCAGCGAAAACGATGTGAAAGGCGTTGTCGAGGCAGCCCTGAATCAATACGGGCGGATCGATGTGCTTTTTGCCAATGCTGCTACCCAGATTACGAAATCGGTTGAGGACACCACCGAAAAGGAATGGGACCTGATTCACGCCGTGAATTTAAAAGGGGTTTTTCTGTGCTGCAAATACGTCATCCCGGTGATGCGGAAGCAAGGCAGTGGCAGCATTGTCATCGCGTGCTCGGGGCATGCTTTCTCGACCTATCCGAACTGCTCTGCCTATGCGGCGACCAAGGGCGGACTGCTGGCCTTTATGCGCGGGGCGGCGCTCGATTGCGCACCCGCCGGGATCCGTGTCAACTGTGTTCTGCCGGGGGCGACGGATACTCCCTTACTTAGAAACTATCTGCGCGAATGCGCTGATCCGGCGGGAGAGGAAACCCGAATCATGAACACGATCCCGCTAAAGCGCTTGGCGCAACCGGAAGACATCGCCAGGGCGGTACGCTTCTTGGCGTCGAGCAATGCGTCTTATATCACTGGAACCTGGCTGGCGGTGGATGGCGGACTTCTTGCTCAGGGGTAGCGACGCGAGGCCACCCTGGATCATTGCGGAAGGGAAATATTAATCTGTACGCGTTTCGGCCTCGATCCCTGGAAGCCAACCCGCCGTGACTCTCCGTCAGTTAACCTGGGTGATCCTTCGCGACTCTTCGCAAAGACCCTCTCCGCACCCTCATGGTGCGAAAGTCGAGGTACCGCGCTGAAAGGATAATCAATCCCACGACTGCGCCGCCCATGTCTTAAGGCAGCGCTTTTCCAAGAACTCTTGACCCCTCCAAAATTCTGATGCCGCAATAACCCAATGCGGGAGTAGGGCCTCACGCGGCAGGATTGTGGGGTATTGCGTAGGGTTGCGCTCCTGCTACGAGACCACTTTCCCATTAGCCGCATCCCAGACCGTTTTCAGCCCGCGCTTCAAGGCAATATTGCCGATCCAGGAAGCGCGCGCCGCCTCAAAGCCCGCCGTGACGGGCGCATTCGGCGCCTTCCGGGTGCGCACGCAGTCAAGGAAGTTCTTTACGTGGTCGATGGTTCCGTCGTGTTCGGAGCGGGCAAAGATGGCAGGCTCGGGAGCTTGTGATCCCGGTGCCCACTTGACTCCTTCGGGATAAACTGCCAGGTGCGCCCGGTCGATTTTCAGCGTCGCTTCGGTTCCCCGGAACTCAATTCCTCCGTCGTCAATGCTGCTGTTGAGCGCGCCGGTAAAGGCTACCGTGAAGTCGCCTGGATATTCATAGACTGTCGTAATCGTGTCCGGACACTGCCAGTTCATCAAGTAAAGGTCGCCAGTGGTTGTGGCGGTCTTGAGCGCGGGCTGATTCATGTACCACTGGATCACATCGATCCAATGGGTCAGCAGGTCCGTGAGAATCCCGCCCCCGAAATTCCAATAGAATCTCCACCAGACGAACTTTTCCGTGGTAAAAGGCTGATCCGGGGCATCGCCAAGGAACTTCTTCCATTCCAGTTGTGACGGATCAACGCGGTAGAGTTTGGCCCAGGTTTTGTTCGAACTGTAATTCTGGTACCAATAGGTGTGAATGAAAGTAATCTTCCCGAGCTTTCCCGCTTCAACAAAGTGCTTGCCCATTTGATAGTGCTCCCAGCTTCGCTGCTGAGTTCCTGTTTGCACAATCCGCCCGGTCTCTTCCACCGCTTTCACTATTTCGGGGCCTTCATCAATCGAATGGATGATGGGCTTCTCACAATAAGCATCTTTCCCGGCCCGGACCGCGTCGATCAGCATCTGCTTATGCCAGTGATCCGGCGAACCAATAATCACGGCGTCCACGTCCTTGCGGTCGAGTACCGCGCGATAGTCGTCCGTGGCGGTTGCGTTCGGAGCGGCCAACTTCAGTCCTTCATTGCGCCGGGGTCCGTAGACGTCGCAAATCGCCACAATTTCCACCGCAGGTTGCAGGGCGAATATACTTGCAACATATTGCGCCCGGTGGCCCGTGCCCAGGATTCCTACTCGAATCTTGTCGTTGGCGCCCAATACCCGTGCTGGCGCCAACCCTTCTAGAGCGGCCGCGCTGGCGCCGAGAAGTGCCGAGTCTTTAAAAAAGTCGCGCCGGGAAATTGCCGTTTTCGGTTCAATCTGTCTCATGGAAGTCCTCCTTTGTTAGGCGATATTAGCGCAAGGTTCTGCGCCGGCACCGAAAATTTGCGCGCCGGAGGGAAAAATGAAAAAATGCCAACACCTTGGTGTGGAATTAGAAATCCGAGTTAAAGCCCCTCCACCGGAAAGATCGTCATACTCACCTGGGTTTATACGCGGATTGGGGCTATTGACATTGGGATTTTTCCACAGGCCAGGCTACAGGTGCAAAAACTTGACACATTATTGCCAAGAAGTATCTAAAAGAAGACGGATTCTCCCATATCTACCCTTGGCCGGGTCGGAGGCAACGTTCTGGCCACTCAAAGGAAAACATTTAGAGGCCTTGCGGGATTTACAAGTAATCGTGCAGGATGGCATTCCAGTTGCACTTACACTGGGTAGAAGCCCTTAGGAGCCGGCCATGCTGAATAGAGATGACCTGCAGAGAATCCACGAGGAGCGCGCAGTTCTTGAAGAATGGCGGAAAGTTTCCCGCCATGTGGTTGCAGATCTCTTAGAAGCCTGCTCGGTTTGCGGAACCGTTCGGGAACGCGAACACCTGACTCGCTGCCCCTGGTGCGAGGACGTTTACCTGTGTCATAAGGGCTGCATGTACACCCATAATTCACACCTTCACCCCAGGGCCTCCTTCTGGCTCTAGTGGCATATACCCTGAGTTTGTTGATAAGATGATGCGCATGTCGCTTTCATTCTGAGGGTCGAGGTTTTTACTTTGTCGATGAAAAAGAAAACCCTTCTAAAGGTCAATACCACCGATGATCCCCTTTGACTTTCCTTGGTGGGTATGGGCCCTACTGTCACTTGGATTCGGCTGGATCGCAGCGGTAATGTCAGATACTGACTGGGGAGGCGGATCAGGTCAGTTCATCGCCAACGCTTTGCGCCTGATTTTCGTGCTCGCTTGCGTCTTGTGCGGGATTGCTGCAGTCGTTCTCTTAATCGGCGGATTTTAGATGAGCCATAGGGGTTTGGGAAAGGCATCATTCGCCTTCCGGCGGGCAACGCGCTGAATCTCTACTGCTTACAAGGTTTGGTGGGAGGAAGCAACCTAAAAAGCTAGCGCGGAGAACTCGCCGGGCGGTAAGTGGCTGAGGTGGTATCGGTTTCCCAAACTGTCACGGAATGCACACATATCCCTTGGCTTTCGATTTTCCGACCCAGTTCCGTGCCCAGATAATGCGCCAGATTCTCGGCGGAGGGATTGACCTGCCGGAAGGGCTCCAGGTCGTTCAAGAAGTGGTGGTCAAAAGATGCCACAAGTTCTTTCAGCGAGGCGCGCAAGTCAGTAAAGTCCACAAGAAGCCCGATGGAGTTCAGCTTTTCACCCGCCACCGTGACTTTGACCCGGTAATTGTGGCCATGAACATTTTCGCACTTGCCCTTGTAGCCCCGCAAAGCGTGGCCTGCTGCAAAAGAATATTCGACTGAAACCTCAAACATTGCTCCTCCGGCATCCCAGTTCTGTGGCGTGCCAATTATCCCGCCGGGGATTCGCAACGCCCCATTCACAAACATTCTTGCATAAAAGCCTCGACTTCTTCCAGCCGGTGGGCGCGGCGATAGTTCGGGAGGCTCTCAAAAAAAACTTTGCCATATTGCTTCTGAACCATGCGGCGATCCAGAATCGCCAGAACCCCCTTGTCGTTCTCACTGCGAATCAACCGTCCAAACCCCTGCTTCAAGGCAATGATGGCTTCGGGAATCTGGTACTCGGCAAAGGCGTTGCCTCCGTCTTCGTTGATTTGGCGGATTCGGGCCGCCACCACCGGGTCGGTCGGCACGGCAAAGGGCAGGCGGTCAATGATCACAGCGCTCAGTTGCTGGCCTTGCACGTCCACGCCTTGCCAGAAGGAACCGGTCGCAAAAAGCACGGCATGAGGAGTGGAGCGGAATTTTTCCAACAGAGCAGTCCGGGGAGCTGTACCCTGCAGGATCAACGGATAGCGGACACGGCGGCGAACGCGTTCATGCACCGCGCGCATTTGCTGGTATGAAGTGAATAACAGGAAGGCGCGGCCCCGCGTGATCTTCAGCAGCGCAATCATTTCCTCGGCCACGCGCGATGCATACGCCGGCTCGCGCGGATCCGGAAGGTGCAGCGGCGTATAAAGCAGAGCCTGCCGGCTGAAATCGAAGTGCGACTCCAGGATTTTTTCCCGGACCAAGCTGACTCCCAGCCGGTGTTTCAGGAAATCAAATGTCCCGGCCACGGAAAGGGTGGCCGAGGTCAGGACGACGGTTCGCACGCGCTCGAAAAGCCTTTCCCGCAGGATGGGAGAGACGTCGATGGGGGAGGCTTCCAGGAAAACCCCGCGCCCGCGCCTTTCCCACCAGTACACAAAGCCCCGGTCGCGGCTTTCAAAGATTTTTTCGAGCGCCTGCCGCGTTTCCTCCGCTCGCCG
>DATKQU010000015.1:0-21402 GCA_035532595.1 Terriglobia bacterium | reverse complement strand
CAAGCCGTTTCTGATGCCGGTGGAAGACATCTTCTCGATCTCGGGGCGGGGGACGGTGGTGACGGGCCGCGTGGAGCGCGGGAAGGTGAAGGTGCAGGAAGAGATTGAGATTGTGGGGCTGCGGCCGGAACCGTTCAAGCGGGTGGTGACGGGCGTGGAGATGTTCAAGAAACTGCTGGACGAAGGGCAGGCGGGGGACAACATCGGGGTTCTGCTGCGGGGCACGGAGAAGGACGACGTGGAGCGCGGGATGGTGCTGTCGAAGCCGGGATCGATCACGCCGCACACGAAGTTCAAGGCGGAAGCGTACGTTTTGACGAAGGAAGAAGGGGGCCGGCACACGCCGTTCTTTTCGGGATACCGGCCGCAGTTTTATTTCCGGACGACGGATGTGACCGGGGTGGCGACGCTGCCGGCGGGGACGGAGATGGTGATGCCGGGCGACAACGTGTCGATGGAGATCGAGCTGATTACGCCGATTGCGATGGAGAAGGGACTGCGCTTCGCCATCCGCGAGGGCGGCCATACGGTCGGAGCCGGCTCCGTCACCGAGATCATTCAATAAAAGAGCAAATCATTGGTGGGCTAAGCGATGCGTGATATCATTACCTTACAGTGCAACGAGTGTAAGAACCGCAATTACTCGACTACGAAGAACAAGAAGAAACACCCGGATCGACTGGAGCTGAAGCGGTTTTGCCGGGCGTGCCGGCATCATACGGCCCATCGTGAGGTCAAATAATTCCGGCGATGCCGGAGCTTGGAGCCGCGGGCGGCAAGGTCGCAGATGGATGCTGGCAAACACAGAGGGGCGTCAGATCAACGGCTAATCTGCCGGTCTCCAAAACCGGTCATGGGGGTTCGAATCCCTCCGCCCCTGCCATGGAAGCTGAAAGGGCAACAGGACAAGCCATAGACGGGCGGAGCAAGCGGAAAACAAAATGGCCGGCGAACTAGCGATTAATAAGAACCTGTGGAATACGATCAAGGATTACATCTCTGATGTGCGCGCGGAGATGCGGCGCGTCACGTGGCCCGGCAAGCAAGAGGTGTACGGCACAACGGTGATGGTGGTTATCACTACCTTCCTGTTCGGGTTTTACTTCATGATCTGCGACGAGACCTTTTCTCGCCTTGTCGCTTATATCCTGAACTGGGGAAAGTCGGTACACTAACCTAGTGAAAGTCGCTGATATGGAGAAAAACTGGTACATCATCCATACCTACTCGGGATTCGAAAAGAAAGTAGCCGAGTCCCTCCGGAGCAGGATTGATGCCGGAGGCCTTACCGAAAAGTTTGGCGAAATCATGGTTCCGACTGAAGACGTCATCGAGATGCGACAGGGCAAGAAGGTGGTGACCCCCAAGCTTTTTTATCCGGGCTACGTGCTGGTGGAAATGGCAATGAACGATGAAACCTGGCACGTGGTGCGCTCCACGCCGCGGGTGACGGGGTTCGTCGGTTCAGGACCCAAGCCCAGCCCCCTGACCATTGAAGAAGTGGACCGCATCGTGCACAAAGTCGAGGTGGCGGCTGAGAATCCCAAACCCAAGCTCGAGTTTGAAAAGGGCGAGAACATAAAGATTACGGACGGCCCGTTCAAGGACTTTAACGGCGCGGTGGAGGAAATCAATACCGATCGTTCCACCTTAAGGGTGATGGTGACGATCTTTGGACGCGCCACGCCGGTGGAGCTGGATTTCTATCAAGTCGAGAAGGTATAAAACCGATGGCAAAAAGAATTACAGCGATGGTGAAGTTGCAGATTCCCGCGGGGAAAGCAACCCCTGCCCCGCCCGTCGGCCCGGCACTCGGCCAGCATGGCGTGAACATCATGGAATTTTGCAAGGCCTTCAACGCCAAAACTTCTGCAAAGGACCAGGAAGGGCTTATTATCCCCGTCGTGCTCACGGTTTATCACGATCGGACTTTCAGTTTTGTTACCAAGACTCCTCCCGCCTCGGTCCTTTTGAAACGCGCCGCGGGCATCGCCAAAGGTTCGGGGGAACCCAACAAGACCAAAGTTGGGACGGTCACCGAAAAACAGGTCGAGGAAATTGCCAAACAGAAGCACCCTGACCTCAATACGCGAGACCTCGCGGCTGCCGTGGCGACGGTCAAAGGCACGGCCCGGAGCATGGGAATTGATATTGCCCCCTAAAGCCAAGGGGGCCGCAGGTTTTCAGGCAATCGGTGCTTGCAGCAACAAGGAGGACGAGGAACGTGGGGAAAAAATATCAGGCGAGCGCGAAGATGGTGGATAAGCCGTCCTATACGCTCCCGGACGCCATGCCGCTGGTTAAGCAGGCGGCGTTTGCCAAATTTGACGAAACCGTGGAAGTCGCTTTGCGGTTAGGGGTCGACCCCAAACATGCCGACCAGATGGTGCGCGGGACCGTCGTTTTGCCTCATGGCCTTGGCAAAGAAACGCGCGTGATCGTGATTGCCTCCGGGGACAAAGTCCGCGAAGCCAGAGAAGCCGGCGCCGATGAAGTGGGCGGTGAAGACATGGCCCAGAAGATCCAGGGCGGCTGGATGGAATTCGATGCAGTCGTGGCCACTCCGGACATGATGAAAATTGTGGGCCGCCTGGGCAAGATCCTGGGCCCGCGGGGGCTGATGCCCAATCCCAAGACCGGTACCGTCACGACGGATATAGGGCGGGCGGTTAAAGAGCTGAAAGCCGGAAAGGTTGAGTTCCGCGTCGATAAGACCGGCATCATCCACTGCCCCGTAGGAAAGGTTTCCTTTGAAGCGGGGCAACTGGCTGAAAACGCAAAGGCCCTGATTACCAGCGTCATTAAGGCGAAGCCGGCAACGGCGAAAGGGCGTTATATCCACTCCATCGTCATCTCATCGACGATGGGGCCGGGTGTCCCCATCGAGCTCGCCTCTGTGGAAGCGGCCTAGCGGGTCTTGAAATTGCAGCGAGAGGAGTACGATGAACCGGGAAGATAAACACAAAAAGGCAGAAGAGCTTCACGCGGAGCTGAAGAAAGCTCGCACTGTCGTTCTGTCCAGCTTTGAAGGCCTGACGGTTGGCCAGGATACGGAGCTCCGGCGCCAGATTGCCCAGACCGGCGCCCGGTATGAAGTGGTGAAAAACAGCCTGATTGAGCGAGCGGCGGTGGGCACCCAAACCGAAGCCTGTGCGCGGAAGTTGCGGGGAACAACCTCGGTGGCTTATACCCCGACAGACCCCGTGGCCCTGGCCAAGGTCCTGGTGGACTACGCAAAAGAGAATCCGGCCCTGGTTTTCAAAACCGGGATGGTGGAGGGCCGCGTGGTCTCGATGGCAGCGTGGGAATCGATTGCCAGCCTGCCGTCACGCGAGGGCTTGTTTGCCAAGGCGCTATTTGTCATCAAGGCTCCGGGGCAACAAGTGGCGGTCGCCATTTCAGCGGTCGGTCGCGACCTCGCAAGGGTTCTTCAGCAAGGAGTGAAAGAAAACAAGTTTAAGGCATCCGGCAGCTAAATTTGGTCACGAAGGGGCTTCCCTTCACCGAACAAAAGCCACGCCAGGATATTTCAGGAGGGAAAAAGAAACGATGTCCGAAGCAATTGATAAGATTGTCGAAGAAATCAAAGGGCTGACGCTGCTTGAGGCCTCGGAATTGGTGAAAAAGCTTGAGGAAACCCTGGGTGTTTCCGCTGCCGCGGCAGCGCCGGTGGTCGTGGCCGGAGCGCCGGGCGCTTCGAGCGCCGGGGCGGCTGCGGAGGAAAAGACCGAATTCAACGTGGTTCTCACCAGCGTCGGCGCCAACAAGATCAACGTCATCAAAGCGGTCCGCGAGGTAACAAGTCTTGGCCTGAAGGAGGCCAAGGATTTAGTTGACGGCGCTCCCAAGCCCATTAAAGAAGGCATCTCGAAAGATGAGGCTGCGGCGATTCAAAAGAAGTTTACCGAGGCGGGCGCAACCGTCGAAGTGAAGTAGTTGCTTTTTGAGCAGGGAACGCGGCCTGCGAAGCCCGGTCGTCGGTGAGTTTAATGTTCCGACCGAGAGGACTGGTGCTGGCAACACAAAGCTCTCAATTCTACACAACAATGGCGAGGGTGCCTTTTTGCACCTTGTGGGGGCATTGCATCCCCGAGCCCCTCTCATGCATCTAAGTAAAAGAGTGTGTGTGTCTTTTTTTAATCCAAAGCCCTTTGAAAAACCAGGCGAGGAGTATAACGAATGCCCAACGGCGTCAATGGTAGCATGCCGCGTCGGATTGATTTCTCTAAAATCCCATCTGTCATCCAGATTCCTAACCTGATCGAGGTGCAGAGGCGCTCCTACGAGCGTTTTCTACAGATGGACCTTCTGCCTTCTGAGCGCGAAGACTTCGGCCTGCAGGCGGTCTTTAATTCCGTTTTTCCCATTACGGACTTCCGGGGAGTCGCCCAGCTGGATTTCGTCGACTACTCGATCGGAAACTGGGAATGCAAGTGCGGAAGCCTTCGGGGGCTTCACCATTTGCGGCGCACGTGCAAACAATGCGGGTACACGGTGGTCACCGATCCCTTCAAGGCCGGCGACGTGCTCTGCCAGAAGTGCGGAACCTTCAACAAGAACGAAGTCGATTTCTGCCATAAGTGCGGCGACCCCGTCACCCTGCAGCTCAAGTATGACGTTACCGAGTGCCAGGAACGCGGCATGACCTTTGCCGCCCCGCTCAAGGTCACCATCCGCCTGACGCTTTAC
The DNA here is from genome assembly GCA_035532595.1 of Terriglobia bacterium. Lineage (GTDB taxonomy): Bacteria > Acidobacteriota > Terriglobia > UBA7540 > UBA7540 > JAMCXS01. The sequence goes on along the minus strand of DATKQU010000015.1, from coordinate 16,713 downwards.
GATAAAGAGAGCGAGTCCGGCCCCCGGAACATCCTCGACATCAAAGAGCAGGAAGTTTATTTCGGCGAGATCCCTTTGATGACCGAAAACGGGACCTTCATCATCAACGGGACGGAGCGCGTGATCGTCAGCCAGCTCCACCGTTCCCCCGGGGTCTTTTTCGAGTCGAATACAGCCAAGTCTTATTTCCTGGGCAAGCTCATTCCCTACCGCGGGTCGTGGGTTGAGTTCGAATACGACACGAAGAACATCCTGTACGTGCGGATCGATCGGAAACGAAAGATCCTGGGCACCATCTTCCTGCGGGCCCTGGGCCTCAAGAGCAACCCCGAAATCCTCAAGACTTTCTACCAAGTCGAAATTATTTCCCTGAAGGACCGAAAGCTTTACTGGAAGCTTTCCGAAGGGTTGCGGGGGGCGCGGCTTTCCAAGAGCGTCGAACATCCCCGGTCCCACGAAACGATTGTTGCCTCCGGAAAGAAAATTACCCCCTCGGTGTTCAAGGAGCTCCAGAAAGCCCACATCACCCAAGTGGAAATCGGGGCGAACGATTTGGAGGGAGCGTACGCGGCGGACGACATCGTGGATTCGTCCTCGGGCGAAGTGCTCGTTGAGGCGAACAACGAGATCACCTCTTCGGTTCTGAACTCGCTGATCGATTCGGGAATTCAGGAAATCGGGGTTTTCTTCCCCGAGCGTGACGATATCGGGGTAGTCATCAGCCAGACCCTGAGGCGCGACGCCATCAAGTCGCGGGAAGAAGCTTTGATTGAAATGTACCGGAAGCTGCGCCCCGGCGATCCTCCCACGCTCGACACGGCCACCGCGCTGTTCACCGGCATGTTTTTCGACCCCCGCAAGTACGATTTTTCAAGGGTCGGGCGCTTGAAGTTCAACATCAAGCTGGGGTACTACAGCAAGCTCAAGGTCCGCCTTGATGACAAAGCCACCCAATTCGAACTGGAAGACGCCAGGAGTCTTCCGGCTTCCAGCTTCTACGTCGTCGTTGACCACGAAAAGATCTACGTCCGAAAACGCGAAGGGAACTCCTGCACTGAAGTCGAGCGCGGCTGCGAAGGCACCTTGGCTACCGAACATTCCGAAAATACTCCGGTGCAACTCCCCCTCGACAGGCGCACGCTGGACCCTGACGATTTCTACGCCACCATCCGCTACCTTCTCAACCTCCGCAAGAATCCCGGAGGCAAGTATGAGATTGACGATATCGACCACCTGGGCAACCGGCGCGTCCGGGCCGTGGGTGAGTTGCTGGAAAATCAGTTCCGGCTGGGCTTGGTGCGCATGGAAAGAGCGATCAAGGAAAAGATGTCGGTGTACCAGGAAATGTCCACCGCCATGCCGCACGACCTCATCAACGCCAAGCCGGTGATGGCAGCAATTCGGGAATTCTTTGGATCGTCCCAGTTGTCGCAGTTCATGGACCAGACCAACCCGCTGTCGGAAATCACCCACAAGCGGCGTCTCTCAGCCCTTGGCCCGGGAGGCCTTTCGCGGGAACGCGCCGGGTTTGAAGTTCGCGACGTCCACCCCACCCACTATGGCCGAATCTGCCCCATTGAGACTCCTGAAGGTCCCAACATCGGGCTTATTTCCTCATTGTCCTGCTATGCCCGCATCAACGAGTACGGCTTTATCGAGAGCCCCTATCGAAAAGTCCGGGGCGGCAGGGTCACGGATTACGTCACCGTCACGCATGGCGGCGACGGGCCGTGGAAGGTAGGTGAGCACGTCGAGCAGGGTGAGGTCGAAACTCTGAATGAAGAATTGCGGCAAAAGAAACGCAAAGTGGTTGAATCCGAGCCGTACTCCTTCTATTTGTCGGCGTGGGAAGAAGATCAGTATGTGATTGCCCAGGCGAATGTTCCGATTGACGAAAAAGGGCGCATCGCCAACGAGCTGATCAATGCCCGGCAAGCCGGGGACTTTGCCTTGCTGCGGCGGGAAGTCGTCGATTACGTCGATGTCAGCCCCAAGCAGTTGGTCAGTGTTGCAGCCTCGCTGATTCCCTTCCTCGAGAACGATGACGCCAACCGCGCACTGATGGGCTCCAACATGCAGCGCCAGTCAGTTCCCCTGCTGCGCGCCCAGTCTCCCCTGGTCGGAACGGGCATGGAAGAAGTGACGGCCCGCGATTCCGGCGCAGTGGTCCTTTGCAAGCGTGACGGGATCGTGGACAGCGTGGACAGCGAACGGATCATCGTGCGGGTCGAAGGGAATGGCCAGAGCGGCCAGCTATCCCGGGAAGTCGGCGCGGACATCTATCAGCTCATCAAATTCCGCCGCTCGAATCAGAATACCTGCATCAATCAGAAACCGGTGGTGCGGAAAGGCCAGCGCGTCAAGGCGGGACACGTGTTGGCCGATGGACCTTGCACCGATCATGGCGAACTGGCGCTCGGCCGCAATGTCCTGGTCGCCTTTATGCCCTGGCGCGGTTACAACTTTGAAGACGCCATCCTGGTGAGCGAAAAGCTGGTCAAGGAAGATTCTTACACTTCCATTCACATCGAAGAATTCGAAATTGAGGCGCGGGATACCAAGCTGGGCCCCGAAGAAGTTACCCGCGATATTCCCAACGTCTCGGAAAGCCTGCTCAGAGACCTCAATGAAAGCGGCGTCATCCGCATCGGCGCCTACGTCAAGCCGGGTGACATTCTGGTTGGCAAAGTGACCCCTAAAGGCGAAACGCAACTGACGCCGGAAGAAAAGCTGCTGCGGGCGATCTTTGGCGAAAAGGCCGGGGACGTTCGTGATGCTTCGCTGAACTGCCCGCCGGGCATTGAAGGCATTGTCGTGGACGTCAAGGTCTTCTCCCGCAAGGGAACGGAAAAGGACGCGCTCGCCAAGGCCATTGAGGAAGCTGAAGTCGGGCGCATGGAAAAGAACCTCAACGACGAAATCCGCATCCTCGACGACGAGCGACTGAACCGCCTCTGCGTTTTGCTGGACGGCGAGAAGCTGCAGATGGATCTCCACGACGAAAAGACCAACAAGCGCCTCTTGACCAAGGGGACGGAGCTGACGCGGGAGATCTTGAGCCGCCTTTCCGGACGCAACCTCAAGCGGATGAAGATCGTCAAAAAAGATCCCACCCTGCTGGAGGCCATCGACGAGATCGAAGAAATGACTTCCCGGCAGATTGATATCCTGCGCAAGATCACCGCCGAGAAGGAGCATAAGCTCAAGAAGGGCGACGAGTTGCCGCCCGGCGTGATCAAGCTGATCAAGGTTTACATCGCCATGAAGCGCAAGTTGTCCGTGGGCGACAAGATGGCGGGCCGGCACGGCAACAAGGGCGTTATTGCCCGGATTCTTCCCGAAGAGGACATGCCTTACACGCCCGACGGCAGGCCCGTGGAGATCGTTTTGAATCCCCTCGGGGTTCCTTCCCGCATGAACGTCGGCCAAATCCTGGAAACTCACCTAGGCTGGGCGGCGCGGGAACTGGGCGATAAAATCCGGAATCTCCTCGCCGCAAACGGCCATGCGGAGGTCATCCGCCAGGAATTGAAAAACACCTTCCGCGGCACCGCAATCGCCGGAAAATTCGACGCGCTGCCGGACGACGAACTCCTCGACTATGCCCGTTCCCTGCAAGACGGCGTTCGTTTTGCAACCCCGGTGTTCGACGGCGCTACGGAAAAGGAAATCAAGACCTACCTGGAAAGGGCCGGCCTCTCGCCTTCAGGGAAAATCAACCTTCGCGACGGCATGACCGGCGAACCCTTTGAACAGCCCGTGACCATCGGATACATCTACATGCTGAAGCTCTCGCACCTGGTGGACGACAAGATTCACGCCCGATCGATCGGTCCCTACTCGCTGATCACCCAGCAGCCGCTGGGAGGCAAGGCGCAGTTCGGCGGCCAGCGATTCGGCGAAATGGAGGTGTGGGCTCTCGAAGCTTACGGGGCTGCCTGCATCCTCCAGGAACTGCTCACGGCAAAATCCGACGATGTTTACGGGCGCGCCAAGATTTACGAAGCGATTGTCAAGGGCGAGGCGGCGATTGAACCAGGCGTTCCGGAATCATTTAACGTTCTGGTCAGAGAACTCCAGAGCCTCGGCCTGGATGTGGAATTGATCAAGAAGCCGAAGGAACCGCGGCCGCTCCCTGCGGGAACGAAATAGCTGCCTGCGGCAGATTGATTTCCACGGCGGCGCAGCTTGCCGCCCGGTAAAAGCACTAAAATTCTTCTCTCTCGAGAAGGAGGAAAACATTGTTCCGAAGCAGCCCTTATGACCGAGTTAGTCTGATTGGTGAGTTTGACGCGATTCGCATCAGTTTGGCCTCCCCGGAAAAGATCCGCTCCTGGTCTCATGGCGAGGTGACCAAGCCTGAGACGATCAACTACCGGACCTTCAAGCCGGAACGCGACGGCTTGTTCTGCGCGAGAATCTTCGGCCCGGTAACCGATTGGGAGTGTTTGTGCGGCAAGTACAAGCGCATGAAACACCGGGGCGTTATTTGCGACAAGTGCGGCGTGGAAGTCACGCTTTCGAAAGTGCGGCGCGAACGTTTGGGACACATCGAACTGGCCGCGCCTTGCTCGCATGTCTGGTTCTTCAAAGGCCTCCCCAGCCGCATCGGCCACCTTCTGGATCTGTCCCTCCGCGACCTCGAAAAGATCCTGTACTTTGAAGCCTACGTGGTCATCGATCCGGGAGAAGCCCCGCTAAAGGAAAAGGAGGTCCTCACCGAGGACCGGTACCGGGAACTGCAGCAGGAGTACGCCGGAAAGTTCCGCGCGAACATGGGCGCCGAGGCCATCAAGGAACTGCTCAAGCGCGTCGAAGTCGAGACGCTTTCGGTCGAACTGCGCGAGAAGATGAAGACCGACAACTCCCAGCAAAAGCGCATCAAATACGCCAAACGCCTGAAAGTTGTGGAGGCGTTTCGCAAATCCGGGAATAAGCCCGAATGGATGATTCTGGACGTGATTCCGGTGATCCCTCCTGAGTTGCGGCCTCTCGTGCCCCTGGACGGCGGCCGTTTTGCCACCTCCGATTTGAACGACCTCTATCGCCGGGTGATCAACCGGAATAACCGTCTGAAGAAGTTGATGGAACTTCACGCCCCGGACGTGATTGTGCGGAACGAGAAGCGCATGCTGCAGGAAGCGGTGGACGCGTTGTTTGATAACGGGCGCCGCGGCCGGGTTCTCCGCGGGGCCAACAACCGCCCGCTCAAATCGCTCTCCGACACTTTAAAGGGCAAGCAGGGACGCTTCCGGCAGAACCTGCTTGGCAAGCGGGTTGACTACTCGGGACGCTCGGTCATCGTCGTCGGGCCCGACCTGAAGCTGCACCAATGCGGCCTGCCCAAGAAGATGGCGCTCGAGCTCTTCAAACCTTTCATCTACCACCGCCTCGAGCAATCCGGCTACTGCACCACCATCAAGGCCGCCAAGGAAATGGTGGAGCGGCAGGAAGCCGTGGTTTGGGACATTTTGGAAGAAGTTATCAAGGACCATCCGGTCCTGCTCAATCGCGCTCCCACCCTGCACCGACTGGGCATTCAGGCTTTTGAGCCGGTGCTGGTGGAAGGGAAGGCCATTAAGATTCACCCTCTCGTCTGCACCGCCTTCAACGCCGACTTCGACGGCGACCAGATGGCCGTGCACATTCCTTTGTCGCCGGAGGCCCAAATCGAGGCTTCCGTGTTGATGTTGTCCTCGCACAACATCCTCTCCCCGGCCAACGGCCAGCCGCTGGCCATCCCCACCCAGGACATCGTGCTGGGGGTCTATTACCTGACGAAGGAGCAGAAAGGGGCGAAGGGCGAGGGGCGCACCTTTGCCAATTCGGACGAAGTTGTCCTGGCGCTTGAAGCCGGTGAAATTGGAACACGGACCCCCATCCGGCTCCGCTACACAGGGCGCGTTGTTGATCTGACCACGGCTTACGACGACCAGGATGTCCTGCATACCGAACCCATCACGCTGAACCATCAGTTCGTCAACACGACCGTGGGCCGGGTGATTTTCAACGATCATTTGCCTCCCGAGATGCCTTTCATCAACGGTACTCTTCGCAAGAAGGGCTTGAGCGCGGTAGTCAATTATTGCTACCTCCGCTTTGGGTTGGAAGCAGCGGTGGCCATGGTGGACGAGGTCAAAGCGCTCGGCTTCCTTTATGCCACCAAGTCAGGAATGTCCCTGGGCATCGACGATCTGGTCGTTCCTTTGAATAAGCCTGAACTGGTCGCAGAGGCCCAGAAGGAAGTTATCGAAGTTGAGAAACAATATCAGGAAGGCGCCATCACCCACGGCGAACGCTACAACAAAGTGATTGCGATCTGGTCCAACGTCACGGACCGGGTCGCCGACGAGATGTTCCAAACCATGGAGAGGCAGGACAAGGAGGGTGCCCTCAATCCTGTTTACGTGATGGCCGACTCTGGAGCGCGAGGGTCCAAGCAGCAGATCCGCCAGTTGTCGGGCATGCGCGGGCTGATGGCAAAACCTTCGGGAGAAATCATTGAGACCCCCATCACGGCCAATTTCCGCGAAGGTCTGAATGTTCTCCAGTACTTCATTTCCACGCACGGAGCTCGGAAGGGCTTGGCCGATACCGCCCTCAAGACCGCCGATTCCGGCTACCTGACGCGCCGGCTGGTGGATGTGGCGCAGGACGTCATCGTCTCCGGGTTTGACTGCGGCACTGTGGACGGGCTTTACGTCGAGTCCATTGTGGAAGCGGGCGAGGTTGTCGAACCTCTCCGCGACCGCATCGTCGGTCGAGTTTCCCTCGAACAGATCAAGGATTACGAAGGAAATGTGATCGTGGATTACAACCAGGAAATCAATGAGGACCTCGCAGCGGCGATTCAGGCGGCCGGCATCGAGCGGGTCAAGATCCGGTCCGTCCTCACCTGCGAGTCACGGCGCGGAGTTTGCATTAGGTGCTATGGGCGCAATCTGGCCACCGGACGGCTGGTTGAAATCGGCGAAGCCGTCGGAGTGATCGCGGCGCAGTCGATCGGCGAACCCGGAACTCAGCTCACCATGCGGACTTTCCATATCGGCGGAACGGCAAGCCGCATCTCCGAGCAATCCACCCTGGAGGCAAAAAACAACGGCTTCCTCAAGTTCCAGAACCTGCAGACCGTCACCAATCGCGATGGCCACCACGTCGTCATGAACCGGAACGGCTCCATCGTAGTCGTTGATGAAAAGGGGCGCGAACGGGAACGCTACTCGGTGGTTTACGGCGCGAGGATTCGCTTTGCCGACGGGGCGCCCGTCAAGCTCGGCGACATCATCGTGGAATGGGACCCCTACACGTTCTCCATCCTGACCGAAGTCGCCGGGGAAGTTCACTTTAAGGATTTGGAGCCGGGCACAACGCTTCACGAACAAGTGGACGAGGTGACGGGGCTTTCGCAGCTGGTGGTCAAGGATTCTCCCGATGAAAAGCACCAGCCTCAACTCATTATCAGGCCCGACGGCAAAGGCAGCTCTTCCAGCAAGGGGACCAAGAAATATCTCATGCCGTCCCGGGCGCATTTGATGGTTCAAGAAGGCGACACCGTCAACGCGGGAGACGTCCTGGCCAAGATTCCGCGTGAAACGACCAAGACCAAGGACATCACGGGCGGACTTCCGCGCGTCCAAGAGCTTTTTGAAGCCCGCCGGCCTCACGAACCTGCGGTCATTACGGAAATCGACGGCGTGGTCCGGTACGGCGACGTGGTCAAGGGACAGCGGAAAGTCGTTGTCGTGCCCGAGCGAGGCGAGCCAAGAGAATACCTCCTGCCGCGGGGCGTTCATATCTCCGTCCAGGAGGGCGAGCGGGTCAAGGCGGGCGAACCGCTGATGGATGGGCCGCGCAACCCGCATGATATCCTGGCGGTGCTGGGTGAAAAGGAAATGCAGAAATACCTGGTGGATGAAATCCAGGAAGTCTACCGCCTGCAGGGTGTCAACATCAACGACAAGCACGTCGAGGTGATCTCGCGCCAGATGATGCGGTGGTTCAAGGTCGAAGACCCCGGAGACACGGAGTTCCTCCTCGAGGAACAGGTTGACAGGTTCAGGTTCCGCGACGAAAACGAACGTGTCAAAGCCGAAGGCGGAAAGCCTGCGATCGGCCGTCCCCTTTTGCTCGGCATCACCAAGGCTTCACTCGCGACCGATTCGTTTATTTCGGCGGCCTCCTTCCAAGAGACCACGCGAGTGCTTACAGAAGCATCCATCCGCGGCGCAGTGGACCATCTGCGCGGCCTCAAAGAAAACGTCATTATGGGCCGCCTGATACCCGCCGGGACGGGGCTCGAGCGCTACCGCAGCTTCAGGCTGCTCACGGAAACTGAGGTTCCCGAGCGCGAAACGGCCATCAGCGAAGGCGAACCCGGAGAAGCCGCCATTCCGCCTTCACCGGGCATAGCCGCCGAACTGATGGACGACGACGAAGCGCGACAAACCCAATAGACCCGAGAGGCCGGCCGCGAGCGTTCGCGGCCTGGAACAGATCCCGAAGGTCTTGACGACCGGCCTCCTTAAACTGCCCATGCAGTTTTCTTGCTGCAAATGCGGGAAGGTTCTTGAGGTCACAGACCGGGTCGGAACCCGGGAAACCTGCCCTCAATGCGACGCCGACCTTCACTGCTGCCGCAATTGCCGCTTCTACGACCCCGGCAAGCACAACCAGTGCGCTGAGACTCAGGCGGAATGGGTCGGCGATAAGGAAGCCTCCAACTACTGCGACTACTTCTCACCTAATCCCGTCCTGATGGCCCGCGGCGAGCGCCCGGCCTCCAAGGCCGACAACGCCAAGAACAAGTTCGACTCTCTATTTAAATGCTGACGAGGGATGACTGCCGCAGCGTGCCTTCATCAACCAGTGCGGTCGCAGCTACGCCTCAGGAGATCTTAAACCCGTCGGCTTTCTCGAAGGCGTCGGCTACCTGGAGCAGGCGGGCTTCATCGAAGTGTTTCGCGAGGATCTGCATGCCCACCGGAAGGGGAGGATTGCCTTTGGCGGTCCCGCAGGGGATGGAAATCCCGGGAATGCCCGCCAGGCTGGCGGTGATGGTGTAAATATCGGCGAGGTACATCTGGAGAGGATCATCCAAGCGCTCGCCCAGCTTGAAAGGCAGAATGGGCGAGGTGGGGGTAATGATCACATCAACTTCGTCAAAAGCCTCCACAAAATCGCGCGCGATCAAGGTTCGGACTTTCTGAGCTTTCCGGTAGTAAGCGTCGTAGTAGCCGGAACTCAAAACGTAGGTTCCCAGCATGATCCGGCGCTTGGCCTCCGCGCCAAAACCCCGGTCCCGCGTCTTGCGGTACATATCACGCAGGTCGGCATAGTCCGGCGACCGGAAACCGTAGCGGACGCCGTCGTAGCGGGCCAGGTTCGAACTCACTTCCGCGGTGCAGATAATGTAATAGCAGCCCACCGCATATTCCGTATGAGGTAAGTGGACGGGCTTGATCTCACAGCCCAAATTCTCCAGCAGGGCGATTCCCTTCTGGAGATTCTCTCCGATTTCAGGACTGAGCCCCTCAAAATACTCTTCCGGCAGACCCACCTTCACCCCGCGCACGCTGCCATCCAGGGCGCTCTCGTAGTCCGGCACGGGCACGTCCGCTGAAGTCGAATCCAGAGGGTCGCGGCCCGCGATTACCTTCAGGACCCGGGCCACATCGCGCACGGAACGTCCGAAGGGGCCAATATGATCGAGCGAGGAGCCGAAAGCCACCAGCCCGTAACGCGAGACGCGCCCGTAAGTTCCCATCATTCCGGCCACACCGCAAAAGGCTGCCGGCTGCCGAATCGAACCTCCCGTATCCGTTCCCAGGGCGATGGTAGCCAGGCGAGCACCGACAGCCGCCGCGGAACCACCGCTCGAGCCGCCCGGAACACGAGTCAGGTCGTGAGGATTATGGGTCGGGAAGAAGCCGGAGTTCTCCGTCGAAGAGCCCATGGCGAACTCGTCGCAATTGGTTTTCCCCAGGATGATGGCCCCTGCCGATTCCAGTCTCTTAACCGCGGTGGCATCGTACGGAGCAGTATAATTTTCCAGGATTTTGGAGGCACAAGTGGTGGGAAGGCCCCGCGTCATGATCACGTCTTTGACCGCCACGGGGATGCCCGATAGCGGCAACAAAGGCTCGCCCGAACCAATTTGCTGGTCCACGCGCCTTGCCTGCGCCAGGGCCTTTTCTTCGCAGAGGGACAGGTAGGAGCGGACTTCCTTGTCTCTTTCGCTAATTCTGTCGTAATGGGCACGGGTGATCTCCTCGGCGGAAGCTTCCCGCCGGAGGAGAATTCCCTGAATTTCCTCGATGGTAAGGTTGGTTAGATCCATGGATTATTCTTGCCTGCCGCCTGGGGAGTTAACTTCGTTCGATGACCCGTGGGACCTTGAAACAGCCTCCGCCCGACTCAGGCGCGCTTTTGAGGGCATCCTCCGAAGAAAACGCCCGCTCCGCCCGGTCAGCGCGTAAAGCGGAGTTTTCCGCCATGGAGACAGCCACCTGGGCCATCGGTTCGACGTTAGTGGTATCCAGACGATTCAGCTTCTGCATGTACTCCAGGATTGAATCGAGCTGCGGGGCAAATTTCTTCACCTCTTCGTCTGTCAGTTCCAGATGGGCCAGATCCGCCACGTAGAGAACGTCCTTTTCCGTCAAAGCCATGCGTTTACTCCAAGCCTTTCTGAACCAGCAGCACCGGGGAAATCGGTGTTGAGACGTAACGGACATGCAGTTTGCGAATGACTGAAACTCCCAAGTAACTGTTGATCTCCACCTTGATCTCTTCCGCCATCGAGCGAAGCTGCGCAGACCATGTGGAGCAATCGCTCTCCAGGGTCAAAATCCCTTCCTCAAATGCCACGGGCTTCGAGTGCCGGGCCATGGGTTTTCCAGCGATCTGCGGCCAAAGGGGGGCAATAATTTCAATCACCCGAGGGTTGTCCCGCCGCACTTGCTCCCTGAAGATCAGAGGCAGAATCTTGCTGATTTCTTCCATCGCAGGGTGCCCCACCTGGCAGTTGCTTGTGTAAGTTGGACCCTGAGTTTAGCACAGCCGGGCGCAAGGTGAAATACCTTGTGAGCCCTTGGATATGACTTTTATAATGAAGGACGTCATGCATCTGATCCTGGCTTCAAGTTCGCCGCGCCGGCAGGAATTACTGCAAAGAGCCGGGTTCCAATTCGACGCGCAACCCAGTCACATCGAAGAGATTCCACTGCGCGGCGAGAAGGCGGAGGAATTCGCGCGCCGAATCGCCCGCGACAAAGCGCTCGCAATCGCCGCCTCCGCGGCCCCCGGCTCGCTCGTCCTGGGCGCTGACACCGTCGTTGCCCGCAACGGGGAAATCATGGGAAAACCGGCTGGCCCTGCCGACGCAGAGAGAATGCTCCGGATGCTCTCAGGATTCACCCACCGCGTGATGACCGGAATTTGTGTTGTCCGCGCCCCTCAAACGATTGAAGCCTGGACGCACGAAACAACCTTTGTCACCTTCCGGGAGCTGGACCCGGAAGAAATCGAAAGTTATGTGGCCAGCGGCGAGCCTTTTGACAAGGCTGGCGGCTATGCCATCCAAGGCCTGGCCTCCCGGTTCGTCACCCACATTGATGGCTGTTACTTCAATGTGGTCGGCCTGCCGATCCCCTTAGTCTACGAAATCGTAAAATCAATCTCCCGGCGCGAAGAGGCCTCCGCCCGCAGCCTTAATTCAGCCCTTAGAGAATGACTCGCTCGTCCCCTTCACGGCGCGTCACGCGCTCCCGGTCAAGATATTCCAGCAAGGGAATCGCATACTTTCTGCTGAGTCCCGTAAGGTTTTTGAAGATCGCGACATTAATCCGATTTTGTTTGGCTCTTTGACCCACTAGCAACTCTCGCAGCCGGTTCAGAGCCGACTGATGAAAGACCAAATCGGCGGCCACCTTCACCAGGATCTTCTCTTTGAGGAGCTTTTGAAGAATCTTCTCCGCCCTCCTGCGGTCAATCTTGAGTCGCGCCAGGACCTCACCGACCGAGGGCACCGCAAGGCCGGCAGCTTCAAAAGCACGGGCAATTTGTTCCTGGGCAGCCAACTCCTCGGGATTTAGGGTAATCTCCCGCCCCGCTCGCTGAACCATCTCTCCCTTGACCTCAATCTTGCCTTCCCCGGCAAGCCATTGAAGAACGGCGTCGAAGACCGCCGGTGATGGCAACCTGCGCGACTTATCCAGGATCCGGCCCCGTAAATCTTCTTTGACAATCCCCGCCATCAATGGATTGCGCGCATGAAAATCTTCAAGCTGCGCGACGGCTCGCCTCGCCACATCTTGAAAATGATCCGTATGCACAAACACGCTGGCCGGCTTGCCCAAAATAACCAACCGCTTTTTGGCCTCGAGCAAGCGTCCCAAGCGGTCGAGGTCTTTCTCCGACCTCCCCATCCGGGCGTTAAGAGCGGGGACAACGGCTTCTCGAACCTCACGAACCAGGCGCTCCAAACGTTCCTCCTCGCTCCCATTTTCCATGATCGTCAGAAATTCAGGGACGGCAGGATCGGAGAGCCGGTGCTTGGAAGGCAAATTGTCGAGCACTACGCCGCCGCCGATGGTCACGACGGGTGAAAACTGCCGGAGGATAAATCGGTCTCCAGGCAAGAAAAGTCCACCCTCAACCAAGCGGAGTTGCGCGTAGCACTTTCTCCCTGGAGCAAGTTCCTTCGAATCAAACAGCGCCACCTCCGCCACGGTTTCGGCGGTTCCAGAGTGAAAATGGACTTTGGCGCGATTCTTCAAGGGCCGTGCGGAAGGCAATAAGCTCAGGGAACAGTCAAGGCGAGCGGTGGCTTGAAACAGCCCAGGCGCAGCCAGCACCATCCCACGAGCCATTTCCTTGGCTTCGATGCCCGCCACATTCAACGCGGTCCTCTGGCCGGCAACGGCCCTTTGCGAAGGGGCATTATGAACCTGGATGCCCCGCACTCGCACCCGGCGGCCTTCCGGGAAGATTTCTGCTTCCGCATCCTTTTCAATGGTTCCCGCCATCAGCGTTCCGGTAACCACCGTGCCGAAACCTTTCATGACAAACGCCCGGTCAATGGGCAATCGAAAGGGCAGGTCCGCGGGCTTGGAGACGATTTCCTGCGCCGCGCGCAGCAATTCGCTTTTTATCGTCTCCAGGCCTTCCCCGGTTCTTGCGCTGGCCGCAAGAATGGGTGCGTCTGCAAGAAAAGAATCTTTCACCATTTCCTGGATCTCAAGCTTTACAAGACCAAGGATTTCAGGGTCCACCAAGTCAGCCTTGGTGATAACTATCAGCCCTTTCGGAATGTTGAGCAGCTTGCAAATCTCGAAATGCTCCAGTGTTTGGGGCTTAATGGACTCGTCAGCCGCCACCACCAGCAGCACCATATCGATTCCGCCCACTCCGGCCAGCATGTTCTTTACAAAGCGCTCATGGCCGGGAACATCCACGAATCCCACCCGCACGCCCTCACCCAGATCGAAATGGGCGAATCCCAAGTCAATCGTGATGCCCCGCCGCCGTTCCTCTTCCAGGCGGTCGGGATCGGTGCCGGTCAGGGCTTTCACCAAGGCGGACTTGCCGTGGTCAATATGGCCCGCAGTTCCAACGATGAGGTCTTTCATGTCGCAGAATTATCGGTCATGAAGAGTTGACTGGCAAGGGCCGCCGCGCGCCTCCGTGGCGGCCTATGGGAAAGCTATTTGGGCTCCGCGGGCTGTGATGCTGCAGGCGTCTTTTCGCGCTCTTCACCCAGCCAGACGCTTGCAATTTTCCATCCGGACTGCTTCTTCTCGAGGACCATCCAGTAGGACGCAACGGCTTGAGGGGTTTCAAAGGCAACGGCCGCCAGGGCGCGGGTCTTATCCGGAGAAAAAGAAATCCGATCATCCTTGATATGAACCTTCACCTGGGAGTTTTCATCGCTTCCTTGGCTCGCATCCGGGGGCGCCTCAAGCGCCGGCATAAAATATGTTCGGATGGACTGCCTCACAGAAGTTCCGGAGCTCTTCCCGGCGGGTGAGGCAAGATACTTGGCCCGAAGTTCGATCACGGTCGCCGCCGTATTAATATCATCCTGGACGACGGGATCAGTAACATCCTTTTCCGCTTGGCGCAGCTTTGGAATCAAACTTGGATCAGAGCTGATCGAAAGGGCAAGAATCGCGTCCTGCGTAACGTCGCGGTCAGGCTCCCGGTCGGAAGTTCGAATTTTATCCAGTAGAATCCCGATGCTTTGAGGATCATCCGTTCCACCCAGCGCGCCGTAATAGAAGCGCCGCAGGTCAAGATTGCGCGGGTCGTTGACCAGTTTCGCGAGAATGGCGAAAGCTCTTTCGCCGCCGAGGAAAGCCAGTTCCTGGGCGGCGAATTCTGCTGTCCGATCATCCTTCAGCACATTCGCAAGCTTTGGAATAATGCTTGGCCCTGCCGCAAAGGCCGCGCGGTAAAGGTTTGCTCTCGCCTCAGGATTGGAAGAATTCAGGATGGCGTACAGTTCTCCGGAGTCCCAGTTCTGAGGGGGCAGCGATTCCCGCTCTTGAGCTACGGCAGCGAGCAAAGGGCCAGCCTCCATGCCAACCGGCGGCCATAGCCAGAAAGCTGCAATGAATAGCCAGACTGCGCTCCAAAGTGTCTTGTAAAGGAATGTTGCTTGTTTATGACGAGGATTTGCCATTGAGAAGTGTTGGTAACTCCCGCAGATCACCGATCATCAAGTCCGGTGGCGCTTCTTCGAGAGTCGGTGCCCCGAATCCATAACTAACCCCGCATGTCCACACGCCCGCATTCCGCCCCGCCAGCACGTCCGAGATCGAATCGCCAATCATCAGCGTTTGGGAAGCAGGCACCTGGGTATCCGACATAAGTTGAAATATGCCAACCGGATCGGGTTTTTTGTTTTCAAAGCTGTTGCCGCCGTAAATGTGTGAGAAGTACTCTGCCAAGCCAAGGCCGGCCAGCATCATCTGGCTAAACTTGACCGGCTTGTTGGTTAGGACGGCCATCTTGCGGCTCCGCAGGTTCTCCAGCGCCTCACGAACACCCGGGTATGGAATTGTGTGGTCGAGCATATGCTGGCGATAGTGCTCCAAAAACAACTCCGTGCCCTGCTCCACCTCCTCCGGGGCCGCTCCGGGGCCCAGCGCCCGGCTGACCAGGACGGCCACACCCCTCCCCACATAGGATGCAATCCGCTCGGTGCTGAGTGGCTTTTGCCCCATCTTTTGAAGCGTTGCATTGACACTGAGAGCCAAGTCCGTCTCGCTGTCCACCAAGGTCCCGTCCAGGTCAAAGATCAGAAGCTGCATTTGGTCAAGAACTTCTTTTAAAATCGCCATGAACAGATTGCCTTCGGTCTCCGCGGGAACCTTCTACGGCTCAACTTCCATCTTCCGCAGGATAGCCGCCGCCTCCTCGGCGGGGACGGGGTTGAAGTAAAACCCTTCCCCATCAATGGCTTGATGTTCATCATCAAGTTCGGGATAAATCTCAATGTGCCAGTGGTAATCGTCAGGAATTGTCTGCCATCGGTCCGGCTCGAGTGCCCCCGACGCCATATTAGGCTCGGTATGGAGCGACAAGCGCAACCGATAGGAAACCTTCTGAATACGCAGGAGATTCATTTTGAGAAATGCCGCCAAAGAAAGCAATTGCGGTCTCGTGGCCAAATCTTGCTCAAAGCAAGAGTTGTGGCTGACGGGAATCACCCAAACCTCGAAGGGAAAGCGTGCCGCATAGGGACAGAGACAAACGTAGTCACCGCTTTCGTCGACAACACGATTCCTTGTCTGCACTTCCTGGTGAAGGATATCACAGTAAATGCAACGCTGCTTGCGGCGATAATGGTAAAGGCTCCAGCGCAATTCCCTCTCCACCAGCAGAGGAACTACTGGAGTCGCCAGGATTTGTGAGTGGCTGTGTTCCTCATAGACGGGGCTTCCTCGCCCTTGATGCCGGATAACCGAAACGTAGCGAAAGCGGAGATCGCGCTTCAGATCAATAATTCGGTCACGGTAGGTTTCCAAAACTTCGGCCAATTGATCCAGCGAGAGTTCGCCTAGCGTTTTGCCATGCTGGTTTGTTTCAACAACAATCTCGTGCGCACCCAAGGCGTTCATGCGGTCAAATATTCCTTCGGCCTGGCTTGCAAGCTTTCCCTCAACTCGAAATAAGGGAGACCGGTCGTGAAAGACCCGAATCTTCCAAGTGCCGTTGGCATCCAGTCGTTCGTAAATCGGCTTGGGGGTGAAGTGCTCATTGCCAGGACAAAAAGGGCAGCGTGTGTCCGAATCCAAAGCATCCGGCATGGGCTGGCGCTTGCCCGTGATAACCCACCCTCGCCGGACGGGATCAAGTCGTAGTTCCACCATATCTTGTGCCTCCCACGTAAGCAAATGGGGTTAGCCCGAATACCGTTTCAAGCACGACCCCAATACGTTTCATCGGCAGTCGACCAATTTTCTATTAATTATAGCTCGAACCCGGGCTAATTAGTGGAATTGGTCTTTCTTTCAAAGATTTAGGGCTAAATAAGCGAGATATTTTGACCCGTTTCACACTTTCCTGCCCGGGTGTGCGACATAGAAGTGGGGGTCAAGCCCGGCGTGCTTCCCAGTAATCCTCAAAGCGGCCACTGAGGTAGCAGCAACGCAGAGCCAGGATGGCGTTGGCTCCGCGAACCGTCCAGAACATTCCCGACTGCTTGAGGCG
>DATKQU010000014.1:0-12445 GCA_035532595.1 Terriglobia bacterium | reverse complement strand
AAAATCCGCGCGGCTCTCACCGGCTTGTGCCTCCTCCACATTGGCGCCAATCGAACTCGCCGCTCTCAGGTATTGCTTGCCTAAAATCCAGCCCGCACCCTTGTGTAGTTCCTGAAGGTATTCATACAACTTGACAGCTCGTAATGCGTATTCAAACGAGCGTTTCCGAATGCCCTTCGAGTTATTCACGAATGAACTCTTAACGGTTCGTGTGCCAGTGGAAGCGCAGGACCGCCTCATCGTTTAGAATTCATAATTCATAATTTTCAGTTCTGTTCGTCTTCTTCCATGTCCGCCAGGTCAACGTCTTTGTAAACGGGCTTGAGTTCGGGGCGTTGGCGCACCGCTTTCATAATATCATCAGCGCGGAATCCCCGGCGAATGAGGCTCTGGCAAAGGGAGGCGAGTTTGGCGTGGGTAAGCGGCCGGCGAAGCGTCCTGACCTTTTTCTCGACGGCTTGTTCCAGCAGTTGGCGTTCGTTGACTGACTCAAAGGCTTTTTCCACGGCGGAGTCAATCACGCGGTAATCGATGAGTTTGCTCTTGAGTTCGCGGCGGATCCGATGCCGCCCGTAAGAGCGGTTCTGAGCGAGTGAGAGGGCCAGGCTTTCCGCGAACTTCCGGTCGTCCAGGTATCCGAGCTGGCGCAGCCGCGCGATGACTTGGGAGAGATCCCCGGAAGGAAACTTTTTCCCCAGGGAGCGGCGCAGCTCGGCGACGGAGTAAGGCCGCCGGGCCAGCATGGCGAGTGCCGTCTGGAGAGGATTGCGGGAGGCGCCCCTAGGTTGCAAAACGGTCCACCTGGCTGGCTCTTTCCATCTCATCCCGTGCGGCGTCCGTGGTGGTCCGAATGCCCTCGATGCGCAGCTTGAACTCGTCGGCGTTGGACGCGTAGGAGAGCGCTTCCCCCAGCGTAATCAAACCCTTGGTGTAGAGATCGTAAATCGACTGATCGAAAGTCTGCATTCCGTACTGGGAGACACCCGAGGCGATGGCCTCGCGGATCAGCCGGGTCTTTTCAGGATTGATGATGCAGTCGCGAATGTATTCCGTGGCGATCAGGATCTCCACCGCCGGGACCCGGCCAATGCCGTCGGACTTCCGAACCAGCCGCTGGGAGATGATTGCCTTCAGGGTGGTGGCCAGGAGCAGGCGGATCTGTTTCTGCTCGGGGGGCGGAAAAACCGCGATGATGCGCTGGATCGTTTCCGTGGCATCCAGGGTGTGCAGCGTCGATAAGACCAAATGCCCCGTTTCGGCCGCCAGCAAAGCTGTATGGATCGTCTCCAGGTCTCGCATTTCGCCTACCAGAATAACATCAGGGTCCTGGCGCAGGGCAGAGCGCAGCGCTCCGCCGAAGTTCGCTGTGTCCACCTCTACTTCGCGCTGGTTGACAAACCCTTTCTTGTCGCGGTGCAGGAACTCGATGGGATCTTCAATGGTGATGATGTGGTCGGTGCGCATGGAATTGATGCGGTCCACGATTGCGGCAAGCGTGGTCGTCTTGCCGCTTCCCGTGGTGCCCGTCACCAGAACCATGCCGCGAGTCTCCTGGCAAATCTTCTCAATCACGCGAGGAAGAAACAGCTCTTCCAAGGTGCGGATCTTGGTGGGAATCACCCGAAGGACCATGCCCACGTTGCCGCGCTGCTGGAAGAGGTTGACGCGAAACCGCCCCAGGCCGGCCACGCCGTGGGCCATATCCAGCTCGGTATTTTCCTTGAATTTCTGCTTTTGCCGGTTGGTCATCATGCTGAAGGCCATGTTCACCATGTCCTCGCTGGAGATGCGAGAGTATTCCGTCAAAGCCCGCAGGTCGCCGTCCACCCGAATGTAAGGATAGTTCCCCACCTTCAGGTGAAGGTCCGATGCCTTGTTTTCACAGGCCGTGCGCAAAAGCTCATCAATGTTCACAGCGAACCTCGGACGCCGCAAACGGCGCCACGTTAGCACACCCTTACCCGGCTGTCAAAACGGCGCCCTTGCCGGATACCGCGGCGCGCCCGCAGCTTATTTTATCGGCTGCCGATGCCAGCCCCTTGAGCCCGCGGCGCGCGAGTCGAGATTCCCGGAGGCGTCGATGCCCGCGAAGAGATGCTTTGACTGAAAGAGGATCGAAAAGGGTACGCCCGCTCGCTACGCGGAACCTCGCCGCGCTCAATCCCGCCCTGAAACCGCGCCTCCATGTCGGTCAGCGTGAGGCGGTGACCGGCTGGTTGGTATAGGTGAGCCAGCCGAATTTGTCTTCGGCCTGGCCCTGAACGATGCTCAGAAAACGTTCCTGAAGTTTCCGCGTGACGGGCCCCGGCTGTCCTTTGCCCACTGCAATGCGATCGACGGAACGCACCGGGGTGACTTCGGCTGCTGTGCCCGTGAAGAAGACTTCGTCGGCGATGTAGAGAATCTCTCGCGGCAGTTCCTGCTCGATGACCGGAAGGCCGGCTTCCTCCGCCAGGGTGATGATGGAAGACCGCGTGATGCCGGGAAGGATGGCGGAGGCAAGAGGGGGAGTGAATATCTTTCCCTCGTGGACGACAAAGATATTCTCGCCGCTACCTTCGCTGATGTTCC
This sequence comes from Terriglobia bacterium, assembly GCA_035532595.1. GTDB lineage: Bacteria > Acidobacteriota > Terriglobia > UBA7540 > UBA7540 > JAMCXS01. The sequence goes on along the minus strand of DATKQU010000014.1, from coordinate 9,874 downwards.
CATTGCGGTCGAGCGCGATTCCCTCCACGTAGCCATTGGTGATGGCTTCCATTTTGATCAACTGGGCGTTCATATAGTTGGAAGCTGCCTTGGCCATCGAGGGCATGGTGTTCGGGGCCATGCGGTTCCACGAGGAGATGCAGACGTCAACGCCCTGCTTCAAGGCTTCATCGCCCAAATATTTGCCCCACTTCCAGGCCAGCAGGTAGATCTCCACGGGATTTTTGAGCGGGTTGACCCCCACATCGCCGTAACCCCGGAAAATGATGGGGCGGATGTAGCAGGATCGGACGCTGTTCACGCGGACCAGGTCGATCATCGCCTGCCGGAGCTGCTCGCGTGTCACCGCCGTCTCCATCCGGTAGATCCTGCAGGAATTGACCAGGCGGTTCACATGTTCGCTGACCCGGAAGATGGCGGCGCCTTGCGGGGTTTCATAGCAGCGAATCCCTTCAAACAGGCAGGAAGCATAGCTGACCACGTGAGAAGCTACATGGATGGTCGCTTCATTCCAGGAAATGAACTTCCCGTTGTGCCAAACCTTTTCAAAATAATCCACGCCCATAGAGGTTATCTCCGCGTTTCTGAATCTGAGCAGCCGGAAATTCCTTCCCAGTCCATGCCAGAAGCCAAATTATGATCGATGCATCGCGTTTATTATATCATGGGGGCATTGAGGATAGGCCAAGCCAGCCTTTCATTATCATCTGGTCCTCGCGTGGCACGAATCTCTCCCGGCTGAAAAGCATCTAATCAAATGAGCAAGGTGGGGCAGATGCTGACGGATTTCACAGGTTCGGTTTCTTTCTTTTTGCCTGGCGTAGGGAGATGTGGTTCGGAAGAAGTTTCAGGCGCCTGCAAGACCCCGCCGAGCTTGCTGGTGGAAAGGCATAGGGGGCACTAAAGTGCCATAGGTTTGATCGAATTAGCACGTTGACAGGTGAGAGGCCTGTGCTATACTTTGGTCTTGAGCTTCCGGAAGGTGTACCCTTTCCGGGGCTAGCTTGCTCCTTCAGGTGTAAAGGACCACCTCACCGTTCTCTTTCAATCGCAAAAGTTGTTCCCGAGGAACTGTGGACTCTGAGACCTGCAAAAAAGAGTTAGTAATCGAGATACCACCTGATATTGTTCGCCAAGAGGCCGAGGCGGTCACCGCGCAATATCGCCGCGTGGCTCGAATCCCTGGTTTCCGGCCTGGCCATGCTCCCGCCACGCTCATTCGCCGCCGCTTTGAGGAAGACATCCGCAGCGAAGTCGTGCAATCCCTTTTGCCTAAGTACTTTGAGACCGCTGTCAAGGACCAGAAGATGTCGGTGGTGGGGCAGCCGCGTTTTAGCGACGTGAAATTCGTGGAGGATCAACCCCTGACCTGCAAGGCGGCCTTTGAAATTCTTCCTGACTTTGAACTTAAAGATTACAAAGGATTTGAGGTAAGCAGCGACCCGTCAGAGGTGACGGATGACGATCTGACCCAAGCCCTCGAGCGTTTGCAGGAGCGAGCTGCCACTTTTGAGGTGGTGGAAGGCCGGACCGCCGCGGATGGTGACTACGTCATCGTGAACTATCACGGGCAGGAGGTTGGCGATTTGAAGGTGGAGCCGATCGAGGCGCGTGATGTGATGGTTCACTTAGCCGGCGAGGGGACCGTGGCCGACTTCACGGAGAATTTGCGCGGCGCGAAGCCCGGGGAAGTCCGCGAATTTCAGGTGACCTATGCCGACGACTACTCCAAGAAATCGCTGGCCGGCAAGGCGCTCAGTTACCGGGTGGAAATCCAGGGCGTCAAGAAAAAGGTTGTCCCTGCGCTCGACGATGAGTTTGCGAAGTCCGTCAGCCAGTATCAAACCTTCGCGGAGCTGAAGGCGAAAGTTGCTGAGAACCTTGTGGAACGGAAGAAGCACGCGGTGGAGGCTGGGGCGAAACAGAAACTTCTGGAACAACTTGTAAGCAAACATGAATTTCCCGTTCCCGAATTGATGGTCGAGGCTCAGATCGACGCCAAGCTGGAGGGACTGCTGAACCGCCTGATGGCCCAAGGCATTGATCCGCGAGCGGTTGAGGTGGACTGGCGAAAGCTCCGCGAGGATTCAAGGCCCGATGCTGAAAAAGATGTACGCGGTTCGCTGATCCTTGAAAAGATAGCCGAGGCCGAGGGGATTGAGGTCTCCGAAGACGAAGTGGACGAAGCGATTCGCGATTTGGCGGAAGAACACCGGGAGGCTCCGGCCACCCTGAAAACACGCTTGACACGCGAAGGCAATCTTTCTAGAATCAATCAGAAGCTCCGCAATCAGAAGGCCCTTGATCTCATCTACCAGACCGCAAGGATCAATCCGACAACTGAACCTGCAAGCGATCAAGAGAGAAGCTGATGCCGGGAAACTCCGATGATTACAGCACCGAGAGACCGACGATGACACTGATCCCAATGGTAGTTGAGCAGACGAACCGCGGTGAGCGGGCCTACGATATCTACTCGCGGCTTCTGCGTGACAATATCATTTTTATCGGGACTCCGATTGATGATAACGTCGCCAATCTAGTGACGGCGCAGTTGCTGTTTTTGGAGGCTGAGGACCCGGAAAAGGACGTTTCGCTGTATATTAACTCTCCGGGGGGAGTGGTCACAGCCGGAATGGCGATCTACGACACCATCCAGTTTATCCGGCCCGACGTGGCGACCATCTGCATCGGGCAGGCGGCCAGCGTTGCGGCGCTGTTGCTTTCCGCCGGGACTCCCGGCAAGCGCTTTGCCCTGCCGAACTCGCGCATCTTGATTCACCAGCCGACGATGGGCGGGCTTTCCGGCCAGGCAACCGATATCGATATTCACGCTCGAGAGATTCTGCGGATTCGCGCCAGCCTGAATGAGATCATGGCCAAGCATAGCGGACAGCCTCTTGAGAAGGTCGAGCGTGACGTGGAGCGTGACTTTTGGATGAGTGCGCAGCAAGCGCGGGAATACGGCATTGTCGATGAGATCATTCACAAGCACAAGTAAGGAAGGGAGTTTAGCTTGAAACGTCTCGTCTCCGATGAAATACTCCGCTGCTCTTTTTGCCAAAAAAACCAGGACAGCGTGGGCAAATTGATTTCCTCACCCGGCGATCATCCGCGGGCCTATATTTGCGACGAGTGTGTGGCCATTTGCAACACCATCCTGGAGGAAGACCAGGCGGAGCGGGTTCCCACGGCTCAAGCCAAGCTGCCGCGCCCGGCGGAAGTCAAACGTTTTCTCGATGAGTATGTGATCGGACAGGATAAAACGAAAAAGAAGTTGGCGGTCGCCGTCTACAACCATTACAAGCGCATCATGTTAACCAAGGTGCGCAATGATGTGGAGCTGACCAAGTCCAACATTTTGCTCATTGGACCTACGGGGACCGGGAAGACGCTTCTGGCCCAGACCTTGGCGCGCCTGCTGGAAGTTCCTTTTGCGATTGTTGATGCGACGACGCTTACGGAAGCGGGTTACGTGGGCGAGGATGTTGAAAACGTGATCCTGAAGCTGCTCCAGAACGCTCAGGGTGACGTTCAGCGGGCCCAGCAGGGAATTATTTACATTGATGAGATCGATAAGGTCTCACGCAAAGACGAAAATCCCTCGATCACCCGCGACGTCTCAGGCGAGGGAGTTCAACAGGCCCTGCTGAAGATTTTGGAGGGGACGGTGGCCAACGTTCCGCCCCAAGGCGGCCGCAAACACCCCCACCAGGAATTCACTCCGGTGGATACTACGGATGTTCTGTTTATTTGCGGGGGCGCCTTTGTCGGGTTGGAAAAGATTATCGAACGCCGAATTGGCAAGAAGTCTTTGGGATTCCATACTACCCAGGAGACCCCGGAGGCGCTTCCGAATCGGCGCAATATCGAACTCCTCGAGCAAGTCCAGCCCATGGATTTGATTCGCTATGGGCTGATCCCGGAATTTGTCGGTCGGCTTCCGGTGGTCAGCGCGCTGGCCGACCTGGATGAGCAAGCGCTGGTGGAGATTCTGGTTCAGCCCAAGAACGCTCTCATTCGCCAGTATCAGCGCCTGTTTGAATATGAGAACGTCAAGCTGCGGTTCACGGATGGCGCTTTGCGAAGGATTGCCCTCCAGGCGCTGGAACGGAAGGTAGGGGCTCGGGGTCTGCGCATGATCCTGGAAGACCTGATGCTGGACTTGATGTATCATCTGCCCAGCCAGCGGACCCTGCGGGAATTTATGGTAACGGAAGAAATGGTTCTCAAGCACGAAATTATTTTTGATCCGGCACTCTTTGAAAAGGCGAGTTAATGGATTCCACTATGTTTTCAGGCCGCGAAAAAGCTGAAACACGTGTTTTGCCCATGATGCCCATCCGGGATGTGGTCATCTTCCCGTACATGATGACGCCGTTCGTAGTGGGACGTGAGAGCTCCATCCACGCGCTCGAGGAGGCTCTGGCGGGGGACAAGAAGATATTTCTGGCCACCCAGCACGATGCCTCGGTGGACGACCCGAAGCCGGGTGATATCTATCAGGTGGGGACCGTTGCCAATATTATTCAGAGCCTCAAGCTGCCGGACGGGAACATCAAGGTGCTGGTGGAAGGCAGCGAGCGCGGCAAGATCGTGAAGATTTCGAATGACGAAGGTTTCTTCCACGCCACGGTGAAGACGGCCACCTTCCGGAGCGTGAGCACGCCCAGCCTGGAACAACTGGTCCAGCGGGTGGTTTCGCTGTTCGAGCAATACGTCAAACTTTCCCAGAGCCTGAACTACGAGACGATGATCGCCGCCGCCAAGGTGGAAGAGATCAGCAAGTTCACGGATACCGTGGCCGCCAATCTGAATGTCAGCATCGAAGAGAAGCAGGAGTTGCTGGAGCTTTTTGACCCGGTCGACCGGCTGACCCGGCTGGCCGATATCCTGGATATCGAGATTGAAAAGCTCAACGTGGACCGTTCCATCCAGGGCCGGGTCAAGCGGCAGATGGAGCGCGCCCAGCGTGAGTATTATTTGAATGAAAAGATCAAGGCGATCCAGAAAGAGCTCGGGCGGAACGAAAAGAATGAAATCGACGAGCTAAAGAAAAAGATCGAGACCGCGGGCATGAGCAAGGACGCTCATGAAAAGGCCACGTCGGAACTCAAGCGGCTGGAACTGATGCCGCCCATGTCCGCCGAGTCCACCGTCTCGCGCAATTACCTCGACTGGCTGCTGGCCGTGCCCTGGAAAAAGAAATCGAAAGAAATCCGGGACATCCGGCGCGCCGAGAAGATTCTGGAAGAAGACCACTACGGGCTGGAGAAGATCAAGGAGCGCATCCTGGAGTTTCTCGCGGTGCGGCAGCTGGTGAAGACCCCGCGCGGGTCTATCCTCTGCTTTGTCGGGCCTCCGGGAGTGGGCAAGACCTCCCTCGGACGTTCCATAGCCCGCGCCACGGGCCGGAAGTTTGTGCGGCTGTCGCTCGGCGGCGTCCGGGATGAAGCGGAAATCCGCGGCCACCGCAGAACCTATATCGGGGCGCTGCCTGGACAAATCATTCAAATGATGAAAAAAGGCGGCACTACCAACCCGGTGTTTCTGCTGGATGAAGTTGACAAGATGAGCATGGATTTCCGGGGCGATCCCTCGGCGGCGCTGCTGGAAGTTTTGGATCCCGAGCAGAACCATATGTTCGCGGACCATTACCTGGACGTCGAGTACGACCTTTCCAAGGTTTTCTTTATTACCACCGCGAACGTCATCCACACCATCCCGCAGCCGCTCCAGGATCGCATGGAGATCCTGCGCCTCTCCGGCTACACGGAAGCGGAGAAGCTGGAAATTGCCAAGCGTTTCCTGATTCGCAAGCAGCGCGAGGCAACGGGTTTGAAAGAGCAGAATTTGACCTTCGCGGACGAGGCGATCCTGGGGATCATTCGCAATTATACGCGGGAGGCCGGGGTAAGAAACCTGGAGCGGGAGATTGCCAACATCAGCCGCAAAGTCGCCCGCAAGGTCGTTCAGGAGGGCCGCGCTCTGCAAGTGGTCGTCAATGCTGAAACCCTCCACGAATACCTGGGCGTGATCAAGTTCCGGGACACCAAAGCCGAAGAAAAGAACGAAGTGGGCTTGGCGACGGGCTTGGCATGGACCGAGGTGGGAGGCGAAATTCTCAATATCGAAGCCACCGTGATGCCGGGCAAGGGCAAGCTGACTCTGACGGGGAAACTGGGCGAAGTGATGCAAGAATCGGCTCAGGCAGCTTTGAGTTATGTGCGGGCTCGGGCCTCGCGGCTGGGCTTGCCACCCGATTTTTATCGCCGGCTGGATATTCATATCCACATCCCGGAGGGAGCCATTCCTAAAGACGGTCCCTCGGCGGGGATTACCCTGGCCACGGCGGTGATCAGCGCGCTGACCAAAATCCCCGTGAACCGCGATATCGCCATGACCGGCGAAATTACTTTGCGGGGCAAGGTGTTGCCGATCGGGGGCGTGAAAGAGAAGATCCTTGCGGCGCACCGCGCTGGCAACCGGACCGTGCTTTTGCCGCGCGACAACGAAAAAGACCTTTCCGAGATTCCGGCAAATGTTCAGGAAGACGTCGCCATCCGTTTTGTTGAGACGATGGACGAGGTGATCGACCTGGCGCTGGAGCGTAAGATTGAGGGAATCGGGGCGCTCGCGGCCGAGCCTCAGGAGGCGCAGGGGCTCGAACCTTCACTCGATGCTGACCGCGAATCCCTGACCAACTAGGGCTGCTAGTTGGGTCAGGGGAGACCGAAGCGCTTGACCATTGTGTCCGAGGATAGGCTTCCGCAGAATGCGGGAATTGAATTTTTCTCACTGCATATTATTAGCACCGATTAATCCAAGCCAATTCGGATTGATAAACCCGGAAACCACGATCGCGGACTGCACCATATAAAACCCTGTTCACTTGCCCCTTGAATCCGTCGCAAGAATCTCCTGGAGTAATCGCAGGGCAAGGTGTCAGCAGGATTTATCCAATGCAGGAAAGGAATCCTTTAGCGGGTTCTAAACTCAAATTGAAGTTGAGAGAGTAACATGCCGTCCAAAAAACAGGAAGAAAAGCCAGTTGTCGTGCAAGAAGAAAAAATCGAGGAACTGAAAGAGAGCGAAATCCTCGATATTGCCAAGCTGAAAGAAATGAATATCGCCACCTTGACCCAGGTGGCCAAGGACCTGGGGGTTGTCGGCGCCACCGGCATGCGCAAGCAGGAGCTGATCTTTAAGATCCTGCAGGCGCAAACCGAAAAGGCCGGGCTCATCTTTTCCGAAGGTGTGCTCGAGTGCCTTCCCGACGGCTTCGGCTTCTTGCGCGCTCCGGATTACAATTATCTGCCGGGACCGGATGATATCTACGTCTCGCCGTCGCAGATTCGCAAGTTCGATCTGCGCACCGGCGACACGGTCTCGGGGCAAATCCGCCCGCCCAAAGAGGGTGAGCGCTATTTTGCGCTGATCAAGGTGGAGGCCATCAACTTTGAGCCTCCCGACGAGGCGCGCAACAAGATCTTTTTCGACAACCTGACCCCGCTTTACCCCGAGGAGCGGCTCCGCCTGGAAACTGCGAAGGACAATATTTCCGGTCGCGTTCTTGACCTGCTCACGCCCATCGGCAAAGGCCAGCGCGGGCTGATCGTCTCACCCCCGCGGACCGGCAAGACGATGCTGCTGCAAACCATCGCCAACTCCGTCACCACCAACCATCCGGAAGTCACCCTGATTGTGCTGCTCATTGACGAGCGGCCGGAAGAAGTGACGGACATGCAAAGAACGGTGGAGGGCGAGGTCATCAGCTCGACATTTGATGAGCCTGCCGCCCGGCACGTGCAGGTGGCCGAAATGGTGATTGAAAAGGCCAAGCGGCTGGTCGAGCACAAGCGGGATGTGGTGATTCTGCTGGATTCCATCACGCGCCTGGCTCGCGCCTACAACACGGTGGTTCCGCCCTCCGGCAAAGTTCTTTCCGGCGGCGTCGATTCCAACGCCCTGCAGCGTCCCAAGCGCTTCTTCGGCTCGGCGCGCAACATCGAGGAAGGGGGCAGCCTGACCATCATCGCTACGGCGCTGATTGACACCGGAAGCCGCATGGACGACGTTATCTTTGAAGAGTTCAAAGGCACCGGCAACATGGAAGTTCACCTCGACCGCAAGCTGGTGGATAAGCGCGTCTTTCCGGCCATCGAAATCAACAAGTCGGGCACCCGCAAAGAGGAGCTCCTGGTGCCGAAAGACGAGTTGAACCGCATCTGGGTCCTTCGCAAGGTGCTGAACCCGCTTTCCCCCGTCGAGAGCATGGAACTCATTATCGACAAACTCTCCAAGACCAAGAGCAACGCTGAGTTCCTTTCCTCGATGAGCAATGGCGGAAGCGGAAGGTAACGGACGGGGCTTTCCTCAGAACCTACGGCGTGGCCAGCAGCTTTTTGCGGCGGGCTAATTCCAAAATCTCTTCGACAACCTGCTCGGCCGTCAAGTGGGTCGAATCGATCACGTGCGCGTCCTGGGCGGCGATCAGCGGCGAGACTTTCCTTTCCGCATCCAACTGGTCGCGCTTCGAAATCTCGGAAATGGTGCCTTCCAGGGTGGACCCCCGCCCTTCCTGATGGTTCTGCTCGAGCCGCCGCTGCGCCCTTTCTTCCGGGTCGGCTTGGAGGAAGATTTTCAGCGGCGCATCGGGAAAAACCACCGTCCCGATGTCCCGCCCTTCCATCACCACTCCCCGGCCCGCGACCAGCGACCTTTGCAAGGCGATCAGTTTTTTGCGAACTTCCGGCAGGCGCGAAACTCGCGACGCGGCGAGCGTCACTTCCGAGCCGCGAATCTCCGCCGTGACGTCTTTGCCGTCCAGCAGCACCTTTGGCTGCCGGTTGCTCACCACGAACTGGATTTCCGCTGAGGCAACAACCCGCCCAATTTCATCCTGATCGCCGGGCGCCACGCCGGATTGGAGCACCTTGAGCGCGGCGGCCCGGTAGGTTGCGCCGCTATCCACGTAGGAGAGCCCGAGACGCCTGGCAAGCATTCGGGCGACGGTGCTTTTCCCGGCACCTGCCGGACCGTCGATGGTAATCACGAGGGGTTCGGTCATTAACAGCTTATTCGGCTTCCCCGCCTGTCTCGCGGAACTTTTCCCGAGAGAGATTTGGGCGGGAGCAAAGGTTCAGATGCGCTTGAAGGCTTTTTGAATCTCCTTCATGTCGTACCGAAGGACCACGGGCCGCCCGTGCGGGCAGGTCATGGGGCAATCGGTCTTGCTCAACTCCAGCAGCAGCCAGCCCATCTTCTCTTGATCGAGCGGCATGTTGATTTTGATCGCCGCGTGACAGGCGACGGAGGCTGCAATCCGGCGGCGCAACTCGTCGAGCGAGAGCCCCCGGGATTCCTGGGCAAGACTCTCCAGGATCTCCCGCACCAGCTTTTCCACATGGTCGGCCCGGATATCCGCCGGCGCCGCCTGCACGGCAATGCTGCCCTGGCCGAAGGGTTCCACCTCAAAGCCGTTGGCGGCCAGTTCCCCGGCGACGTTTTGATAGGTCACGCGCTGTTCCGGCCCCAGATCCACCACAATGGGCAGCAGCAGCCTCTGGCCTTCCAGCTTGCTATCTTGCCGCAGGCGAAGATGGCGCTCGAACAAAACCCTTTCATGCGCTACGTGCTGATCGATGATCCAGAGGCCTTCCGCGTTGGTGGCCACAATAAAGCTGGACTGGATCTGCCCGAGCGGCTGGAGGTCGGTGGGGAGTTCTCCCGTTTGGGGCTCCGAAGTTGTCGCAGTGGAGCAGGGAACCGACCAGGACTCCGGCGGCGGGGGCGCATAGGCGGAAAGCACGGCCTCGGCAAGCGGAAGATAACTCGTTGCAGGGTCCGGTCGCGGCGCCGATAGATGAAAACC
>DATKQU010000013.1:0-9858 GCA_035532595.1 Terriglobia bacterium | reverse complement strand
AGCCAGCGAAACCGTAAAGGTCGCGGTATTGGCAGTCGCGTCCAGGATCGTGGAACTCGGATTGGATGCAAGCGTGAATTCCGCAACACCGGTTCCGGTTAGAGGGAAGGCTGTCGTGCCTGCGGTCACATTGGAGGCAACATCCAAATCTCCCGTCACGCTTCCCGAACTTGCCGGAGTAAATGTCACGGTGACGGTGCAACTGGCATTCGGCGCCAGCGAGGCAGGACAGTTGTTGGTTTCAGTAAAATCGGCCACCGAAGTCGAGATGCTCGTGATGTTCAGGGTAGCGCTGCCCGTATTCTTCAGCGTCGCCGTTTGCGGCGCGCTTGCCGTTTTAACCGTCTGGTCAGCGAAGGTCAGCGATGAAGGAGAAAGTCCCACCGCCGGGGCGGGAGCCACGCCATTTCCGGAAAGCTGAATGGTGTGGGGGCTCCCTTGCGCGTTATCGTTGATTGTAACCTTGCCCGTTAGAGCTCCCGTAGCTGTGGGGCTAAAGGTCACATTGATGGTGCAACTGGCCCCGCCGGCGGCGACCGAGGAACCGCAGTTATTCGTCTGGGAAAAGTTCCCGCTGGTTGTGATGCTGGTGATGTTCAACGCCGCGCTGCCGTAATTCGATAGACTCACACTCAGCGGACTGCTGGTGGTTCCAGTCGCTTGATCGGCGAACGTCAAGGATTGGGGAGACAGGCCGGCGCCAGGCGCGTTGGCCGGGTTGACCTTGGCCACAAAGACATCACTCGCCCCGCCGGGCGAGCCGATCGCATCTTGAAAATCGCCCGCCGTGACGGGAAAATTCGATGAAGAGGCAGCGCCCGTTACGTAGGCATTACCGGATGCGTCAAGCGCAAGGGCCTGGCCGTAATCGTTGGCATTCCCGCCAAGATAAGTGGAGTAAACCAAGGCCGTCGCCGTGGAGTTGATCTCCGCCACAAAAGCGTCAAGACACGGACCCGAACCACAAGTCCCCCCTCCAAAAACCGCCTCCACGGGGTTCAAGATCGGGAAATCGGAAGATTGCGTATAGCCGGTGATGAAGGCGTTGCCCGAGCCGTCGACTCGAATCCCGTTGGCTTGGTCCGCCTGTGCGCCCCCCAGATAAGTGGAGTAAGTGAGCGTAGCCCCGTTGGCACTGAGTTTTGCCACGAAAGCGTCGCCGTTGCCGTGGTTGGCCGTCTGGACGACCCCGCTCGTGGTGGGGAACGCAGCCGAAGCGGTTTCTCCGGCCACATAGACATTCCCCGAAGTGTCCACGGCGATGCTGGTGCTTCGATCGAGTCCCGTCCCGCCAAGATAAGTCGAGTAGACCAGGGCGGATCCCGCCGGGTTGAACTTGGTAATGAAAACGTCGGCAGACCCTGCGTTGGCGGCCTGGTAAGGACTGAGGGTGGGAAAATCTGTCGAGTAGGTATACCCGGTCAGGTAGGCATTGCCGGAAGCGTCCACTGCCACGCCTTGCGCTGAATCCGCGCCGCTTCCGCCGAGGTAGGTGGAATACACCAAACCCGAGCCATCCGGCTTGACCTCGCTCAAAAAGGCGTCGCCCTGTCCCCCGTTCGCACTTTGTAAAGGTGCGTGCGTAGGAAAGTCCGTGGACGCCGTATCCCCGGCCACAAAGGCGTCGCCGCTCGAGTCCAACGCAATCGCATGGGCAGTGTCGTTGCCCGTCCCGCCTAAGTAGGTCGCGTAAGCGAGGGTATCCCCCGCCGGATTGAGCCTGGCCACAAAAGCGTCGGTCTGGCCTCCCGCGAAGCCCGTTTGAGCCGCTCCCGCGGTGGTCGGGAAATTAGTCGATGAGGTCGTTCCGGCCACAAAAGCGTCACCCGAAGAATCCACGGCAATCGCGCTGCCTTGGTCAACGTTGTTCCCGCCCAGGAAGGTTGAGTAAACCAGGGAAGAACCCGACGGATCGAGCTTGGCGACAAAAGCGTCGGCGGTGCCGGAAAGCGCTGAGGCGATCGGCGCGGCGGTGGGAAAGTTTGTCGAGGCCGTGGAACCCGTCACGTACGCGTTCCCGGAAGAATCCACCGCGATGCCCGCACCGCTGTCGCTGGCCGTGCCTCCCAGGTACGTCGAGTAACTCAGCGCGGGGTCAATAACCAGAGGTCTTTCCCGGTCGTAATCCGCAACCCGAAAGCTGACCCTCCCGCCAGCCCCAAGAACGTAGCCGCCTTCCACGATCTGTTTCCCCGAAGGATGGTCTTTGGAGATTGCCACCGGCTGAAAAATTACAGGCTTATTGAACCATACCGTCCTGCCGCCCACCACCACCGCAAGGTTGCCCTGCGCATCCGCATTAATCTTCGTGGCTCCCGCGAGCCCAAAACCGATGCTCTTGGGGTTGCCACCGGGAGATACCACGAAGTCAAATTCCAAGTGGCGTTGATTGCCGTAAAAAATCAGGTCGACGCCGGGATACACATCCCGGTACTTCACCTGGGCATAGGTGGGAACCCGCGCATGCCATTCCCCTGGATTTTTGCCGATAAAGTAATTATTCTTTCCGGGCAACTCATTCATGCCGACGAGGACCGGATGCGGGTTCGCATCCGCGATTTTCATTCGCAGCACCGCCGCGCGGGCAGACGGCGTGCCGCCGGAAATGGAGACTCCTTCAGGACTTCTGGCTTCCCTTCCGGCATTTTTCTCCAAAGCCAGCACGGCTTGGTGGCCGGTCAGAAAAAGGCTGTAACCTTGGCCGGCGGAAAAGAACTTGACCTCGCGTTGCGGGTCATTCCCAACCTGTCCACGGTTGCGCACAAAGCTTAAAGGGAGATTTAAGTAGTTCGCCGCAACATGTGCGGAGGCCTTCGGGGTTGGAAAACCTTCCAGGGCGCGCGGCGCCATGCGTCCACTTGCAAAAACCATCAGTCCGACTACGACCAGGCCCAACAGTCCTCCCGTTCGACCAGGGCGTCCGCACCTTCCTCGTATTCTTTCCAGAGTCATAAGCGATGTTCACCAGAATTATTTATTTTACCAGCCCAACGGCGGTTGATACACTTTCCCCAATGAATACCGGCAAGCTCGTGGAGATCATTTCGAAACCAGGCCATGCCCCTTACAGGAATACCACCGATTGCAGACCCGAGATCTCAAACCTCTTCCGGCAGCGCGGATTCTGGCATTGAGCAAAGTCATCGCGCCGCAACAGATAAGACTTCGCTTTCTGGTACCGCGCGCGGTCCCGCTCATCCGCATTCCCTCTGAGCGTCCGCTTCTTCGTGCGCTCAAGCCAGCGGATCTGATACGTGCCGGTCTGGTGGCAGAACAAGCAGGAGAGGTTAGCAGGTTTCAGAACTTCTTTTTCGTCGAAAAAATCGCGTTCTTCCATGCAGTTGATATTCTACCGTGAATCCCCAGATCGCGCAGGGAGAATCGAAATCTATGATGCGAATTCGCACTGCTGGGGTTTTACTTATGCTCCTGGAGCAACGATTTCAGGTAAGCGGTAACGGCCTCGGCGTCCCGCCGTGACATGCGATACTGGGACATCGGAGGGCCAGCGGGTTTCCCGCTTTTATCGATCCCCGTCATGAAAAACCTGACCGCTTCCGCCGAGGTCCAGCCCACCAGACCCGCGATGGGCGGGGAGGCTGGAGCCCACCCGGGGACTGGATGCATGGGCTGGAAATCCAGCATCGTACCTTCCATACGCTTGCCGGGAATAAACTCACCCTTCTCATTGCGGGGCGAATGGCAGTCGTCGCACATCCCGAGGTTTTCCACCAGATATTTGCCTCGCGCGATGAGCTTCGATTGGCTCGCGGCCGGCTTATTCTGGGCAGCGGCCAACGGTACAACCGCCAACAAGGCGCTACACAGCACCACGAATCGCCTCAAACGGAATCCTCTCAATTTTAAAATCCTTCGCATAGTCCTGTTCCCATCATCAGGCAACATCTAAATTACCTTGACTCCCTGCGGAGCGCCAGTGTTTTTAGCTCGCATCGGCCCCTGCCGCCCGGCTGGGGGCGAATTTCAAGGCCGGGCTCCCGAAGAGCTTTGTTGCGGCAGGAATTTCGGCCCAAGCCACAACAAGGCGGCAGCATCAATTAGAAAGTGCGCCGTCATCGAGGGATAAAGCGATCCCAGCCGCACCACCGGGTAAGCCAGCATCGCTCCCAGCAAAGCGGCTCGCAACATCCCATTCGCACCTTGATAAACGTGCGCCAGGCCGAAGGCCGCGGAAGACACCAGGACACCCCAGAGGGCCGAGTGAAACCACCCGGAAACTTCCGCCAGAAGAAACCCGCGGTATAAGAATTCCTCGCAAATCCCCGCCGTCGGCGCCATGCCGAATAACGCCCAGAACTTTTCCCGGCGGGTTTCAGGCATCAGCAGGTGAACCACTTCGGATTCTTCCGGCCACCAACCCCTGCGCTCAAGCAGGAGGACAAAGCCCAGCCCCAGCACCGATACAACGGTCAGCAGAAGAGTCCATCGCAGGAAGCCCGACCACGCCACCAGGTGGAAATTCGTTCCAAACCAGTTCGGCCAAGCCATCACCGCGACCAGGACGCCCAGTCCAGCCAGAATCCACTGAGACACGACGGCCGAGAAATACAGAGCCGTCTTCGGAACTTCCCGAAGCTGGGCAGGGCGCGCACTGTGCCAGGAAAGCGCGGGCACGCCCGCGATCAAAAACAAAGCAAAGATGACTCGCACCAGGTTTGGAAGCATTCCGAGTTCCTCTCGACACACACCCAGAAAAAAAGCGCGGGCCAGTTTCTCATTCACCACCCAGACCATCAATCATTCCACCGAGCACGCGCTGCGCCGACGGCCGGCGAACCCGATCAGAAGATGCCTTGGAATTTCGGCGGAAGGTCACGCCGTGAAAGGCTTTCAGGCCCGCAAGAGGTAGGCGCCCAAGACTGCGCGGCAACGATCGCGGCAGACTTCCACGGAAAGGTTTCCAGGTTCCATCAGCCATTGCAGGCAATACCCGTCAACGAGGGCGCGAATGGTCGTGGCAGCCTCCTCCGGAGGGACGCGCCGAAACTGCTGCTCGACGATCCCTTCGGCAATAATCTCCCGGTCCCGCGCCCGGCACTTCGCAAAAAAATCCGCAAACAAGGCCTGAAAACGGCGCGATCGGGTGCCGACGCTCACGTAATCAAAAAGCACCAGGTAGAGCTTGCGATTGACCTCGGCGCTGTGAAACAAGAGCTCCAGTTCGGCAGCCAGGCGCGCGCGAGGAGATTCCTCGCTGGACGCCATCTGATCCAAGCTGTTGGTGAGCTCAGAGAGGAGCCATTCCAACACCGCGAAGAGCAAATCTTCCTTGGTGCGGAAATAATGGAGCGCCCCACCCTTGCTGAAGTCCGCCCGGGCGACGACCGAGTCGATGCTCGTCGCATGGAGGCCCTTCTCCAAGATTTCAGCGTACCCGGCTTTGATCAAAGCCTCGCGGCGCCGGGCGGTCAGGGCCGGATCAACTCGGCGTGGACTCATAATCCTGCCTTTCTCCAATCGACCAGACGGCTTATCGTAAGTTATCCGGGCATGGGTGGTCAAATCCCGGCAGGTTTCATGGCGAGGTTCGTCTGCTTGAGCGCGGGAGCCGGGCCGCGCGATGGGATATTTCGAGCGCCGTTGAACCTTTCGGAAAGGTAATGGTACGATGGACATGGAGCCTCATGATACCTGCAATTCCTGCTTCCCGAGATAACCTCCTGGGCTGGGACAAGTCCGAGTTGCGCCACCTGGCCGCTGCCTGCGAGGAGCCGCAATTTCGGGGCACGCAACTGTTCCGGAACCTTTACGGGCACCGCCGGTGCGACTTCGCCGAGTGCACGGAACTGCCCGCTCACTTCCGGCATCTCCTCAGTTCCCGTTACCGTGTGGATTACCCGGAGGTCAAAGCCCGGATCGCCTCACGCGATGGTTCGGTTCGCTACCTGCTCTCCCTGGAAGATGGCGAAAGCGTCGAGACCGTCTACATGCCGGAGGAAGGGCGAGTCACGCTGTGCGTTTCGAGCCAGGTGGGCTGTGCCGTCAACTGCCATTTTTGTTTCACCGCAATGCTGGGCGTCAAACGCAACCTGGAGGCGGGTGAAATCGTCGGACAAATTTTCGCGGTCGCCGCCGCGCAGCAGTTCTCCTCCCCGACGCCTTTGAACGTGGTGTTTATGGGAATGGGCGAGCCCTTGCTGAACCTGGCATCCGTGATGAAAGCAGTCCGGATCCTGGCGGACCCGGACGGGATCGCGATCCCATTGCGCCGGATCACGATTTCCACCGCGGGGATTACCCCGAAAATTCAAGACTTGGCTCGTGAAGCGGTTCGGCCCAAGCTTGCCGTTTCCCTCAACGCTTCCACCGAAGAACAGCGAACCGCCTTGATGCCACTGAATCGCAAATATCCCTTGAGCGAGCTGCTCGCGGCCTGCCGGGCGTTTCCGCTGGGGCCGCGAGAGCGATTGACCTTTGAGTATGTGCTTCTCGATGGCATGAACGATACCGACTCCGATGCCCGGCGGGTGGCGGCGCTGCTGCGGGGAATACGGGCAAAAGTAAATCTAATTCCTTACAATTCCGGACCCGATCTCCCCTACCAGCCTTCGCCTCTTCGGCGAGTGCTGGGGTTTCAGAAGGTCCTCCAGGAACGCCATATTCCGGCCTTTATCCGCATTTCCCGGGGCCAAGACATCATGGCAGCGTGCGGCCAGTTGCGGCTGTCGGGCATGGAAAGCGGGACGGCAGCGGCTGAGGTGGTTCGGCCTGTTTCCCTCGGTTAACGGGGCGAGGTCGCGCGAATTCCGACCACGGCCACCATCCGCCCGGCAAGGCTTCCCTCTTTGCGATAGGAATAAAACAGGTCGTTCCTGCAAGCGGTGCAGTAATCAGCGACATGAATCTGAGCAGGCGCGAGGCCAGCGAGTTCCAGTTGGGAACGTGCCACCGCAACCAGATCAAGGTAGGCTCCCGAATGCTCCCTCGCCTGGTGACCGGGCGGCGCCTGGGAAAAGAAAAGGGGGAAGCGCCGGTTACCCGCCCCCTGATCGGCTCCCTCGGTTAGACCGGTCCGAAAGAATTTCTCAGGGCGCGCAAAGCGTCCGCGGAAGGCCTCCACAACCTCTTCCCCCACTTCGTAACAGCAAGCCCGAATAGACGGGCCGATCGCGGCCATCAGGTTCTCCGGTTTGGAATGAAAGACCCGCCGCATTTCGCCTGCCGCCTTTTCGACAATGCGATTCAAGGCGCCCCGCCAGCCTGCGTGCACGGCGGCGACCGCCCGGTTTTCAGCATCGACGAGAAGCACCGGCAGACAGTCGGCCACTCGCACACTCAGAAGAATTTTGGGAAAGTCCGTGACCAGCGCGTCGCCCGTGGGATTCAGAGGTTTGCGGCCGGGAGCGGAATAAGGGTAACCCGAAAGATCGTAACGAAGGGACCGAGAGCGCCCGTGCGCGGAGACAGAATAAACAATGGCGGAATGCCTCTGCTGAAGGGCCGCCAGGCGAAAACCTTCTGCGCCAAGCTCTGACAAGAAGCGGTGTTGGTCGCCGACCGTTAAGGTGGGCGCCCTTTTTGAACCCCGCTTCGACCTTGATCGCTTATCGCCGCATCGGGTGGAAAAGGCGTGAATCAGCCATGGAATGCTGGTGAACGCCTCGCATTCGAGCCACTGATATTCCTCGGAGGAAACAAGATTGAATGTGTTCCTGCCCAAGACTGCAATATAGCACGCTCCACACCGCTGCTGACCACCGCTCCCTCCCGCAACAACTTTGGTTTCGGCAAGTTCAACTCGGCAGGCATTTTATTGACAGCCGAAAATGGCGTCTGTTAGGCTTAATGTGTTTCAGCTGCAGGTTCGGATCGCCCGCGCCGAGAAGCTAGAGAAACGCATCGATCCGGAATGCCTGAAACGGCGGGAGGCACAGCATGAGGCGGTATTCTAAAACATACTGGGGCATTGCGTTAGCAGCCACTTTGACGCTGGCCCTGCGAGGAGGCGAAAGGCTATTGGCCCAGGAGGCCACCCCCATCACGACTTCCGCCAGTTCCGACACAAATCCCTCGGTTTCGCAAGTCAAAAAAGCTCCCCATTTGTTGCCTGATTCCGGCGTGGGACCTGAATATCAAATCGGGCCGGAAGATGTACTGGAGATAACCGTCTTCCAGGTGAAGGACCTGGATGAAACGGTGCGCGTTTCAAATGACGGCACCATCGCCGTGCCTTTGCTGGGCCGCATCGTCGCCTCCGGACTGACTCCCGATCAATTGCGCAAAGAGCTTGAGCAAGCTTACGGGATGAACTACCTTCAAAATCCGCAGGTCAGCGTGTTCGTCAAAGAGTTTCACGCGCAGCCCATCTCCATCATTGGCGCGGTGCAAAAACCGGGCCTCTATCAAATCACAGGACCCCGCTCACTCGTTGAGGCTCTCTCCTTAGCTGGCGGCTTGTCGAGCGGCCAAGGCGCGGCACCCGGCAAAACCCTTTACGTCACCCGCCCAGGAGGATTTCCAAATCTTCATCTGGTTCCGGGCATGCAACTGGTGGCGCCCAACAAAATCGAAATCAACATCAATAACTTGTTGTACACGCGGGGCGCCGGGTTGGACATTCCAATCAGGCCGCACGATGTTATCGCCGTCTCCAAGGCAAGTGTAATTTACGTCGCTGGAAGCGGAGTCCGAAAGCCCGGCGGTTTTGTTCTGGAAGACCGGGATGAGGTGAGCGTTATCCAGGCAATGGCGATGGCCGAGGGCTTGGTCCCCGATGCAGCCAAGCACCACGCGCGCATTATCCACACCAAAGCCGACGGTTCACGAGTTGACATTCCGGTCGACATCGAGAGTATCCTGAAGCAGAAGGCTCCAGATCCCAATCTTGCCGCCAACGATATCCTGTATATTCCCCTCAGTGGCGGAAAAGCCGCGCTGCGCAAAAGCACGCAAGAAATCGTTCAAACGGTTAGCGGCTTCCTCATTTTCCACCCATAATTGCTGAGTCCGCCGGAGCCTTCGCGCACCCCCCCGACAGAAGCATCAGCGATAATCCGCCGGCACGGCGCAGATGGGCATGGAGTCCGGCATAGCGGAAGGACCAATCCCAAGGGTCGGTCATCCGGGATTGCTCTAGCTCCGCCTGAATTCATGGCATGCCGGAGCGCGCCCGATCCGGCAGGTAAAATGTTTCCGAAATCGGTCACTCAGGAAGTCCAGATGTTTCAAAAAGGAGACACTTCCACCCTGCAAGTCTCCCGCCCTCTGAGCTTATCTCCTACTGATTGCAACAATTTATGTCGATCATTGTATTTTGTCCTCGACGGTCTCTTACTTGCAAGGTAGTATAAACTCGGGGTAGGGGGGATCGCAAGAATCCGAAAGCCAGGAAAATAGAGAGAGGATACAAGAGTAATGGCGCAGGACGAAGCGCCTCGATTCCCTCCTGACCAGGCATCCCCGAACAAAGCCCTCGGGGATGCACTGGCCGCGTTGGATACGTTGGCGGCACTTTCCTCCAAGACCGCGGCAGCGCCAGTGCCGCGGCCGAAGGTCAAACGCGCCCCCCCCGTGCCCCGGGAGCGCACCCGAACTTCCGCATTCTTCACCTCAGCGCTCCTTCACTTTGCGGTAATCTTTTTCATCCTTCACGTGCCATTCTCGTTCTTTGTGCACCACCATGAAACTAACAGTCTCAAGCTTCCCCAAATTGTGTACGAGTTTCACGAAATTGAGCTTCCAAAGGATCTCCCTGCTTTAAAGCCGCCGGGCCCTGGCGGGAAGCCAGGGAAAGGGACCCATCCCGATGAAGCTCCCGCACGCGGCAGCCTGGCATATCACCCTAAGGTCACGGTGGTCTCCAACCCTCCGAATCCCGACAACAACGTGCAAACCATC
>DATKQU010000012.1:0-15115 GCA_035532595.1 Terriglobia bacterium | reverse complement strand
CCGTGACGCGCCCCGCCCGCAGATTGCCGCTCTCCAAAACCTGTCCGACGGCTGCGATTTCGCGCTGGTCGAGCGAAACTTTCGCTATGGGAACCTTGCGAATATTCTGTTCTCCTCTTTTAGGTTTCAGGATTGACGCCGGCAGGCGCCGTGCCGGACATTCCCTGTTAGCGTGCCGTAGCAAAAGCTAGCAGCGTAAATAAGCTCCGAAGGAGCGACAGAATTTAGCCCATGGCGCAAGCCGTGGGTGAATGAGCGGTCCCCTCACCCCAGCCCTTTCCCCGCTGGAGAGGGGGTACCGCGAAGCGGTGGGTGAGGGCCATTCGATCCCAGGGCTCACGCCCTAGGCTAGCATCTTCCGCCCCTGCCGGGGCTTTCAAACCCAGCGCCGGAGCCCGAGACTTCGCGAACGAACTTCAGTTAAACGACCCTAGCACCGCACAATCTTTTCCCGGTGTTCCTTCACGTTGCGCGTGGCGTTGCGGGTATCAAGCACCAGTTTGGCGTGCCGGACAATCATGGAATAATCAAAGATCGAGTGGTCCGTGGCGATGATCACGGCGGCAGGTTCCGACAGCGTTTCGGGAGTCAGCTCCACCGACGCCAGTTGAAAGTCATAGCGCCGCATGCGGTGCAAGCGCGGAAAGTACGGGTCGTGGTATTCCACCCGCGCCCCTTGCTCCAGCAGCAGGTCCATAATCTTGAGCGAAGGCGACTCGCGCAAATCGTCCACGTCCTTCTTGTAGGCCACGCCCAGGAGCAGAATCTTGGAGCCGTGCAGGCATTGGCTGCGGCGATTCAAGGCTTCCGCCAGCGCCTCCACCACCCGTCCAGGCATGGCGGCGTTGATTTCGCCCGCCAATTCAATGAAGCGCGTGGTGAAGCCATACTCCCGCGCCTTCCAGGTCAGATAAAAAGGATCGATGGGAATGCAGTGCCCGCCCAGGCCCGGCCCGGGATAGAAGGCGTTAAAGCCGAAGGGCTTGGTTTTGGCGGCTTCTATGACTTCCCAGATATCGATGCCCATCCGCATGGAGAGGACTTTCAACTCATTCACCAGCGCGATGTTGACCGAGCGATAGATATTTTCCAGCAGCTTGGTCATCTCCGCGGTGCGCGCGGAACTCACCACGACGGAGCGGTCAAAGACGCTTGCATAAAGGGCCCGCGCCGCGAGCGCGCTCGGCGCATTGACCCCTCCGATGATTTTAGGGATTTGCGTTCTCGCAAAGTCCTTGTTGCCGGGGTCCTCGCGTTCCGGGGAAAAGGCCAGAAGAAAATCGCCCTCAGCCTCTTGCGATGTCTCAACCGAATTCCCGTCGGTCGAGTATGCCAGCACGGGGCAGCGCAGTCCCGATTCCTCGAGAAGCGGAAGCAAGACCTCCTCGGTGGTGCCGGGATAGGTAGTACTCTCCAGCACAATCAGTTGTCCCGGAACGAGATGCGCGCTGATGGTCTTGCCCGTAGCGCAGATGAAAGAGAGGTCGGGTTCGCGGTGAGTGTCGAGCGGCGTGGGAACGCACATGATCACGGCATCCATCTCCCGGAGATGCCTGAAATCGTCAGTGGGGTGAAAGCGCTTCCCCTCAACCTCCCGGGCGATAACGGCTTCCGGAATATGGCGGATATAAGTTTTCCCGGTTCCGAGCTTTTCGACTTTGGCACGGTCGGTATCAAAGCCGGTGGTCTCAAACCCCGCTTGGGCAAAGGAGAGCGCCAGCGGCAGCCCGACGTAGCCCAAGCCGATGATCCCCACGCGGGCGGTTCCTTGATCGAGCTTGGAGGCCAAGGAGCTTCGCGCGCCGGGCGATTCCCCCTCGGCATTTTTCCTGGTATTCATAACTTCCCTCCCCTCCCGATGCTCTTTTCCCGAAAGCCCAAAGATTTGAATTATAGCAGCCCGGCGGGACCGCGCGAGGGTAGCCTGGATTATTGGTGGTGGGTCAATTTGGCGAGGTAGCGGCGAGTTTACCTCGCCATGTGGCGGCATAAAGCCGCCTCTACGTCAAAATGACCCACTACCGGATTATTCATGACCTGGCTGGGTTTCGCGAAAGGGCACGACTTTCAGTCGTGCCGAAAGACGCAGCCCAGAAGACCTTTCCTCATCGTGGCTGGCGCTGCGGCTATGCCGCAGCGCCAGCCACGGCGAAGAGAAAATAAGGATAAGAGGGCCTCGTTGCGGCACGGATAAATCCGTGCCCTTTCGCGTCCCGCACCGGCCAATTCATTAATAATCCGGGTTAGCACCACGGCATCCTGCCCCCGCCGCCGGGAATCCATTTCAGGGAGCGGCTTGTGAGGTGTCCTTGCGCAGGACACTTTGCAAAGAGGATTCGAGGATCTGGGGGGTAGCGTGGAGGGCTTCCGTAATGGCGTCATCGATGCTGGAGTAGCGCCAGGCGCCGAAGCGTCCGAGGGACCAAACCTGTTTCGATTTCAGAAACTCCAGCAGGCGTTCGACACAGGAAGCCCGTTTCAAGTCGTGCACGGGGTAGGCGTAAGGGAAATGGTTCCGCACCACCCGCACCACATCCGCCGGCTGCGAGATCAATCCAAGTTTCTCCAGGCGCCCCAGCACGCGCCGCTCCAACTCATCTTCCCGCCCTGGCTGCGGATTCGAGATTTCCGCGGCAATCAGGCCGCCGCCCTTGGGCGCCAGCTCCGCGCAAATGTTGGAAGGGAAAACCAGCCGGAAAAACGGGAACTCGTCCTCCGGAAAGTAGACCCAATGGAAAGAATGGGGCAAGGGCCGCCGCAGGCAGTAGGTCAGGTTCAGCAAGGAAGTCCAGCGCAGTTTTCTCACTTCACGGCGCAACTCTTCCGGCACCCCTCGCGCCCGCTCGATCAAACTTGGCAGCGGCATGGTGGAAATCAGCCGCTCGTATTCCACCTGGCCGCCATCCTGGAAGCGCACGGTATGGCGCTCCAGGTCAATCTCGACGGCCTCGTGCTCCAGGCAAACCTCCTCGAGATGCGCCCGAAACGCCTCCGAGAGCGCCTGGATGCCTCCCTGCTTCGGATAGAAAAACCAGGGGTTGTAACCCAACTGGTGGTGATTCCGCCGGGAAACCAGATTGCTGACCACTTGCCGCAGTTCCGTCCTCGGCACAAACGGCCGAATCCAATCCAAGCTCATCTGCTCGGGCTCCACGCCCCAGAGCTTTTGGTTGTAAGGCCGCATGAAATGCCGCGCGATGCCCGCGCCGAAGTATTGGTCAACCCACGCGCCAAAGTTTTCCGGCTCGCGCTCACCCCCAAGCTTTCGCTTGATCCAGGCCGTCAGGTAGCCGCCCACGCACGCCGCTTGTGCTGCCGCCGGCAGCGCGCTCAGATGGGTCTGAAAGGGATACGGGACGTACCGGCCTTGAAAGTGGATCCAGGCACTACGCTCCTGGCGAATCAGGTCGCCATCGAGAAGCCGATGCACCAGTTGCTCGGTCTCTTCCGAACGGAAGTGCAGCACGTGCGAGACGGTGTCAAACCGGAACCCCTCCACCTGCTGGGTCCGGCACAAGCCTCCTACCGTGGCGCCTTGCTCGTAGATGCCGTAACTTCCCGGGGACACTTGCTCAAGAACGTAGGCCGCGCTCAGTCCGCTGATCCCCGCCCCCAAAATAACCGTCTGCACCCGCTACGCCTCCGCCATTCCGCAATCTGCCTCCCGAGCGCAAGCACGCTGCCGCGCCCAGCCCCGGCCCTGAAAGCCGGGGTGAACCTTTTCCCCGCATCTTGAGCGATCCCAAGCTGGAGAAGTTCCCTGGCCTTTCGCCCGCCGGGACTCTTCATCGTGAGGCTGTCGGTCCCTTTTTACGAAGGCCGAACTGAAAGACTAACATTATCGCTCGAATGCCGCCCTTCGCGCCAGTGTTCCATTGTTTCCAAATTCCCGGACCGGCCACGGCCCGCCTCGAACCCGCCGGCTTCGAAGCTCGGAAGGGGCGGAATTCTGCGCAATTGTCGAGCCTGTGAGCAAAGATGTTGCGGGAAGCCGCGCGAATGATATAGTTTACCCAACGTAACCTAAATTGCGCTCGAAGCGCGGCCAAGGCCTTATGCTGGCCTTGAGGCGGAGAGGCCGGAATTGCAACCCTCCGCCACAAGATAAAGAGAGGGAACTGTGAAAATCACTGAGGTTCGTACCCGGGTTGTGGAGTGGAAGGGAAAGACGGTCGCTCCCCAGCCGCATTTCTGCACCAATCCTGTTGATCTGCTCGAACTGCCCACGGACGCCATGGGTTCGTTTCGCTTCCATGGCTGGCTGATTGTCGAGCTGGTCACAGACACCGGCGAGGTGGGCATCGGGAACGCGGCTCTGGCGCCCCGCGTCACGAAGTCGCTCATCGACTTGTACTTGAAGCCGATCTTGCTGGGCGCCAATCCCTTTGACGTCGAATTCCTCTGGCAGCACATGTACCGCCGCACCATCGCCTTTGGCAGAAAAGGCGTGGGCATGGTGGCCATCAGCGCGGTGGACATCGCCTTGTGGGATCTGCTGGGCAAGCTGCTCAAGCAGCCCGTCTTCCGCCTGCTGGGAGGAAAAACCAAGCCGAAGATTCCCGTCTATGCCAGCCGCCTTTACAGCCAGCCGCTCGACGACTTGGCGCGCGAGGCGCAACAGTACAAAGACCAGGGCTATCGCGCCATGAAGCTCCGCTTTGGCTGGGGACCCGCCGACGGCGCTGCCGGCATGCAGAAAAACCTGGACCTGGTGCGCACGGCTCGGAAAGTGATCGGAGAGGAAATCGACTTGATGGCGGATGCCTACATGGGCTGGACGCTCGACTACGCCCGGAGAATGATTCCCCTGCTCGAAGACTACCACCTGCGCTGGGTGGAGGAGCCGGTCATTCCCGATAATATCGCGGGCTATGCGGCGCTGAAGGCGCTGAACGTCGTTCCCATCTCTGGCGGCGAGCATGAGTTCACCATGTACGGCTTCCGCGAGCTGCTGGAAGCGAAAGCGGTGGACATTATTCAATTCGACACCAACCGCGTGGGCGGCATCACCCAGGCCCGCAAAGTCTCAGCCATGGCGGAAGCTTTTGAGGTTCCGGTCATCCCTCACGCCGGGCAGATGCACAATTTCCACGTGGTGATGGCCAGCTTCAACTCCCCCATGGCGGAATTCTTCCCGCCCGTGGAAGTCGAAATCGGCAATGAACTCTTTTGGTATATTTTTAAGGGCGAACCCATGCCCAAGAACGGCTTTATCGAACTCGACGAAAACCTCCCGGGGCTGGGGCTGACGATTGACGAAAAAGCTCTCGAGAAGTTTGACATCATCGAGTAAGCCGGCGGAAGAATTGATTGCAAATCCGAAAACATTTGGAATCGAGGAACAATCAAGAATGAGCGCACAGGAATTTTTCAGCTTGAAGGATCAGGTAGCGGTTGTCACCGGCGGCGGACAGGGAATCGGCGAGGGCATCGCCCGGCGATTCGCCGCGGCCGGAGCGCGCGTTGCCGTGCTGGATGTGAAAGAGGATTTGGCCCGGCCGGTGGCCGAGTCGATCGGCGGGGTGGCAATCGAGTGTGACGTTTCTTCCGCCGCCTCCGTAGAGCGGGCAATCGCGGAAGTTCGCCGCCGCCTGGGCCCGGTCGATATCCTGGTGAACAACGCCGGCATTACGGGAAGAACTTTGCCCTTGTGGGAACTCGAGGAGAGCGATCTCGACCGCGTTTATGCCATCAACCTGAAGGGCGTTTTCCTGACGTGCAAGGCGGTCATCGGGGAGATGATGGAACGCCGCTACGGCCGCATCGTGAACGTCTCTTCGGTGGCGGGCAAGGAGGGCAACCCGACCCTGGTGCCCTATTCAAGCACCAAGGCGGCGGTGATCTGCCTTACCAAGTCGCTTGCCAAGGAAGTGGCCACCAAAGGCGACATCACCGTCAACAGCATCGCTCCGGCGGTCATTCAAACCAAGATCCTCGACACCATCGCCAAAGAGACCGTGGCCTACATGATCAGCCGCATTCCTATGGGCCGCACCGGCAGGATCGAGGAAGTGGCAAGCCTGATCCATTTCCTGGTCTCCCGCGAGGCCTCGTTCACCACAGGCCAGTGTTATGACATCTCGGGCGGCCGCTCGACCTATTGAGCTTGGTGGTAGCGCCGGCTCAACGCCGGCATGTCACGGTTGTAGCGCCGGCTTTATGCCGGCAAGCCACCCGAACAGGCTGTTGAAAATAGCTATCTGTCATAGAGAGCCCGTTCGCCCGTCATTCCGAGCCCTTCGCTTGTCATCCTGAGCGAAGCGAAGGATCTCTGTATTTCCGCTCAGGGTAAACTCCGCGAGGAATCTGCTTTCCGCTCAAGGTAAACTCCGCGAGTAGTTTTTCGGCAGCCACCCTAAACGTTGGCGCTACAGGCAAACGTGTTTTCCACTGGGCTTCCAAACCAACCGCACCCGGCGGCACGATCACTTGCCGACGGGACTGAAAAGTCCCTGGAGCTTTTCCAGGTTGACGGCTTCGAAGCTGGGAATGGCCAGATCGGCGAGGGGCCGAAGCCCTTCGATGGGAAAGGTCGAGGCTACCGCCACGCACTTCATTCCGGCGTTCTTGACGGCGCCGATTCCCACATACGAATCTTCGATCCCCACCGCGTCTGCCGGCTCGATGCCCAGATGCCCTGCCGCCTTCAAATAAATCTCCGGGTCGGGCTTGGGGTAGGCCACTTCATCCCCGCTGACCACCGTGTGGAAATACCGGCGGTAGCCGAGCGCCTCCACCACGAATTCCACGTTCTTCCTCATCGCCGAAGACGCCACCGCCATCGGCACTCCGGCCTGATGGCATTCCTCGATCAGGCGATCGAGCCCTGGCAGAGGTTTGGCGTGGGCTTTAAAACCCTTGCGGAATACCGCTTCGATCTCCTCGCTCAGCCGCTTGCTTTCCTCGCGCGTCAGGCTGGGCCCCAGAAAATGCCGGAAGAGCGTGTCATTGCGCTTGCCGAGAAGCAGCTCCGGCAGCGTCTCGCGGTCAAAGGGAATCCGCCGCTCGTTCAGAAAATCCATCCACTTTTCGAGATGAAATGGGTTGCTGTCCACCAAAACGCCGTCCATGTCGAAAATCACGGCGGCGGGCAAATCGGCTCTGGTCTGCATGGGACTCCGTCAAAAAAGAATTAATTCTTCATTATGAGGGAGGAAGGCTAAAACGGGAAGAAGGATGAAAAACGAATTCTGAATGAATGGTGTAGCGCAGGGCGGCGCGTAGCCGCAGCCAAACAAGACTTTGTGGACTCCGTGCCCCGCAGGTCTTAACACTGAGGTCACAGAGCATCTCCGTGGCCTCAGTGTTGAGGCTCTTCCGGCCGCCTTCCTCGCGGAGGAGTTCCCGCCCGCTACACGCCATTCTGAGCTTGTCAGTAGACAGGCGAAGAATCTGCTTTTCTGATTTCGCAGCACCGCGCACCGATGTTACACTGCGCTCCGTGAAAACCTCTTACGTTTACATCATGGCAAGCCGCTCGCGCACGCTCTACACCGGCGTCACGAACAACCTGGAGCGCCGCGTGGCGGAGCACAAACGCCATCTCGTCCCGGGTTTTACCGGCCGCTACCGCATCGAGCGGCTCGTTTATTTCGAAACCTGGGGACACATCCGCGACGCCATCCAGCGGGAAAAGCAGATCAAGGGCTGGCGACGGTCGAAGAAGAATGCGCTGATCGAATCGCGCAACCCGGCGTGGACAGACCTGAGCGAGGGCTGGTACGGCGAAGCAGGTTCTTCGGCCAAAAACCGGCCTCAGAATGACGCGTGCGGCGACTGCGGTTCCTCAAGATGACGGCGCGTGTGGCCCCGGTTCACTAGTACTTCGTGACAAAAGTGGCCGTTATTTCAACCATCGGCAAACAAGCGGCTTAGCTGGCGCAAACATAACGCGAACTGGCGGCACTAAGTACTAGGGTGACCTTCCCGCCGTCATTCCGAGCAACGCGAGGAATCTGCTTTTAGCTCAGGGTAGACTCCGCAAGGAATCTAATTGTTCGTTTTCGATACGAGAAGCACATGCTTCGCGGAGTTTACCCTGAGCGCAACGAAGGCGCTCGGCATTACGGGGACGAAGCGTCCGATCATAGTAAGCTGCCGCACAGTTACAGAACAACTGTGGGCTAATGCTGCGCGCTGCGGGTGTGGCAGTTGACATCTCGGACCGATGTCCTTAACCTTGACATGATGACTAAGAAGTCAACGGAAGAAGAGCGCTGCTTTGTGAAGCTGGCGGATGGGGAGCGGCTGGAATTTCCCACGGCGACCGACGTGAAAGACAATGAGGGCGACGGAATTGAAATATGGAATGAACACATACTTCTTGCTAGCTTCAGCAAGGGCGAGTTCTTGAGTTATTGGATAAACCCTCATTTCGTTATAGCCCGCAAGAGGAGTGTTGCGCGCCGTACTATGGTGCTGAAGAAGCACCGTCGGGCTTGAAGACGGCCAGGTTAAAAAAAATAAATCCGCACTTCTTTCGTGCGCTTGCCTGAGTGGGAAAAACGCTTCCGAATTAGCGACTGTTTTCAGACTACTCAGAAGTACCAAATCCATTTTACAAACTTTACTAGGCCAAAAAGAGCTGCTAGCACGATCAAAAGAATCAACCCGTAGTAGAGGATGCCCCCGATGACGCAAACCACTCCTCTAAAGAACACACTCGCGGCATTCTCAAACCGTTCGGAAACCTTGTCTAATTTCCTAGTAAGCGAGGGGCAAAGGTCCTTTTCATACCATCGCTGTTCCCGCATCCAGCCGTTCCTCCGCGGAACGATCAAATCACCCCTTGTATGCCACAAGGGTAGCCACGGCACCGGTTTTGTGCCGTGGGCCTTTTGCGGGTCAGGGCACTACGAACCCACGGCATAAAAGACATGCTGTGGCTACCACTGGCACGGAAAAGCAGATGCTTCGCTGCGCTCAGCATGACGGCGCGCGCTCAGAGCGCGAAATTCAGAATTCATAACTCAGAACTATTTCGGCAGCGGGTAGCCATCAGCACCGGTTTTGTGCCGTGGGCTTCTTGCCTTGTAGGGGCCGTGTCCTCACGGCCCGGTCTTTTCCTAAAGACGAGCGGGCGATGGGGCATCGCCCCTACAGCCGCCCATGGGGCTATCGCAGGCCAGGGCACTACGAACCCACAGCACCAAAAACATGCCGCGACTACTACTGATACGGAAAAGCAGATTTCTCACGGAGTTTACCCTGAGCGCAGCGAACGGGCTCAGCACGACGGCGCGTGTTCAGAGCGGGTAATTCAGAATTCAGAATTCGTAACTATTTTGGCAGCGGGCGCAGCGCAGCCAGCAGTTTTGCGGGCGGCAGGGTATTGAGCACGTCTTTCTTTTCCAGCCAGCCGCGGCGCGCCGTGAGGACGCCGTAACGCATCAGGTCGAAATGCGAGGGGTGGTGGGCGTCGGTGGAGATGATGATCTTCATGCCGCGTTCTTTGGCCAGCTTGACGTGCCGGTCGGAGAGGTCGAGGCGTTCGGGGTTGCCGTTGAGTTCCAGGATCACGCCGCGCTTTTTGGCGGCTTCGAAAACCTTTTCCACGTCAAACTGGAACGGATCGCGCCGCAGGATTTGCCGGCCCGTCGGGTGCCCGAGAATCCGCACGTAAGGATTTTCCAGGGCTTTGAGCAGCCGCGCGGTCATCTCATCGGCTGGCATCGTCATGCGCGAGTGGACGCTCACCAGAACGATGTCAAACTGCTTCAGCAGCTCGTCCGGGTAGTCGAGTTTCCCGTCGCCCATGATGTCCACTTCCGCGCCCGCCCAGATCTCGATGCCTTTCACTTCTTTCCGCGCGGCGTGGATGCGCTTGATGTTTTCTTCGGCGCGCTTTTCATCCAGACCGTTGGCGATGGTCACGGCTTTCGAGTGGTCGGTGATCAGGATGTATTCATAGCCGCGCTGCTTGGCCGCTTCGGCCATTTCCTCCACGCTGGCTTTGCCATCGGAAGCCGTGGTGTGCATCTGCAAATCGCCCTTGATGTCCCTGAGTTCGACGAGCTTGGGCAATTCTTCTTTTTCGGCGGCTTCGATTTCCCCCTGGTTCTCGCGCAATTCCGGCGGAATCCATGCGAGCCCGAACTTTTTGTAAACCTCTTCTTCCGTGCGGCTGGCCAGAACTTTTTCACCTTCAAACAGGCCGTATTCGCTCAGCTTCCAGCCGTGCTTCCTTGCCCGCTCGCGCAGCGCGATGTTGTGCTCCTTCGAACCGGTGAAGTACATGAGGGCCGCGCCGTAGGACTCGGCTTCCAGCAGCCGCACGTCCACCTGCATGCCGTTTTTGAGCTTGACGCTGACTTTATCTTCACCCTTGGCCAGAATTTCATCGACCCCGGAATATTGCGCAAAGTGGTCGGCAATCTTTGCGTGGTCGCGCCCCGTCACCAGCAGATCAAGATCTCCCACCGTCTCCCGGCCCCGCCGCAGCGAGCCCGCTGGCGTTACCTGCTCCACTTCCTTCCGCTGTTTCAGATAAGCCGCCAGCTCCTCCGCCGTCTCATAGGCAGTGTCCAGCCGGAAGCGTCCGGCGGCGCGCTGGAAAGTTTCGAGCGCTTTCAGGATGTTTTCTTCCGACTTGGCACTCATGCCGGGCAGCTCGCGCAGGCGCCCGGCTTTCGCGGCCTTGTCGAGGTCGGCAACGGAATTGACGCCCAGCTCCTTGTGAAAGAGCCGGATTTTTTGCGGGCCTACACCCTGCAACTGCAAAAGTTCGAGCAGGGAGCGCGAGACTTTCTTGAGCAGATCCTGGTGATACTGGCACTTGCCGGTTTCAATGATTTCTTTGATCTTGGCGGCCAGGTCTTCCCCCACGCCGGGAATTTCCGTCAGCTTGCGCCGGGGATCGCGCGCCAAATCTTCCGCGCGTTCGTGAAAGTTTTCAAGCGAGCGCGTGGCGCGGTCGTAGGCGGCGGCCTTGAAGGTCCACTTGGGATCTTCCTGAAGAATTTTCATCAGGTTGGCAATTTCTTCAAACACTGCCGCAATTTCCCGATTTTCCATGACAGCCTCTTTCCAGTCGATTTCCACGGGACAGGCTCTGAAGTCCCGTCGAGTTCCCCGCTGCCGCTGCCCTGCTCGCCTCAGCCGGCAGACCCCAAGTATTCACTCGCACCTGACTGCGTTTCCTATATTATGTCACTAGACTCGCCTGCACGCTGCTTCCTTGGCGAGTTGCTGAGTGTTAGAATCAGTGAGCATAATGTTATGACGCTCCGCCGCCTGGGACTTCAGGGAAAGGTCATCCTGATCATCGCGCTGGCAGTCATTTCCGTTGTCGGCGTCTCAACCTACATCGCCATGCTCCTCACCCGGCAGCTGGTCGAGGAGGATACTTACCACAAGGCGCTGGCGCAGGCAAAATCGATTGCGCAGCAACTGGTGGATAAACGCGCCCTGGAAAATCCTCCGGCGCTGATGAGCGCGCTGCGGCAGATGGAGCACGACTTCCCCAGCATCACCCAGGCCGACGTTTACGTCCACCTTCCCGCCCACAAGCTCATTGTATCCACCAACCCGGGCGGGCAAAATCTGGAGCTCGACAACATCCCGGACATCCAGAACTACAACGGGTACGAGCAGGAGTCCCCCGACCAGATTACGATCGAGACCCCGAACGGCAATGACTGGATTATGGGAACCACCATCCTGGATGACGGGCAATCCATCGCCTGCCTCAACCTGAAAGTTTCCAAGCTGCACTTGAGCATCATTACCCAGCGACTGGTGGGCCGCAACCTGCTGGTGATGCTGGCGGGACTGGGGTTCCTGATCCTGGTCATCCACGTCTTTTTCCTCCGGAGCGTCCGGGGTCCCGTGAAGGAGATGATCCGGGTGATGGATTCAGCGGAGGGAGAATCGTTGCAGGTCCGCGCTCGCGTCCGGACCCAGGATGAAATCGGCCAGCTCGCCGAGCGCTTGAACCGCATGCTGGCTCGCATCGAGAATTTCAACGCCGAACTTGGACGCAAGGTTCGGGACGCCACCGCGGAGCTGGCGCAGCGCAACGAGGACCTGAAGCGCATCAACGAGGAGCTGTTTGAGACGCAGAAGACCCTGGCGCGCTCGGAGCGCCTGGCGATTGCCGGGCAACTGGCGGCGGGACTGGCGCACGAGATCGGCACGCCGCTGAATTCCATTTCCGGCCACGTGCAACTGCTGGCGCGGCAAAGGGTGGGGGGCGAATCCGGAGCGCGGCGTCTGGAGATTATCGAGCGTCAGATTGACAGCATCGTGCGCACAGTCAAGCAACTGCTTTCCTGGACCCGCAAATTCGATCTGCGGCTCGAGCCCGTCAATCTCGCCCGCTTGCTGGACGACTCCCTGACGTTGTCTTCGCCCGGTCTCCAGCACCGCAAAATCCGCGTGGTGAAGGAGTGGCCCGGCGATTGTCCCAGCGTCATTGCGGATCCCGGGTACCTGCAGCAGGTCTTTCTGAACTTGATCAACAACAGCATGGACGCAATGCCCGCCGGCGGAAGGCTGACAACCCGAATCCGCTTTCCTGCTTCAGACCAGGAGACCACCGTGGTCATGGAAGTGGAAGATACTGGCGTGGGCATCGCGCAGGAGACCCTGCTGCGCATCTTTGAGCCGATGTTTACCACCAAGCGGCTGGGAACCGGAGCGGGCCTGGGCCTGGCCATTTGTGACCAGATCATCCGGCAGCACCGGGGCAGCATTAAAGTTGAAAGCGAGCGGGGCCAGGGCACGCGGTTCATCATCACCCTGCCGGTGGATTGCCGGGAGGGCATGGAAACCGCGGCAGCGATGGCCCAAGATTCCAAAGTGGAATCCCCTGCATAGGAAGGGTTGGTTTGAAGCAGCCTTCCTGAAGAGCGATGACAAACCAAAACGCCCACATCCTGGTGGTCGATGATGATCCCGACACGCTTGATCTCCTCTCCGAGGTTTTGCAGGAGGGAGGCTATCAGGTGGTGACCGCAGCGGGGGCTCCGGAAGCTCTTGAGGCCGGCAAGAAAGCGCACTTTGATGTGATCTTGAGCGACATCCGGCTGGGCCCGGAGTTGAACGGCCTCGACGTCCTGCGAGCCTTCAAGTCCATTCAGCCCGATTCCGAGGTCATTCTTATCACCGCCTTCGGTTCCATGGAAACGGCCATCGAGGCGGTCAAGGCCGGGGCCTTCGACTACCTCTCCAAGCCTTTCAAGATCGACGAGGTCTTGATCCGCGTGCGCCGCGCCCTGGAAAACCGCAACCTGGTTCGGGAAACTCGCAGCCTGCCTCCCCAGCCGGCCTGCCAGTCTCCGCTTTCTACGCTGGTGGGCCGCAGCGCCGCCATGCTGGAGGTTTACAAGAAGATCGGCATGGTCGCGGATTCGCGTGCCACCGTGCTGATCACCGGAGAGAGCGGTACCGGGAAGGAACTTGTGGCCCGCGGAATCCATGCGAACGGCCCGCGCGCCGAGCGGCGCTTCCTGGCCGTGAACTGCGGCGCCTTTACGGAATCGCTGCTGGAGTCTGAGTTGTTCGGGCACGTGCGGGGCTCTTTTACCGGGGCAAGCGCGAACAAGCAGGGCATCTTTGAAGACGCCGACGGCGGCACGGTGTTTCTGGACGAAGTTGCGGAGATGAGCCCGGCGCTCCAGGTGAAGCTCCTGCGCACCCTGGAGGAGCAGGAAGTCCGCCCGGTGGGCAGCAACCAGCCCATCCGCATCGACGTCCGCATGATCGCCGCCTCTAACCAGAACCTGGCGGACCGTGTGGCGGAAGGCAAATTTCGCGAAGACCTCTTTTACCGCCTGCGAGTCATTGAGATCGATTTGCCAGCTCTGCGGGAACGCTCGGAAGACATCCCCTTGCTGGTGGAGCATTTCCTGCAAAAGCTGGGCGCCGAACTCGGCCGGATGTTTACGCTTTCGCCGGAGGCGCTTTCAGCTTTTGTCACCTATGCCTGGCCCGGCAACGTGCGGGAACTGGAAAACACGCTGGAGTCCATCGTGGCGCTGAATCGCTCCGGCATGATCACGCTGCAGGAACTGCCGGCCAAGCTGCGGGTTGACCACGAGGAGGACGGCGTGGTGGAAGCCCTCTTTAAAGGGCTGCCTTCGCTCGATGAGCTCAACCAGCGTTACCTTGCCTACGTCCTGAAAGTCACCAACAATAATAAATCCCAGGCCGCAGACATCCTGGGGGTTAGTCGCAACACACTCTATCGAATGGCCCAGGGGTGGAAACCGCACCGCGAACCCGAATGAATAGCACCCCCGCCCGGCATCCTGACTGAGTCCCCCGATCAGCCAGCTTGAGAGAATGAAGTACCTATACCTAGCCCAATGCGCCTGGAAGCATTTGCGGTTCGGTTTCGGGTAGCTATTCATTCATGCAGCGGTAACGGGTTCCTGTGAACGCAATCAAGGCGGGCTGGGCGCGCGAGGGCGTCAACCGCTGCCGTCGCGCAAGGCCCTCCGGCGATTGGCGCGGAGGCTTTCGAGGGCATCGTAGGTGGGGAAGTATTCCATGGCCACGTACCGGTCATACTTGAGCTGGCCAAGCTTCCTGTAAATGTTGGTGTAATTGATCTCTCCGGTCCCGGGCTCGTGCCGGCCGGGAACGTCGGCAACATGGATCAAGCCGGTTAGATCAATGTTCTTCTCCAGCTTTTCGATCAAGTTCCCCTCGGCGATCTGCTCGTGATACAGATCGTACAAGAGTCTGATGCGCGGATGATTGACGGCCCGGATGATCTCAAATCCTTCGGCCACCGAGGTCATATAAAACCGGGGATTCTCCTCGGGATCGATGTTCTCAATCAGCACCCCCAGATCCTTGCCGTCAATCAGGTCCGCCACCCGCTTCAAACCCTCGACGCAGCTCTGATACTGATCCACGCGCGACATTCCCGGAACCGAGTCTCCGGGAAGGATAATGAGCGTCGGGCATTCCAGTTTGTCGAGAATGGGAATCATGCCCTGAACTTCCGCAAGAAAGGCCTCGCGCTGTTTGGGATCGACCAGGCTCTTGGAGATGCCTGCGGAAGCGTCGAATCCCAAGCCAAGCTCATGTTTTTTCCGGAGCACCCGGCGGTAATCCTCCGCGGACCACTGCCTGAATTCGTTCACTAACTCGACGCTGCGATAACCCG
>DATKQU010000011.1:0-18625 GCA_035532595.1 Terriglobia bacterium | reverse complement strand
TGCCCGGAATCGAGCTTGATGAAGTCGCCCAGGCGAATGGGCTGATCGGCCAGAACGTACAGGCCGGCAAAAAAGTTGCTCAGCGTATCCTGCAAGGCCAGGGCGACCGCCACGCTGCCCACGCCCAGGGTGGTCCACACGGCGGTCAGGTGAATGCCCAGGTTCTCCAGGATTACAATGATGGCCACCAGGGCGAAGAGCGCCCGGACCACAAAGGTTGCGGGGGCCGTCACGCGCTCGAGCCCCGGGTCCCGCTGGGTCATGCGGCGAAGCGACAGAATAAAAACTTTGGCGGGAAAATAGAAAATCACCACGATGACGACCGCTAAAACCAGCTTGTCGCCCAGGTGGCGCCAGGCGCGCGGCAACTCGAAAAGCTGCAAGGATATGTGGATCCCGGCCAGCAACATCAAGGGAATGGGCAGGGATTCGAGCAGAGCAAACAGCAACTCTCCCCATTTGCCCTTGAGCTTCACGGTCCAGTGGTGGAAGATGCGGTTTAAGACGAGGCCGATCAGCAGCGCCGACCCGAGGACGGCGCCGGTGGCGCTGAGGTCAAAGACCGTTCTCGATACGTGCAGGGATCGCACCAAGCTTTGCCACATCGAATGAATCTCCTTCGTCTCTTAATAGTTTGTTGAAAAACTCGTGTGACCTGTCATTCCGAGGAGCCGCAGGCGACGAGGAATCTCGTAAGTGTTCTAATTTCAGAGCGAGATTCCTCGCGGAGTTTACCCTGAGCCCCTTCGCTCCGCTCAGGGCCGTTCGCGAGCGGAAGGGCGAACGGGCTCGGAATGACACGGCTCCGGAACGTTTTTCAACAACCTGTTAAAGCCGTTTCTGAGCATAACTTGGGTTCACTCCGGGAAGCAATCGTGCCTGGCGAAGCCCGCCGAGTAAACTTGCCTGGCCGGCCGAAGCCTCCTGGCGGCGCGAATGGGTCAAGATTGTTGCAGGATGATGCCGATAATCAATAAGCGTGGACTTGGCCGGGAAGGAAAGGCTTCATTTCAGATGAACCGTTTGGCGGGCATCAGCATCAAATTGTATGGACGCTGCTCATACCAACCGGGAGCAAGCAATAAACAGAAGCGCCTGGGGTAGTGGGTTATTTTGACGTAGAGGCGGCTTTATGCCGCCACATGGCGAGGTAAACTCGCCGCTACCCTGCCAAATTGACCCACTGCCGCGCTTGGCGGTTCTTTTAAAACTACCAACTCCGCATGTTAAAATGAAGGGTAAAACTGGGAACCCGTCAAGCTTTGGAAGGCAGGGGGCTGGAGGCGGCGCGCAAAATCGACTTCCGGGAGACCGACACAACCATGGACGATAAAACGAAGAAATCTCCTGAATATAACAATCTGGCTGTCTTGCCGGTTCGAGACACCGTTTTGTTTCCGAACGCCATTCTGCCCCTAACCGTAGGGCGGGAAAGCTCGCTGGAACTGATTGGCTCTCTGCCCGAGGGCGAAAAGTACATCGGGGTGTTCGCGCAGCGCGATCCGCGCGTGGACAATCCCCAGCCCGTCGATCTTTACCAGATTGGCGCGGTGGCGTACGTCCACAAGATTATCAAGCTTCCCACGCAAAGCCTTTTCATCTTCGTGGAGGGGATGCAGCGCATTTCGCTCGATGAAGTCCTGCAAACCGAACCGTTCCTGCGCGCGAAGGTGAAGCCGCTGCCCGACGTGCTTCCGGCCGAGAAACGGGCGGATTTTGACGCCCTGGTGCGCAGTGTGACCACGCTGTTCCAGCAAACGGTCCAGCTCTCGCCCACCCTGTCCGATGACTTGCAGACCGTCGTCATGAATATCGACGACGCGGGCCGTCTGGCGGATTTCATTGCCGCCAATCTTCCCTCGCTCTCCAGCACGGAAAAGCAGGAATTGTTGGAGAGCCTGGACCTTCAGATTCGTCTCGACCGCCTGAATCATCTGCTGGCGCGGGAAGTCGAAGTGCTCCAGTTGCGCTCGAAAATTCAATCCGACGTCCAGGACCAGGTCACCCAAACCCAGCGGGAGTATTACCTGCGGGAACAGCTCAAGGCCATCCAGAAGGAGCTGGGCGAGGCGGACGAGCAGCAGGAAATCGAAGAGCTGCGCAAGAAGATCGAGGGCGCCGGCATGACCGAGGAAGCCCGCAAGGAAGCGCTGCGGGAGCTGAACCGCCTGGCCAAGATGTCTCCGGCCGCCGCCGATTACCATGTCACGCGCACTTATCTTGACTGGCTGGTGGCGCTGCCCTGGAACAAAGTCAGCGAATTCAAAGTCGACATCCACAAGGCCAAAACGGTTTTGGACGAAGACCATTACGACCTGGAGAAGGTCAAGGAGCGCATTCTCGATTACCTCGCGGTGCTGCAACTGAAGCCCCAGCTCAAGGGTCCCTTGGTCTGTTTCGTCGGGCCGCCGGGCGTCGGCAAAACTTCGCTGGGCAAATCCATCGCCCGCGCGCTCGACCGCAAGTTCATCCGCATGTCGCTCGGCGGCATCCACGACGAAGCGGAGATTCGCGGGCACCGGCGGACTTATATCGGGGCGCTTCCCGGCCAGATCATTCAGGGAATCCGCCGCGCGGAAACCCGCGACCCGGTGTTTATGCTGGATGAGGTGGACAAGATCGGCCGCGATTTCCGCGGCGATCCTTCTTCCGCCCTGCTGGAGGTTCTGGACCCCGAGCAGAACGCCCACTTCCGGGACAACTACCTCGACGTGCAGTTCGATCTCTCCCGGGTCCTGTTTATCTGCACGGCGAACGTGTTCGATACGATTCCTCCTCCCTTGCTCGACCGCATGGAAGTGCTGGAGGTGCAGGGTTACACGGAGGAAGAGAAAATCGAGATCGCCACGCGCCACCTGATTCCCAAGCAGACCGAGGAGAACGGGGTCAAGCTCGGGGAGCAGATCGAATTTACGCGCGAGGCGCTTGCCTCCATCATCCGCCACTACACCCGCGAAGCCGGGGTGCGCAACCTGGAGCGCGAGGTCGGAACGCTCTGCCGCAAGCAGGCGCGCAAGATCGCCGAGGGTGGAACTGAAAAGCTGACCGTGACGCCTGAAAACCTCAGCGAATTTCTGGGCGTGCAGCACTTCCGCCTGGAAACCGAACTCGTGGACCGCACGCGCAAGCCGGGGGTCTCGGTGGGCTTGGCGTGGACGCCCACGGGCGGCGATATCCTCTTTGTGGAAGCGACTTCCATGAAGGGCGGCAAGAACTTCACCATGACCGGGCACGTGGGCAAGGTGATGCAGGAGTCGATGCAGGCGGCGCTGGCCTGGGTGCGCGCCCACGTCGAGGACTATGGCATCGACCCCGACTTCTTCCAGTCGCAGGATATCCATATCCACGTGCCGGCGGGGGCAATCCCCAAGGACGGACCTTCGGCCGGCATCACCATGGTGGCGGCGCTCGTCTCGGCGCTGGTCCGCCGCCCGATTCGCCCGCGGGTCGCCATGACCGGCGAGATCACCTTGAGCGGCCAGGTGCTTCCCGTGGGCGGCATCAAGGAGAAAGTCCTGGCGGCGCGCCGCGCGGGCGTCACCGAGGTGCTGCTGCCCGCCGACAACGAGCCCAACGTCAAAGAGGATCTCTCCGCGGAGATGCTGGAAGGGTTGGAACTGCACTACGTGAAAACCATCGAGGAAGCTCTGGACCTGGCCCTCGAGAAGGAAGCCGTGCCCGCCGGCGCCGGAGCCTCCGCGACGAACTCCTGACCGCGCCGCCACCGAAGCCGCGGGTGGCGCATCGCGGTTTTAGCGATGTGTGCGCTCAACGAGCAAGATGTGGAGAATCAGGGCAGGAGTGGGGCGGCTTTCGAGCTCAACCATCCGCACACATAGCACAATGCGCCCTGTATGCGCCACCCGCGCGCGCAACTCTGAGGCGCTACTTGGTGTTTCCGGGGTGGACGGCAGTGATACCTAGTGTAGTGTCCGCAAATTAGCTGGACAGTAGCAGCGCCTTTCAGGGCGGCACATGCCGGGCGTAAAGCCTAGCGCTACAAGGAGAACAGCCTGCTTGCCCAATCCCAGCGTCTGTATACGTAATTACTGGACACTACACTAGAAGAGTGAAAAGAGCGCATGGGCGAAAACGCCCAGGCTGAAAATCAGGTGTTTTGGAAAGAAATGCGGGCGGCAAAGCTCGTCGATCTGATGAACCATCTGGTGGTTGGCGACCTCGCAGGTTACAACCGCGACTTTGCCAAAATGGTCAAGACGGACGTTCGTAACCCTTGGAGAGGTTCCTGCAAGCGGTTGTTCTACCACTTGCAGATCAAGAATCAGGCTGTCGCGGCCCTCCTCAGCAATCGCTTCAAGTCTTTCGCGTGTGCCGGGAGATACGCCGCGTTTGGATTCGACGCCCGCCAAGAGCATGTACAATGCGTTCTGGATAACAGGCGCTCCCTCGGCAACAAGGATCTGCCTGCCCACTTGCTTCATCATCAGCGGTTCACTCTCAATACATCCTTCCCGCCACGATAAGCCGTTTATATACTGCGGGGCCAATCAAATGCAAGGAAATAATACGAAAGTATTAGAACTTTCGTAGGGAAGGTATTTACCCCTCTGAGACCCCCGGTAATCGCCGCCCGGTCAAACCAAAACCCGCGATTGTAGCGGCGACGTGTCGTCGCCGAACGGCGATCGCAGATCGCCGCCACAGCCAGTCTCTTCGGGAAGATGTAGCGCCGCCCTTTTAGGGCGGCATGCCGGGCTGAAGAGTCTGTGTGATAACTGAAGTTGTAGCGGCGGTCGGAGCCAGTCCTGAGGCACGAAGGGACCGCCGGGCTAGATTTGTCAATACTTTCGGCGCTCATAGAGCGCCGCTACAGCGCGAAAAAGCTAGCTGTCACACAGACTCTGAAGCTCGGCGCTACGAGTTCAGGATTTGGGGCAGCAGGCGCCGCGCGGAATAGGCGAGCCGTGCGGGCAGGTTTGAGGGTGCTTGAGGAAGATGCAGAGTTTTTCCGTGACTTCGGAACTCAGGCTGTGCTCGATCTTGCAGGCGTTATCGTCCAGCAAGTCTTCATGGATATTGAACATCTCGAAGAACAGGCGTTCTGAAAGCCGGTGGCGGCGGATGACTTCACGGGCGCGCCGCTCGCCCTGGCGTGTGAGTGAAAGCGTGTCGTCGTCGAGCTTGAGCAGTTCTTCCTGCGCCATCAAGAGGAAAGTCGCGCGGTTCTGCGCGAACTCCGGCAGCGCGGAGGTGGGGAAAGTGGTCTTGCCCGTATCTTCCTGGAAGTGCCACACGGCTTTCAGCAGATTCTCAATCAGCTCCGTTTCGTAAACCGGGAAGACGGAGACTTCCGTCAGGCGCCCGTGATGGAGTTCGATGCGGCGCTCCGCCATGCGGCCGATTTCCGGGTCGTGCGTTACCATGACGATGGTGTGGCCTTCCCGGTGGAGTTCCGTGAAGAGGCTCATGATCAAGGCTTCGTTCACTTCATCCAGATTGCCCGTGGGCTCGTCGGCCAGAATCAGGTTGGGCTGGTTGATGAGGGCCCGCGCCACGCAAACGCGCTGCTGTTCGCCGCCCGAAAGCTGCGAGGGGAGGTGTTCGATGCGGTCGCCCAAGCCCACGCGCACCAGCGCCTGCCGCGCTTCAGTTTCCTCCGCCATGCTGTGGAAGTATTGAGCCAGCATGACGTTTTCGAGCGCGGTAAGATACGGCACCAGGTGGAATTGCTGGAAAACGAATCCAATCTTCTCCGCGCGGAAGCGCGCGAGACCGATGGCGTTGAGCCGGCTGAGCTCCTGCCCGTCCACCTGCACGGAACCGCCGGTGGGCACGTCGAGGCCGCCCAGGATATTCATCAAGGTGCTTTTGCCGGAGCCGGACGGCCCCATCACCGCGATCCATTCGCCTTGATCGACGCTGAAGGAAACATCCTTCAGCGCAGCGACGGAGCTGCCGTATTCTTTGGTCAAGCTTTCAGCTTCAATGAAGGACACCGCTCTACTCTCCTTTAAGCGCCGTGGCGGGCTGAATTCTGCGCATCATGCCCACCGGGAAAAACGTCGCCAATACCGCCAGCAGGGCGGTGGCCAGCGAGACGATGGGCAGCGTCCACCAGACCATGTTCAGGCTCACCCCAAACAATCGCTCGGCAACCACGGAAGCCAGGATTCCTCCCACGGCAAATCCCCCAAGCCCGCCCGCTAACCCGAGGGTTGCACCCTCCGTGACGAACAGCCGGGTGATCTCATGGTTGCTCGCTCCCAGGGCTTTCATCACCGCAATATCCTTCCGGCGCTCCAGCACAATCGCCGTCATGGTGGCCATCACGCACAAAGCGATGATGATCAAAATCAGACCCATTAAGGAGATCAAAAGCCAGCGAATCGTCTCCAGCACCTTGCCCTGTGAATACACGATCTGGCGCACGGGCCGCACCGCCAAGTCGGGAAAGGCGGCGGCGATTTGGCGCACGGCGTTTTCAATCCTAGCTGTTTCTCCGGGAATATTCATCTCAATCAGGCTGATTTTCCCCTCCGCGCCCGCCAGGCGCTGCAAGTCGGAGAGGGGAACAAAGACCTGGTCGTCTTCGGAATCTCCCGTGGCCACCACGCTTTCCACTTGGAAAACCTGGGTCCTGACTTGATCCGGCGCGGCCTTCGCGGGCGGCGCAATCGCAAGCTGCAGAGTGTCACCGGGCTTCAGATGCAGGCTGCCGGCAAGATGCGCGCCCACGGCGCAGCGCCCTGATTCGAGCTCGCTGCCCGGTTCTCCGGCCTCGATGCGCCAGCCGGATCCCAGGCTTCGCAGCGCCGCGAAATCCGTTCCGACAGCGACCACGTTTTCAAAAGCCGGTAAGCGCGGGTCCACGGGCAAGCGGGAAATGCGGGTGACAACATATAAGACCGGCGCCGCCGCAAGCCCCGTCAGCGTCGAGCGCATCGAAATCAGGCGGTCGAAGGCCCCGGCATCCATCAGGCCTGCCAGGGAGGCTGGACCCGAGGAATCCGCGGCGCGGCTGCCCAGAATGACGTTCGCCCCGTAAGAGCGAAATTCCTGCGTCATTTTGCGATGCACGTCGCCGTAGAGATTCAGCAGCATCGACGCGATGGCGGCTCCCACCAAGAGCGAACCCATCGCGAGCGCAGCCTGCGGGCGCCTCACCACCAGCGAGCGAAACCACAATCGCCAGAAAAGCGAGCGGCGGCCGCCGGCTGTTTTTTTTGCGCGCTCATTCATTTCTTAACACTGCCGCGGGCGAAATTTTAAGACCCTTGCCGATGGGGATGGCGCTGCCCGCCAGCGCCACAAACAACGCCAGCGTCAAGACGGCGGGCAAAATCACCCAATGGATGCCGGTGGGAATTCCGAAGACCGCAAACGAAAGTCTGCGGGCCAGCCACGTCCCAAACCCATAACCGATGGCCCCGCCGAGGAGGCCCACCGAAAAAGCTTCCAGCAGGAAAATCGAGGCGACGCGGGCGTTGGTGGCTCCCAGGGATTTGTACAGGCCGATTTCCTCTCTTCGCTCCAAAACCACCGCGAACATCATGGACGCCATGGCCAGCGCAGCAGTGACCAGGGCCGCGACGGCCAGCAGCATCATCAGCAAGCCGACGTTTTTGACGATCTTGCCTTCCGTGTTCGCCACGCGATAGACGGGCTTGGCCTCGGAACCCGGAATGGCTTGCTGGATCTGGTAAGCGATGGAGCTGACGTAGGGAGTGCAATACCAGCGATCGTACTCTTCCGCACTCATGCTGGTGACGTCGGCACGGCCGAAAGTGTCTTCGGGCTTGGTTAAGGCGCTCACTTCCACGCGTCGAATCTTGCCCTCGAGGCCCGTAAACTTTTGCACCGCAGCGAGCGGCGCGAGCGCCTCGTTATCCTCTTCTCCGCCGGTCTGGAGAATTCCCCGCACCTGGAGCGTCATGGTGGATTGAGGATTTCCGGCGTTGCTGAAAACGATGCTCTCGCCCGGCGAAGCTCCCAGCGCCTGGGCCAGACTCTTGCCCAGCAGGCATTCGGAGGAGTTTTCCTCGGGCCAAGCGCCTTGCACCTTCCAGGCGGGATGGAGTTTTTCGAGCCCGGTCTGGAACGCCTCGGAGGTGTCCACCCGGACGGCGTGATTGAACCAACTCCCGATCACCACCACGCGGCGTCCCTGCACGGTGGCGGGGGCGTAAAGAAACGGAGCGAACGCCATGATGTTGTTGCGCCAAAAAAGCTTTTTCAGCTTGACCAGGCTCGATTCCGGAAGGAAAGCCCCGGCGCTGGCGGGGCGGTAATCGACTCCGCCCACAGCGATGGGAAGGCTGTCGGCGGCGGGCGTGACGGCGATGTTGGCGCCAAACGACCGCAGCTCCCGGGCGACTTTATCTCCCACGTCCAGCGACAAGGTCGCGAGCGCCGTGGTAACACTGATGCCCAAGGCCACTGCCGCGATTCCCAGGAGTTTGCGCCGGCGCCGCCGTATCAGCGACCGGCCGACAATTCTGCTCAACATAAGGTTAGTGGAAAACCTTCGCCGCCCCCTCGAGCGCGGCCTGGGAAACGATCAGCGTTTGATCCTGCACCAGATAGTCCAGATGGATGGGATTGCATCCTCCGGCATTTCCGATCGTCGGAATGTAGATCGCCGAGCCGCAGTTGCGGCAAATCACGTTCTGGCCCTGCTGATAATAGCCCTGGGTGCCGCAAATTTCGCAAGCGTCCAGTCCCACCCGGACAATATCCGAGGCATCGAGGATGGCGATGAACCGAACCTCCGCGCCTCCCACCGCCACCTCGTAGCGATGCAGCTTGTGGTCTTGCAGCGGAGCGACGGGCACCCGCACCACGCCGTCGATGATCTTGGCCGGAACCGGGGGCGCCGCGGAACGCGCCACTCGGGAATAAACAAACTCCGCGCTGATCAGCACGATCACCACCATGCCCACGGCGCTGGCCGCGATCTTCCAAAAGCGCTCGCGCCGCCGGGTGGCCATCACCTTGCGGCGTTCGGGCGCCGAAAGGCCCGCGGGATCGTTCGAGCCGGCCTGGAATTTTTGCGCGAGCACCAGGAAAAGGCAAAGGGCGATGATGGCGATAAAGAAGAAGGCCTCGCTGTTGACGATGGGGCCGATGATCGCCATTTCCCGCGCGCTGGAAGGCAGAATCTGCGCTTCCGAAAGCTCGTGCAGGCCGGAAACCAGCAACTGCACCGCCACCACCAGCAGCACGAGGCTGGTGACGCTGAAAAACTTGCGGAGATTGACTTTCACGCTTCCTTTAAAAAACGCCACGCCGAGGCCGATGGCCAGCGCCAGGCCCAACACCGCGCCCATAAAGTTCATCAGTTCGCTGGTGCGCAAGGATACCGCGCCCAAGAAGATGGCGGTCTCAGCGCCTTCGCGGGCCACCATCAGCAGCACAAAGGCAAAAATTCCCCAGGCGCCCGAACGGCTGGGCTTGATGGAAAGGTTGGAAATCTTGCTTTCGATTTCCTTCTTCAGTCCTTTCGACGCCCGCATCATCCAGACGACCACGGAGGCCACAAAGACCGCGCCCACGATCATCATCCAGCCCTCGTAAGCGTCTTCGCTGATTTCCCATCTTTGCAGGAAATAAGCCGCCGCGCCGCTCACCGCCACCGCCGTGCCCACTCCCCACCAGACGTAGCGGA
Organism: Terriglobia bacterium; assembly: GCA_035532595.1. Classification (GTDB taxonomy): domain Bacteria; phylum Acidobacteriota; class Terriglobia; order UBA7540; family UBA7540; genus JAMCXS01. The sequence continues at coordinate 9,000 of DATKQU010000011.1, read as the reverse complement.
CCCAATCCTCGCGGCCGGCCTTCTTCAGGTAGCCGAGAATAATCCCCACAATCAGGGCGGCTTCCACCCCTTCGCGGAGCGTGATGACGAGTGAATCGAACATAAGGATTTCGAGCGGAGGGCTCCCCAGCCCCAATCACCCTTTGCGCCCAAATAATCAATGCTACTCTGAGGCCGCGAGGTTAGTCAAACCTTGGAACCCCCATTGAATCGAGCGTAGCGCCGGTTCGTGCGTAGGGGCAATTCATGAATTGCCTTGCGGATAGAGTTGTCGAGATTTCGCCCGAGGGCGATTCCTGAATCGCCCCTACCTCTAGAACCGGCGATCGCAGATCGCCGCTACAGTTCGCCGCCCGCTCGCCCCATTCCCAATCGCGGGCCTTTTCAAACAGGAAATGCCCACGCTCAATCAAGACGCTGTTTGAGCGTGGCTACCCGCTACCAGCTTCCAGCCCCAAAGCCACCCATCAAGAGCCGAGGGTGATCTGGGCTTGTATCGGCGGGGCGGGTGGCCTATAGTTTCGTGCGTGGACAAAGATGAAATCAGGAATCATGGACAGGAATTATCATGCCACGATTGACCGAACAGGAACAGCAGGAAATCATCCGTTACATTGAGGCCGATAAGCCGCTGCCGGACTATTACCGCTTTCTGCTTTTTGAGGAAAAGCGTGAGGTGGAATTGGTCTGGAATGGCAAAACAAATGAAGTCTGCAACATCGTGCTACCTTTTCAGGTGATCGAGCAAGTGGACGAGCCGCGCGCCGAAAAGCCCGAAGACACGGCATTGCAAGCCGGTCTTTTTGACGCCCGAGGCCGCCAGCTCAAGGGCTGGACCAACAAACTGATCTGGGGTGACAACAAGCTGATTCTTTCCTCGCTAAAAAACGGGCCGTTGCGCGAAGAGATTGAAAAGCAGGGCGGCCTGAAGCTGATTTACATCGATCCACCCTTCGACGTGGGCGCAGATTTCAGCATGGACATCGAGATTGGCGGCGATACCTTCACCAAAAAGCCCAACATCCTGGAAGAGATCGCCTACCGCGACACCTGGGGCAAGGGCGCCGATTCGTTTATTGCCATGATTTACGAACGCCTAGTGCTGATGCGAGATTTGCTAGCCGAAGACGGCAGCATTTATGTGCATTGCGATTGGCGGGTGAATAGCCTTCTTCACTTGGCATTAAATGAGGTCTTTGGTGAAGCAGCGTTCATAAATGAAATCATTTGGCGTCGCAAGCAAGCGCAGGCTTGGTCGGCGGACCAATTTGGCATCACAAACGACACATTGTTGTTTTATGCCAAGGGGGATCGCCATATTTTTAATCCCATCTATTCAAAAGATGACGACAATACGAAAAAGTATATCAAAGAGCGGTTCACTTTCGACGATGGGGATGGCCGCAAATACATGAAGTCGCCTCTCATCAATCCTTTAAGTAGGCCGAATCTTCGGTATGAATTTCATGGTGTTCAGCCGCCGAAAACAGGGTGGTTGTACTCAAAAGAGCGAATGGAAGAAATGTATCGCAATAATGAGTTGGTGATTCCGAAAGATAAGAATGCGCGAATTTATCGAAAGATATATGAGGACACCTATCCTGGGCAAATGGTTCAGAATGTGTGGATCGATATACCAATTGTCAATCCAATGGCAGATGAACGGGTGGACTACCCCACCCAAAAACCCGAAGCCCTGCTTGATCGCATCATCAAAGCGTCTTCCAATGAAGGCGACCTGGTCGCCGATTTCTTCTGCGGCTCCGGCACCACAGCGGCAGTCGCCGAAAAACTGGGCCGCAAGTGGATTGTTTCTGATCTCGGCAAATTTGCCATCCACACCACGCGCAAGCGCCTGATCGGCGTTCAACGCCAGCTCAAAGCCGAAGGCAAGGACTACCGCGCCTTTGAAATCCTTAACCTGGGCAAGTACGAGCGCCAGCACTACATCGGCGTCAATCCCAACCTGCGCGAAGCAGAGCAACAGAAACAGTTGGAAGAAAAAGAGGCCGCTTTTGTGGACCTGATCCTGCGCGCCTACCGCGCCGAAAGGACTGACGGATTCCGAACCTTCCAGGGCAAGAAGGCGGGGCGGCTGGTGGCGGTGGGACCGGTGAACCTGCCGGTGACGCGCCTCTATGTGGAAGAGGTGATCCTGGAATGCCGCCAGAAGCACATCACCCGCGTGGACATTCTGGGCTTTGAGTTTGAAATGGGACTGTTTCCCAACGTGCTGGACGAAGCCCGCGCCAAAGGCATCGACATCGCCGCCAAGTACATCCCCGCCCAGGTGTTCGACAAGCGGGCGGTGGAAAAGAACCAGGTGGTGTTTCACGACGTGGCTGCTATCGAAGTCACGCCGCACGTCGTAGGGGCGGGGCTTGCCCTGCCCGTGGGGGATCGTACCGTGGGGGCGGGGCTTGCCCCGCCCAAGGGGACCGCAAGCCGGGGCGCGGCAAGCCGTGCCCCTACGGTCGCCGTCGAACTCACGGACTTTTCGGTGTTCTATTCGCAGGATTCGATTGCCAATGCCGAGGCGACGCTCAAGGACAAATCCAGCAAGATCGTGGTGGAACTCGGGCAGATTGTGAAAGTCAGCAAGGACGCAAAAGGCATCGTGAAGCGGGAGGTGCTGACCAAGAACTGGACCGACTGGATTGATTACTGGGCGGTGGATTTCAACTTTGAGAGCAAGCGCGAAATCGTCCGCGTGAAGCGCGACAAGGCCAAACAGGTGGAGATGCCCGGCATGGAGCAACCCGAACAGATAGAACTGCCGGAATATGAGGAAGTCTGGACGGGGGATTACATCTTTGAGAACGAGTGGCAATCCTTCCGCACCAAAAAAGACCGTTCGCTGGAGTTCACCAGCGTTTTTCACGAATGCCCGCCGGGGCGGCGCAAGCTGGCGGTGAAGGTGGTGGACATCTTTGGGAACGACACCATGACCATTGTCGAAGTCAGCGTGAAATAGGTAGGGGTGGAGGGGACGGCAAGCCGTCCCCGTACATCGGGAATGTGCAACGAGGGGACGGCAAGCCGTCCCCGTACGAGAACGGAAACATGGCTTACGATCCGCGCCTGCATCATCGACGGTCTATTCGCCTGCGCGGATACGATTACGCGGGAGGGGGCGCGTATTTCGTCACCATTTGTACCCGAGCCAAGAAATGCCTGTTCGGTGAAATCGTCGAGGGCAGCATGATCTTGAACGAGGCGGGAAACCTTGTTCAGAGAATCTGGCATACATTGCCACAGCGGTTCGGGTCGCTGGTCCTGGATGCGTTTCAGATGATGCCCAACCATTTGCACGCGATTTTCGTTTTGCCGGGACCCGGACTCGAACCCGCCCTGGCTGTGGCAACAGGTGCGCCCATTATTCAACCCTCCGCCACCCGTAGGGGTAGGGCTTGCCCTACCCTTTTGGGCTCAGCGGAAATGTGCAACGAGGGGACGGCAAGCCGTCCCCCTACGGGCCGACGTACAAGCATGGGAGACGTGGTGGGAGCGTTCAAGTCGATCAGCACAATTGCCATCAACAAATTGATGTCGCGTCCGGGGGCACGCCCTCTGCATGAGAATTTCTACGAGCACATCATACGCGGTGCCGGTGAACTGGAAATGATTCGCGATTATATCGTCCACAATCCCCAACGTTGGTTGGAAGACCCTGAAAACCCGAACATGCCGTAGGGGTAGGGCTTGCCCTACCCTTTTGGGTTCGCCGGCAATAGACAATCAGGGGACGGCAAGCCGTCCCCCTCAAGGATAATATGGCACTGCACAAGGATTTCCCTGAATCACCTTACGCGATTCTCGACCCGGCTATCCGCTGGTTCCCGGCGGATGAGGCGCTGCGGGAAACGACGATGGACAAGCTGATGCCGCCGCTGGTGTCAGAATTGCGCCGGAAGGTAAAAGAGTGGAGGGACACCGGCTATGTGGGGGCGGCGGATACCAGCCGCAGGCTGCTGAACTGGTGGTTCAACACCCTGCACCTGCTGCCCCAAGCTGATGGCACGATGGCCGAGTTTCAATATTACTTCGCCCAACGAGAGGCGCTGGAGACCATCGTTTACCTTTATGACGTGGTAGGCGTGAAAGACAAGTATGACCTGATGCGCTTTGACACCTCCGGCGCCGTCTCTACAGGCATGTTTGATGAGACCTGGCGGCGCTTTGTGGTGAAGATGGCGACCGGCACGGGCAAGACCAAGGTGCTGAGCCTGGTTCTGGCCTGGAGCTTTTTTCACAAGCTGTACGAGGCTGGGTCGGACCTCGCGCGCAACTTCCTGGTGATTGCTCCCAACATCATCGTGCTGGACCGCATCCGCAAGGATTTTGACGGCCTGCGCATTTTCTTCAATGACCCGGTCCTGCCGGACAATGGCGTGGACGGGCATAACTGGCGGGACGATTTTCAACTGACCCTGCACGTGCAGGACAACGTGCGCGTCACCCGCCCCACGGGAAACATCTTTCTGACCAACATCCATCGCGTTTATGCCGGTGATGACGTTCCGCCTTCGCCCGACGACGAGGACACGATGGACTACTTCCTGGGCAAGCGCCCCAGCGGGGCGACCACGGACTCCAAAGTAGACCTGGGCATGATTGTGCGCGACGTGGATGAGCTGGTGGTGTTGAACGACGAGGCACACCACATTCACGACCCGCGCATGGCGTGGTTTAAGTCCATCCAAGATATTCACAACCGCCTGAAGCAAAAAGGGGCCGCGCTCTCCCTGCAAGTGGACGTGACCGCCACGCCCAAGCACAACAGTGGCGCGATTTTTGTGCAGACCGTGGCCGATTACCCGCTGGTGGAGGCAATATGGCAGAACGTGGTCAAGCATCCCACCGTGCCCGATGCCGCCAGCCGGGCCAAACTGGTGGAGCGCCAGAGTGCCAAGTTCACAGAAAAATATGCCGACTACATTCACCTGGGCGTGATCGAGTGGCGCAAGGCTTATGCCGAACACGAAAAGATGGACAAGAAGGCCATCCTGTTTGTGATGACCGACGACACCCGAAATTGCGACGACGTGGCCGAATATCTGGAAAGCAACTATCCCGACCTTAAGGGCGCGGTGCTGGTGATTCACACCAAGAAAAACGGTGAGATTTCTGAATCGACATCCGGCAAAGGCAAAGAAGAGTTGGATGAGTTGCGGAAACAGGCGAACGAGATCGACGGGCTGGACAGTCCCTACAAAGCCATCATCTCCGTGATGGTGCTCAAAGAGGGCTGGGACGTGCGGAACGTCACCACCATTGTGGGCCTGCGCGCCTACTCCGCCCAGAGCAACATTTTGCCCGAACAAACCCTGGGGCGCGGTTTGCGCAAAATGTATCCTGGTGGTGTAGAAGAACAGGTCAGCGTGGTGGGCACGGCCGCCTTTATGGAATTTGTAGAATCCATCCAGGCGGAAGGCGTGGTGCTGGAGCGCAAGCCCATGGGTGAAGGCACCGCTCCCATGACACCGCTGGTGGTGGAGGTTGACAAAGAAAACGGCAAGAAAGACATCGACGCGCTGGATATTGAAATCCCGGTGCTGACGCCCCGTGTCTACCGGGAATACAAAAACTTGAGCACCCTGGATGTTAGCCGTCTGGAGCATCAGCGTGTGGCGTACCTGGAATTCCGCGAGGAAGAACAGAGGGAGATCGTCTTCAAGGACATTACCACCGGCGAAGTGACGCATACCACTATTCTGGACACGGCGGGCATTGCCGATTACCGCAGCGCAATTGGCTACTTCGCGCAGACCATCATGAAGGATTTGCGGCTGGTGAGCGGCTACGATGTGCTGTATGGCAAGGTCAAAGCTTTCGTACAGGACCAGTTGTTTGACAGGCCCGTGGAACTGGAAAGCCCGAACACCCTGCGCAACCTCTCCGAAGTCAAGGCCACCAGGACCCTGATTGAAACCTTCAAGAAAGCAATCAATGCCCTCACGGTGCAGGACAAAGGCGACGCCGAAATCCGGGACACCATCAAGCTACGGCAGACGCGGCCCTTTGTTGCAAAGGATCAGGGCTATCTCATCCCGAAAAAGAGCGTCTTCAATCGCATCATCGGTGACAGCCATTTTGAATTGCTGTTCGCCAGCTTTCTGGAAGACTGCGACGATGTGGTTTCCTATGCCAAGAATTACCTGGCGGTACACTTCAAGCTGGATTATGTGAATGCGGACGGTGACATTTCAAACTACTACCCGGACTTTCTCGTAAAGCTGTCACCTAAGCAGGTTTTCATTGTCGAAACCAAAGGGCAAGAAGATTTGGATGTGCCGCTCAAGATGCACCGGCTTCGGCAATGGTGCGAGGACATCAATCGAGTACAGGCAGAAGTGAAATACGACTTCGCTTACATAGACCAGGAAAGTTTCGAGAAATTCAAGCCGGCTTCATTCAAGCAGTTGGTCGATGGTTTCAGGGAATACAAACAGGAATGGTAGCACCGGAGTGAATGGGGGTCGCTCTTCTGGCGAATAGAAAACTCGCGGCGCAGGTTGGAAATTGATGAGCCACGAATCCGGGATTAGGCGTCGCGGCCTCGCCGGAGCCTTCGGTCCTGGGAGCTTCGTACTCGGTGAGCTGGGTGCTCTCCGTGGTTTCGCCAGGGTCGGGAACTCCCACCGGAACCGTCAACGTGAGCGACGGACACGGGAATACCTGCTCGGCAACCGCTCCGGCCAACACCTGCACCATTACCGCCTCAACCGTTGCCGGCCCGCTCACCCTGACGGTGACCTATCTGGGCGATAGCGACTTCTATGGCTCCACGGGCAGCGGTACCCACACCATTTCGTTCAACTTCCTGGGGCTGTTCGATCCTTACGCTCCGCCACCGCGGGGATATAAGGTTAAGAGCGCCGTGCCGCTCATCTGGCAGTACGCGGACGTGAATGGCACCGTGGTGAACAGCTCCAACGCCAATCCCGCCGTGCAAATTTACGTCGCGGGCGCGTGCGGCGGGGCTGACACGGGCGATATCCTGGATATCCAGGCGTCCGGGAACAGTGGCTACCAGTACGATCCCACGACGAACACCTGGCAATTCAATTGGAAGACTACCGGCATGTCGGCGGGGTGCTACAACATTTACATCAAGAGCACCTTGACGGGCCAGATCAATGGGCCGTTCCCGATTCAGTTAGTGAGGTAAGAGCAGTCGGCAAGGCAGGAGGGTCGGGCAGGCGGGCTCGTGATTAGAAAACCAATCCCGGGCCCCTCTGCGCAAGTTCCCGGAACACGCCGGGGCGCGGCGGCGGCTCACCCCAAAGTCGCAGGGCGAAACCTACTTTAGAAATCGGGCCAAAATTGTGCCGGGGCAGGAAACTGGCCCGCACTTAAATTTTTGGCTTGCATATTCGCTTTTTATTCGCCTATATTGATATTGTGCAGCCTGGATTGGGTAATGAACTAGCAGCCGGAGGAACATCATGGCGCTGACTCGACGCCAAAAAGAGGTCTTGGATTTCCTGATTCATTTTATCAACCGTAACGGCTACTCGCCGAGCTTCGAGGAGATGGCCAAAGGGCTTCGTCTTTCCTCGCTTGCCACCGTCCACAAACATCTGCAGGTTTTGGAGAAGAAGGGATTCATCCGGCGGCGCTACAATCAGAGCCGCTCGGTGGAAGTGATCGCTGTTCCCGGGTCCGTGCCGTTTGAGAAGAGCCGAATCCGCCTGCGCCCGACCGGATCGCATGCAGGCGCGCCACGCCAAGCGCATCCTCACTCTGATTCCGGCGAACCGCAACCCTTTATCCATTTGGAATTCCCTTTGCTGGGGCGGATTGCCGCCGGCCATCCGGTGGAAGCCGTTCCACAGCCGGAAACTTTTTCGCTGGGTGATTTTGCCAGCGGAAAAGGCAAGATTTACGTCTTGCGGGTTAAAGGCGATTCCATGGTGGAGGACCACATCTGCGATGGAGACTACATTTTAGTGGAATCGGCCGAGACGGCACAAAACGGTGAGATTGTCGTGGCACTGGTTGGAGGAACCGACGCCACATTGAAGCGCTTCTTCCTGGAAGGCGCGGAAAAGATCCGCTTGCAACCAGCCAACGCGCAGATGGACCCGATTATTCTGCCGGCGGGCGAGGTGAGAATTCAGGGGCGCGTGATTGGCGTCCTGCGCAAGTATTGAGCGAATCCAAAACAGCAAACCCGCTGAGACCTGCGGGCTAGTGTTGGTAAGTGTATCGGTTGCGTTTCTTCTCCCAGTGGCGTTCGAGGCCCAGCGCGATCAGGCGATCCAGCAACTTGGGATACGCCAAGCCACTCGCTTCCCAGAGCTTGGGATACATGCTGATGGGCGTGAATCCCGGAATGGTGTTGATCTCGTTGACAAACAGACTGCCGCGGCGGCGGTCGAGCAAAAAATCCACGCGCGCCATTCCGGCGCAATCCGTGGCTTGGAAAGCGCGGAGAGCCAACTCTCTTACGCGGCGCGTCTGCTGCTGCGTGAGCTTGGCGGGTATGATCAGCTCGGAGCCTTCCTTGACGTACTTCGCCTCATAATCATAAAACTCGTTGACCGAAACGACCTCCCCGGGAAGCGAGGCTTCCGGCGCATCATTGCCCAGCACCGAGCACTCGATTTCGCGCGCGTCGATAGCCTTTTCAACAACGATTTTCCGATCGTAACTTGCGGCCAGGCTGAGAGCCGGCCCGAGCTCGCGACGGTTATGAACTTTGCTGATCCCCACCGAGGAGCCCAGATTGGCGGGCTTAACAAAGAGCGGGTAAGCGATCTCGCTTTCAATTCGCCTGCGGACAGCCAGAGCCCCTCGCTCCCACTCACTCCGCAAGACCACAACCCATTCAACCACCGGAAGGCCTGCGTCGCGGAAGAGGCGCTTCATGACGTCTTTGTCCATGCCCACCGCGGAACCCAGCACGCCCGCGCCCACGTACGGAATCGAGGCCAGTTCGAGCAGCCCCTGCACCGTGCCGTCTTCACCAAAGGTTCCGTGCAGCACCGGGAAAAT
>DATKQU010000010.1:0-4159 GCA_035532595.1 Terriglobia bacterium | reverse complement strand
CAGCAAATCGACATCGCCGGACTTGCGCAGCACCGGCTTGATCACAGGACCTTCGCCCTGCTCGTATTCGAGCCCCAGGCCGAGAGGTTCGATAATCAGCAGCAGATCGGCAAAGATGATTGCCGCATCCACCCCCAGCTTTAGAGCCGCTGTCACCGTGACCTCAGAAACCAGGTCCGGGTTCTTGCAAAGTTCAAGGAAAGGGACTCTCGCCCGAAGCTCGCGGTATTCCTTCATGAACCGCCCGGCTTGCCGCATCAGCCAAACGGGCGTCACGTCGGTGGGCTCCCGACGGCAGGCTTTCATGAAACGCGAATCCTTCCAAAGCTGTTGGCCGGCGGCGCGAGGCTGTTGTGGGACGGCTTCGACAACCGCCGCACGAGCCGGGGAGGCCACCCCGACGCCATTCGGCCTCGCGGAGGCGGAAATTCCGGAATCTTTCCGGCGCAGCAACTCGTGAGCCTGGCGCGCCGCCTCCAGAACCAGAGCGCCCATTTTGGGAGGAGCGGATTCCAGGTCCGCGGGAATGCCCTGGGCGAGCAGCACCTCCGTGCAGGTGGGCCCCACGGAACAAACCACCGAACGATGGAGCGCTTCCATCAGCCGCTCTTTCGCACCGTCGTCAGACGCGACGCGCAGCACGTGGTCCACTTGGGTGCCGTTGGTGAACAGCGCAACGCGCGCGCGCCCTTCGAGAATGGCGCCGATGGTTTCCCGCAGGGGGCCAAGGTCTTCCGGGAGCGCCCAGCGGTAGACGGGCACGCGCAAAACCTCTGCGCCGCGCACAGTCAACTCTTCAAGGAAAGCCTCGTTGGGCACGCCGTATTCCTGCACGGCCACCGTGCTGCCGCGCAGGTTGAAGCTGCGCGAGTTCTCCTCCAGCTCCTGCAGGATCTCCCGCCAGGTGTTGGGTTCCGGAACAAGGATCGTCACCGGCACGCCAATCTCGCGCAAAACCTGCGACGGCTTGGGCCCGCGCGCCACAATCGTTACCCTGGAAAGTTCATGGGCAATTTCTTCCGGGGCGTAGCGCGATTTGAGAGCCTCGATCAGCGTTCGCGTTCCGACCCCGGTCATGAAGATCACACCCTGAATTTTTCCGGCGAAAAGTCTCTCCGCAAACTCGAAGGCCGCGGGATTATCCTCCAGTGGAACTTCCCGCATGCTGGGCCCCACGCGCGGCACACCGCCATAATTGGAGATGAGTTTCGAGATCTCCGCGGCTCTGCGGCTCTCGAAGGCCGCGACTTCCAGGCCCTCAAAGTTCGGTTTAGCGGCCGGATTCCCCATAGTGATGAATTTCGAACGCCCTAGGCTGTTGAGTTTGAGTCTCTATTAGTCTAGCCACTTTTTGCGACGCGCGCCAGAATCCTTGTCATCCCCTCCTGAAGGATCTCCTCATCGGTCAGAAGGCTGATGACCAGATAGCCGTCGTTCGGAAAATCGTAAAAATGCCCGGGATGAACCAGCACGCCCTCCTGCGAGAGCAGCTCCACCGCCCAGTCCTCGTCACTGAGGGTTGCGGGCACTTGAAGGATCGCATACCAGCCCCCTTCGCTTTCGAGGCGGAGGAGGTTCGGACATGCACGGATGGCTTCATCAACTCTGGCCAGATTTCTCCGCAGGCGTTCCATGATTTTTGGCTGCACCGCCGCTCGCCGCTCGAGAAGTTTCGGGAGTGCATGGGCCAGGGGAGCGCTCACGGAGAGGTAGGTATCCGCGATGACTTCCAGGCGCTCGAGCGCGCCGCTCAAGAGTTCCGGCGGCCCGCTAACAACCATCCAGCCAAGCTTCATCTGGGGCAAGGCGGAAATTTTCGACAACCCGCTCAGCGTGAAGGTAAGAACTTGGGACATGCCGGCATGGCTCGCAACGCGCTGGCCGCCTTTCTCAAAAGCGTAGTCAGCAAAAACCTCATCCGCAATCAAGGCGGTTTGGTTTTTCTGGCAAACGTCGGTCAGAAAAGAGAGTTCGTCCGTTTTAACATACGATCCGGTCGGATTGTTGGGATGGACCACAACGATCGCCTTCGCACGAGGGCTCAGGCAATTTGCCGCGATTTCCAGGTCAATGTGCCAGTGCTGATCGTAGCGGAGCGGGTAGGAAACAGCCTCGAGATCATTCAGGCCCGCCAAAAAATGGAAAAGCGGATAGCTGGGCTGCGGAATGAGAACCTTATCACCCGGGTCCGCGAGCAACCGAAAAACGTAGGAGTAGGCTTCACTGGTGCTGGTGGTCAGGAAGATTTGCTCAGGGCTCACACGGGTCCCGCGGGCGGCGTAGTAATCGCACACCGCCTCCCGCGCGCGGACGAGGCCCCGCGGGTCAGGCTCGTAGATGAGAGAACGAGGATCGCCAAAGGCCTGGAGGATTTCTTCCGGCGCTTCGAAACCGCAGTGCGTGGGGTTGGACTCGGTAAGGTCGAGAACCTCCAGCCCTTGCCGCCGCCGTTCTGCGATATGCCGGCTGAGACGATTGGGAGTGAGAACCCAGTCCGTGCGTGCTGCAAACATAGGTCCTTTGTCGCGTTCTAAAACCGCCGGGTTAGCTTGCCTCCTTGATCACTTCGAACAGGCCAAGCAGAGACTCGCGAGTGCTTTCCACCTTGTTCCCGTCGGGACACCGGTAATGGGTTTCCAAAGACATATCGCCTTCGTAGTGGTCGCGGCGGAGCGCTTCGAATTGCCCCTTCCAGTCGATCAACCCCCCGCCCACTGGCGCCCACTCCAGCTTTCCGGTTTTGGGATCTTTCTTGACGTCCTTGATGTGCATATGCGCAAAAAGGCCGCGCACGTGCCGGTAACCGTCCGGATAAGGAATTTCGTGGAGCATGGCGGCGTTGCCGGGATCCCAGTTTCCACGCAGGGAAGGAGAATCGATATCGCGCAGAATTCTTCCCAACTCTTCCCCGGTCCCGATATTGCAATCGTGCTCGTTTTCGAGAATGAGAATAATCTCGTTCTCGCCCGCAAGCTTAGCGGCTTTGGCCAGCCGGTCGCGAACGTAGGGGTAGGCTTTGGCGGGTTCCTTCACGCGCCAGTAGCTGAAAAGGCGCACTTTGCGAGTCCCAAAAAAATTCGCCAGCTTGAAGGACTCGTGCAAAAGGCGCTCCGAGTCTTCTTCCGTAAAGCTGGCGCGAAAGGTGTCCCGTTCGTTCTTATAAACGGGCATTTCCGGCAGGTTGTACTTGAAAATCGGCGATCCGATGTCGGTCACCTGCAAATGATGTTCCTGGATCAGCCTCTTGGCCCGGTCGAGCTGCGCCTGGGAAAGGTTCATGATGTTTTGCTGCCACAGATCGCGCAGCTCACAGTCATGGAGAGAATAGCGGGTGATGAAATCCAGAGCCTGCTCGAAGTCTTCGGATATTTCGTCCGTGATGATGCCCAATTTCCATCCCATCGCTCTTGAAGATTCCGCGGCCCTTAAGAAGGCCAAGCCGGTCCATGCCAGAAGCGCAGTACTTAGAAAAGCCCGTCTTGTGAACAGGGTCGCCGCGAATCATCCTTTCACCCTTATATTGGCGCACCTTGGCGCGACAGTGCCATCATACCCAAAAACTGCGCCCAGGAAGCGGCTATTTGATCTCGGGGGTTCACGATTGTAACGGCGATCATAGATCGCCGCTACAGTTGGTAGCCGCGACACTGTCTTTCGTGTCGCGGGTTCTCGTATCATTGCGGCCCAAAAACCCGCGACGGCCAAAACACCGTCGCGGCTACCTGCTGTTTTTTTGCATCGTAATAAGGTGGTTTGGTCTTACAAAGTAATACAATAGTCATTTCCAGCTTCCGCGAGCCTCCAGGCGAAGGAGAAATCTCGCGGTGCAAAATATTACAGGAGGATTCCTTTCATGCGTTTTTTACGCGCCTTCATTGCCGTTTCCGTGCTCGGGTTCGCCGCAGTCTGCTTCGGCCAGCAAATGCCCGAAGGCCGCTTGATGCGTTTTCCTGACATTCATAACGACAAAATTGTCTTCAGCTATGCCGGGGACCTCTGGCTGGTCGCGGCCTCGGGCGGCATCGCCCGCCGAATCACCACCAGCCCGGGGCTCGAGCTCTTCCCCAAGTTTTCTCCTGACGGCAAGTGGATCGCTTTTACCGCGCAATACGACGGCAATTTTAATGTTTACATTATGCCCAGCGAAGGCGGGCAGCCC
>DATKQU010000009.1:0-4964 GCA_035532595.1 Terriglobia bacterium | reverse complement strand
ATGGATTCCTACGCCACACTGATGAAAGGCGGGGCTCACGGAGCGGTCATCCTTCCCGGCAAAGAGAGCCAGAGTCTCATGATTCTGAGGCTCGAAGGGAAGGTGCAACCTCGGATGCCCTTTGGCGGCGAGCCGCTTTCCGCAGCAGACATCAAGGCCATCGAGGACTGGATTCACACGGGTGCCAAGGGCCCTGCGGCTGGCGAAGCGACCATCGCGCCTTCCGAACCCAATATTCCTAACATCAAGCCGCAGGTACCGGTCACGTCTCCGATTACTTCCCTTGCGTATTCTCCCGACGGCAAGATTCTCGCGGTCGGCGGTTATCAAAAGGTTGAGCTGAAGGCCACAGATACGGGCAAGGTCCTCGCCACGCTAACGGGGCATGTCGATTATGTGCGGTCACTGGCTTTTAGTCCTGACGGGAAATGGCTGGCGGCGGCGGGTGGATTGCCGGCGCGTCAGGGCGAAATCAAGATGTGGGATGTTGCCGCCCATCAGCTGCTGCGTACCTTGAATGGACACACGGATTGTATTTATTCCGTCGCCGTCAGCCCGGACGGTAAATTGCTCGCCTCCGGAAGCTACGACAAGACCATCATCCTTTGGGATGCCGCCACCGGCAAAGACCTGAAGACGCTGCGAGACCATATCGACGCGGTCTTCGGTGTCGCCTTCAGCCCGGATGGAAAGTGGCTGGCGTCGGGATCGCAGGACAGAACGGTAAAGATTTGGAGCGTCGCAACCGGCGAGCGGCTGTATACGCTGGGCAACCCCTCCGACAGCGTTACCAGCATCGCCTTCCGGCCCGGAAGCAACCAACTGGCCGCGGCGGGCTTCGACAAAACGATCTGGGTTTGGAATCTGGCGCCGGATGCGGGCACGCTCGCGCAGTCTCTCATCGCCGATGAAGACGCAATCCTGCAAATCGCTTACACTCCCGACGGGAAACGTCTGATTACAACCTCCTCCGACTTTTCTGTCAGCGTCAGGGATGCGGATTCCTTGAATCCCGTCGCCGTCTTTGACAAGCAACCCGACTGGGTCGAAGCGCTCAGCATCAGTCCCGACGGCAAGTGGCTCGCAGCCGGTCGTTACAACGGTACTTTGAGCATATACAACCTTCAGGACTACCAGGAAGTGGGCAGCCCTGAAGTGGCGTTTCAAACCCACCCGCCTGCGGCGCGAGTGAAACAAACAGCGAGCCGTTGAGGTTCTTGATATGAAAACAAAATCCATCATCATTGCTCTCGGGTTTGCCGTGCTCCTCGGCGGTCGAACGGTTCGGGCCGGTGAGGTGCCGGCGATCCCTCCGGCCATCACCAGCTTCTCGCCGGCGGGGCTCGAACGCGGCACCAGCGCGACGTTTACGGTTGAAGGCCGCAATCTTCGAAACCTTACGAACGTCCTCTTTGACGCGTCGGGACTGAGCGCCAAGTTAACCTCGGTCATGGATATTCCCGAGCCCCCGCAGAAGATCCGGGTGAACGTCGACACCTTGGCCTTGGTTCCCCGGGGCACGAAACAGGAAGCCAAACTCGAAATCACAGCTTCGAAGAGCGTCAAGCCCGGAATCCATTGGTATCGAATCCAGACGAAGCTCGGGACGTCCAACATGATGGCCTTCGATGTGGGCGCGCTGCCCGAAGTTCAATACGAGGAAAAAAAGGATTGGAGCGATTCCGAAGCGGGTCCTCAAACGGTCAAGCTGCCCGCAACGCTTTACGGAACTCTTTGGAAACCGGGAGAAACGGACAGTTTTTCCTTTGAAGCGCATGCCGGGCAGGAACTGGTTTTCCAGGTTGTGGCGGCGCCCCTGGGTTCCAAGTTGCGGTCGGAACTGAAGCTCGATGACGCAGCCGGCCGCACGATCGCGGAAGCGGGAAAATACGACCTCAAGTCGGACGCGCTCCTCATCGCCAAGGTTCCCGCGGACGGCAAATATACGATCTTCATCGCGGATCGCGAACAGGGCGGAGGAGACGACCGCTTCTATCGGCTCAACTGCGGGCAACTCCCTTACATCAGCAGCGTTTTCCCGTTGGGAGTCCAAGCCGGTAAACCGGCCCGAATTTCCCTGCAAGGCGTTAACCTCGGCGGCGTCCGCGATATGAGTGTCACACCGCCGGCAAAGGCTAATGGCTGGACCACCATGCCCGTCACCGCCAGCACACCCTGGGGGAAATCCATCAACGAAGTGAAGCTGGCGGTCGGCGACGAGCCGGAGGTTATGGAGGCTGAGCCGAATGACACAGTGGCCCAAGCCGAGCAGGTGACGGTGCCCGTGGCCATCAATGGGCATATCTGGAAAACTGAAAAAGGGGGCTCGGCGGACCAGGACAACTTTCGTTTCTCGGCGCAGAAGGGCGAGCACCTCACCATCGAAGTTGCGGCGGCGCGCCTCGGTTCTCCGCTCGACTCCGTCATCGAAGTTCTTGATGACCAGGGCCATTCAATTCCCCGCGCTACCGTTCGCTGCCTGGCAGAAACTTTTACAACGCTTTCTGATCGCGATTCTCGCAGGCCGTTCTTCCGATTGATCAACAATGAGGGCTTGCACGTGAACGATTACATCATGATCGGCGACGAGCTCGATCAGATCTCGTACATCCCGGACCAACCTGATGCCGATGTCGTGGTCAAGGGGTTCGGCGACCAGCGCTTTACCTATTTGGGAACCTCGCCGTCGGTCCACGCCGTCAACACACCGGTCTACAGGGTCGAGATTCTTCCCCCGAACGCAAAATCTCCTCCCAATGGTCTTCCGGTATTTCATCTGATCTATCGAAGCGACGACGGTGGACCGGGGCTCGGCGCGGATTCCCGCCTGGAATTTGTCGCCCCCAAAGACGGGAAGTACATCCTGAATCTGAAGGATGTTCGCGGCGATCAAGGGAAGGATTTTGCTTACCGGCTGACGATTCGCAAGTCCGTGCCCGACTTTACGATCACCGCGATGCCTGCCAATCCGAATATCCCACTTGGCGGCAGCGCACCGGTCACGGTTACTGCCGACCGCACCCTCGGCTATGAGGGCCCCATCACGCTTGGGGTTCAGGGTCTGTCCAAGGGCCTTAGCGTGCTGCCCGCAACGATTCCGGCCGGTCAGGAATCTGCCAGCATCATCTTTCAGGCTGGAGAAGGCGGGGCGGTATCGCGGCGTGCAGAGTCTTTCAACATCGTCGGGAAGGCGCTCATTGATGGCAAAGAAGTAGAACGCGTGGCCGACCCTGACATGCCCTTGCAGATGGCTGCGGTGATGCCGGCCCCGAATGTGGTTGTCTCCGCCGAGGAAAAGGAAATTTCGATTCAGCCCGGCCACACGACCACCGTTACGCTGCACGTGCAGCGGCAGAACGGATTTAAAGGCAGAGTCCCGTGCAACGTCCTGAACCTGCCGCCCGGTGTCCGGGCGGTCAACGTCGGCTTGAATGGTATTCTGGTGACGGAACAACAGACCTCCACGAAGTTTACCTTGCAGGCGGAAAGGTGGGCAAAACCTGCGAAGCAGCCTATTTACATTGTTGCGGAAGTTGAATCCAATGTGCCTACCTATAGCACGTCAGGCCCGGTGGAGCTGAATGTTCAATTGAGAGAAGTTGCCAGTTCCGTTCCAGAAGAGCCGAAGAAAGGGATGGTCGCTCCGGGACCTTGAGGTTTCTTCTCAGGCCGTGCAAGTCCTCCGCACAGGTCGCGCTCCCTGTTGAGTGCTCGGATGCACACCTGCCTCGCCGCAATCCTCTTCAAATCCAATGGACTGATTTGCAAGCTGCCGGAGTTCGGGAAGCGCCGGTGCAGTATGCAAGCTAATCCTCCGGGCGATTGACCGCGTAAGGCCAGGGGCCCTGAGAAAAGAGTCCGCCGTCAACGTAGAGGGTCTGGCCGGTGATGAACTCGGCTTCCGGGGACACCAAAAATACCACAGCACGGGCGACGTCGGCCGGGTTCCCGATGCGGCGCATGGGCGTTAACGGTGACCACGTCGCTGCATAATCAGGAGCTTCCGCCTGAGTTCTTTCGATTTCAATCGCGCCGGGAGCCACGCAGTTCACGGAAATTCCGAGAGGGCCTAATTCCAGGGCTGCAACCCGTGTAAACATTTCGATGCCGCCTTTACTGCTGGTATAGTCGACCAGGTTGGGAAATGGCACCTTGTTGCATCCCGAGCCGATGTTGACGATTTTCCCTTGGTGCTGCGCCACCATGTGCCGGGCGGCTCGCTGCGTGCATAAGAAGGTTCCCTTCAGGTTGGTTCGCAAGGTGCGATCCCACTCCTCCTCGGTCAGATCTAACAGCGATTTCCAGCTCTGAACACCCGAATTATTTACAAGAACTGCGAGGGATCCATATTCCTTTAGAACCACATCGAACATGCGATCCACCTCAGCCTTGATCCCGACATCGGCCCCGACAACGAGCGCTGCGCTTCCTGCCTGGCGGATCTGGGAAGCTGTTTCCTCTGCTCCCTTTTGGTCATTGTGATAATTCACAACGACCGCAAAGCCTGCTTGCCCCAGTGCAAGTGCAATCCCACGTCCCACTCCCTTGCTGGCTCCGGTGACCAGAGCTACTTTTCGGCCCTCGATCTTCGCGGTTGATTTCATGATGTCCACCCTACCCAGATTTCTTACGGCTACACACCGCATGCGCTCTGGAAATTTCCG
This sequence comes from Terriglobia bacterium, assembly GCA_035532595.1. Classification (GTDB taxonomy): domain Bacteria; phylum Acidobacteriota; class Terriglobia; order UBA7540; family UBA7540; genus JAMCXS01. Next base: position 300 of record DATKQU010000009.1, on the reverse strand, counting down.
GGAAGGCGTGAGTATAGCATATAGATCAGCTATTCATGCCCGGGGAGGGGAAGCGCCGTGCTGTATTTCACCTGCTTGAGCGCCACGCTGGACTGGATGTTTCCAACTCCCGGAATCCTGGACAGGACATCCGTAACAAACCTCTCGAACTCCTGAAGATCGGCGACGACGACTCGGAGCATGTAATCCGAAGTGCCCGTCATCAAGTAACACTCCATCACTTCAGGCCGCGCCGAAACCGCTTTCTCGAACGCGATCAGGGAGGGCTCGACTTGCCTCTCAAGTCTCACTTGGACGAAC
>DATKQU010000008.1:0-5354 GCA_035532595.1 Terriglobia bacterium | reverse complement strand
TTTCCTCCTTAGAGATCCGTGTCGTACCGGCCCGAGAGCGCTGTCGGACCGGCATCCCATCGGGGTATACCTGTTACGAAGTGATCCCGAAAAGCTGGAAGCAGGTGCGCGGATTCGGGATCACGAGGTCGCCGCCAAAGGCGTACTGGCCGGCCACGTCTCCCACCGTTGCCTGATCTTCCTTGAACCCGGTGAAGCCGAACTGGAACAACCGGTTCTGAGAGATGTAGAACTGGAAGTACCGGCTGTTGATGCCCCACGCGCTTCCCGCGGGCGTGTAGTTGTCGACCACCAGATCGGCGCCCATGTACTGAATCGACTGGAAGCCGGCCTTGGCAAGGTCGGTGTCCTTCGGCTCAAAGCGCTGCTGTGGCTGAATCTTGTTCTGGATGAACATATAGACGTCGGGGCTGACCGTGATGAGGTCGACCCGGTTCGGTCCGAACCACGTCTTGCCGATCGCCTGGTTGAGGTCGGTGGTCTGGATTTGGCCCGCGATGTTGGCGACCCAGGCATTGCCCCCGCCCGGGGTTCCATTCACCGCGTTCAGGTCGGTGCGGGTAATCCCGCCAACGGTGCTGACGGTGTTCCCGTCGTCAATCCACTGCGCCATGCCGTCGAGCGAGATGGCCGTGGTATCTCCGCCGGTCGTTGGGCACGGTCCGAGGTTGGCTGACACGCCGGCGATGTCGAGGCCGGAGTAGTACATTTCCTCGGCAAGGTTCTCGCCCATGGCTGCGCTGGCATTCGCCATCTTGGCTTCGATCTGGCTGAAGGCCGCTTCGGGGCCCATGTTGAGGACGCCGTCGGTTCCGAACAGGACGACCGAAACGTAATAATATTTCGGCACGACCTGGAACGCGGTTTCGGTGTTGATCCAAGTGATGTCAACCGCGCTGCCGCGCTGGAAGGCTCCGCCCGCCAGCTTCTTGTAGGTGATCGGAGCCTGGATGGATGTCCCGCCGTAGAACTTGTAGCTATACTTCGTGCGGGCCCGGACCAGCAACGGGGAATACTTGAAGACGACGTCCCACAGCTTGGGGATGATGTCCTTGTTGGTGATGGCGTTTACGCCTGTTAGCGAGAGCATATTTTGTTTCGCCCGCGCTGGCGGGCATCCCCCTTCTCAGGTTAAATTTTCGGAAGCGGCCCTACTGGACCGATCCGGACTCCATGAGCTTGCGATAATCAGCGGCCGCAGCCCTTCCCAGCAGGTTGCCCTGCCCGGGAACGTAATCCTCCGGGACCTTTTCGGCCTCGTTGGGAGGCGCTCCGGGCTTCAGGAACCCGCTGAAACTTTGTCCGCCACTCGAATCCTCGGGGTTGTTTCCCTTGGTATCGTGTTCGGAAGCCGCAGCCTGTCGGCCACGTTCTTCTGCCGCCCTGATGTCTTTCTCGTACTGCGCCTTTGTGGCAGCCTCGCGCACGGGATCGATCATCAGGCGGTAGGCAAGGTCGAGATTGTTGCCATGCTGCTTGGCCGTCTCGAACAGCTTCTCCTGGTCGAGCGTGTGGCCATACTCTTCTTTGGCGCGCCGCGCGTACTCGTCAGCCTGGCGCATCACTGGAATCGAGCGGGTGTGGATGAATTCCACCGTCTCATCCCGCGTCTTGGTTCTCGCCTCTTCGAGCTGTTGTGAGGTCACAAACTGCGCCTGAGCCTCTTTCATTATCTGGTCTTTGAGGCCGGCAATCGCCTTCTGGATGGCCTCGGCATCGGCGCCAGATCCCGCAGCGTCGGAGCTGGCTCTCAGCGTTCCCATTGTGGCTTCAAGGTCGGCAATCTTTGCTTGCGAGGTGGCGAGGTCGCGCTGCAGCGACTGCGCCTGGGTGAAAGCGTCCTTGTACTTCGGCAGGGTATCCTTCTCAAACTGCGCCCACTGGCCGAGCAACCCGTAGCGCCGGTCGCGCTCTGCGCGCTCTTCTCCGGTCAGGTAACCTTCGGCGATTCGCTCTTTCACTTCCGGAGGAAGCGCGTCAACAGCCTTTCGGTGATCTTCGTTCTGGATGCCCTGCAGGATGTCTCGAAACTGATTTTCATGTGCCATCGTTTATCTCCTTAAACCGCCGGGAACCCCGTTCCGGCGCTGGATGCGGTTGATTGTGTTGGAACGTGAGGATCCATGGGCCCCGGAGGCGAGTTCGGAAGTCCTGCTGCCGGATGGTCACCATGGAGCGTTGAAACGAACATTGCCAACTGCTCAAGGGCTTTGACAAGGAAAGGCATCGAGTCGGGCTTTGCCTGGCGGGTTTGCTGTGCCAGGGCGCGGCAGCGGTTGGCGATGTCTTCGGCCTGCTTGATGAGGCCATCCACCGGCATTTCCATGCCTTTGGCCACCGCGAGGCTTCCCATCTGCCCCCTGACCTGAGGGGGAACAGGGACGGGTCCTGCTGAGACAGGGCTACCCATGGGTTACCTTTCCCACGCTTTCGGCATGGCCGTCGGCCGGCGCCGGTCGGTCGAGTTTCCGTCCGGCAGAGGAGCGCTCGTGGCGCTCGAAAAATCTTCCTGGCCCTTGTTCTTCTGGCCAAACCAGTTGTTGCCGGTTCCCTCGCGGGAATCCTTCAACTGGGCGTCAGGAGCGTAAGTGGCGCTCGGCCACTCAACCTTGGGCCCAAACTGCTTGTTGGGAAGCGGAGAGACCGCCGGCTTTTCAGGGGTCACCTGAGTTGCGCTCGAAAAATCAAAAGTTCCTTTGGACATTGAATCGTCCTTTCCCTGCAGCGGCTGCAGACGTGGTTACTTGCGACCCTTTTTGTGAGAGCCCTTCTTGCGGCCCTTCCGCAGGTTTTTCATGTCAACTTCTTTGTCGTGCTTGCTCAATCTCTTTTTCAAATCACCCTCCGGATCATTCGAATTATTTCAGACCGGAAAGAGGGCAAGCTGCGCGCCGCCCTCTCCCCTTTGCAACCCAGTCTCCCGGGGACACCGATAGAACTAAACGGCATCGGGGGAGAGGAGGGTTACTTCCGTTTCTTCTCGTGTTTCTTGTGCTTGCGTGCCAAGGTAGTCTCCTTTCTGTCCGGTCTCACCGGACGCTCTTGCGGCCCCTGGGTTTTGCCTTGCGGCGCGCCGCTGAAAGCCCTGCTGCCACAGCTCGAAGGTGGCAGCGCTTAAAACTCGTTCGCCTCTGCGTGCCGAACTTGCCGCGGGCCTTGCATTGCCGCGTCAGCTCAGCGATGTTGTCGCCGGCGTTCGAAGTGAGCGGCATCTATCGCCTCTCCTTCGCCTTCCTCGGTGCCCGGTGCCTCTTCGGCGCCCGCACCTTCTCGAATCCCTTGTCGACCCTGTCCATGTATTCCCGAACGGCCTTCATTCGCTTCGCATCCCCGCGAACCTCTTCCGCCCGGGCAAGGTGCCGAATATCGTCGTGGGGGCTGTGTTCTTCCCGCATTCCGATTCCGCACATCACCTCGTCCTCGACTTTCTCGATCCGCGGCGTTTGTGCTTTGGGCGACTATGAAGGTCGCCACCCTTCTCAAACCTCAGGGCAAGCGCTCCTGCGCCGCGCGCCGACTTGTTCGGAGAGTGGGCCATGCGCTCAGCCTCTTCATGGACGCTGATCCCGTCGCGCTTCGCGGCGTTCTTAACCCTGCCTGGGTGCTTGATCGCGCCTTGAATAAACTTCTTTTTTCGCGCCATGGTTAGCTCCAAAAAAAAATCCGACCTCGACAGTTTCCCATCGGGGTCGGATTCGGAACTCGTAGTTCCTACCGTTGTCCCAGCTGAACGCCGCCGGAAGCGATCCGGCGATTCATTTCGAATGAAACCTACCGTTTATCGGCAGACTGAGTCAAGAGAAAAAAATAAAAATAAATTCATCGCACACGTTTTTGTCCCTTGCGCTTTGGGTAGAAGGCTCCGGCAACAACGTATTTGCAGCCGCACCTGATCTGCCCGGGCATTCTCTCCCGGCCACAGACCGGGCAGGTATGTTTCAGGCGCGTCTCACGCCTTCGCCTGTTTCTTGCGAGTTCATCCTCAATCGATGCTACGATTTCGGCCGCCATGCTCAACCTCTCGACGCTACCGCGTCAGGGACAGGCGCAGGGACAGCGGGAGCGTCAGCGTCAAGGCCGTCGAGCGCCCTCATCAGGTGGACCGCGTTGATATTCTTGACGGACATGCTTCTGACCGTCCCGCGGTCGACTCCAATCTCAACCACCATCGAGGCCCCACTTTTTTTTGCCAGGTCAAGGAGGCGGTGAATTTCTTCCGGGACCTCTACCGGATTCCGCCAATGCTCGTCGGTGACGTACGCTCTTCTCCGTTCAGGTCGGCGAGAAATTGAGCCCAATTACTTCCCTCCCTTTTTATCTGGAGGAGGCGGCATCGCAGCCATCTCCTTCTTGATGTTTTCGATGATCTCGTCCGCGCTCGGCATCTGATAGCCGGCCGCCTGCAGCTTCTTCATCAGGTTGTGAAGGTCGAACTTACCCATCTTTGAGAGTAGCAGCGCAAGCTGGCCTGTCTCCCGTCTCTGTTCCGGAAGAGAGCTTCCGGCCGCCACCATGGCAGTCAGCTGCTTTACGAAGCTGTGGCCTCTGCGGAACGGCTCCGGCTCGTCGAACTTCACCGGGATGGTGTTTCCGGGATCCCAGTCGATGTATTCCCATGTCATGCGGTCGGGGCCAATCACGCTCACCACTTTGTCGGATGTGTAAAACTGGCAGATATCGGACGCTGCGAGGTCACCAAGATCGGAAAAATAGGCTTCCACGTAATGACCCTTGAGGCGGTATCTTGCCTGCTGCGAATCCTGGAACTTTCGGAGCGACTCCGATGATGGGACTTGTTCCTTGCCGGCCAGCCGGTTGTCAATGTCGCCGCCAAGCTCGGAGAATGCCGAGCGCAAGATCTGGTAAACAGGAACGATGCCGGCGATTTCCTGTGCGCCCGGACCAAAGAACTTGATCTGCTGGTCGATGGACTCCATGCGGTTCACCAGCTTGATCTTGGCCCCCGGCATGCCGGGAAAGTAGTTGTTCCAGGTCTGCTCCGACATGGAACCTTCTTTGGTGATAAGGACCTTGTTGACGGCAAGCTTGAGAAGCCCCAGCGCATCTGCGATGGTGTTGTTCATGGCAAACTGGACAGGAGCAAGGTCGCGGATGTCGCTGACGCTCGACCACAGCCAGGGTACGGGACTCGGGCGCAGAGCCGCAAAAGGAAACTTGGCGTGCCAGTGCGGGTTTGGACCGTCCCACAGGATGGTGCGCTGGGTCGACCCGGAAGTGCAGATCAGCCTTCCATACGGATATATCGGCGCGCCCGGCTTGACCAGGTACTGCCAGTTACCCCATCCCATGCGGAGGGTTCGGCCGCTTGAGTTAACTTGAGGATCGTGTATCCA
>DATKQU010000007.1:0-8022 GCA_035532595.1 Terriglobia bacterium | reverse complement strand
ATTCATTGCATCCGCAGCGCCAGGCGTGCTATTAGCATGTCCACGGACATGATCGTGGGCTTCTGCGGCGAAACGATCGAAGATTTTGACGAGACCCTCAGCCTGCTTGATGCTGTGGGCTACGATCAGGTGTTTTCCTTCAAGTATTCTCCCCGTCCCAACACTGCGGCTGGCCATTTTGAAGATTCTGTTCCCGAGGAAGAGAAGGGACGCCGTCTTGCGATTTTGCAGGCGAAGCAGCGGGAGATCCAGATCCAGAGGAACCAAATTTGCCTGGGGCAGGAATATGAAGTGCTGGTCGAAGGCTTTCAGCCCCGCCTGGGCCAGGCCGTGGGAAGAACTACCAGCAACCGCATCGTGAATTTCCCCGGTGAGCCCGCCTGGGTGGGGCGTTACTTGAAGGTGCGAGTGACCGCGTCGGGACCGAACAGCTTGGTTGGCGAACTGGCGGCAGAGCGCGCGGCGAGTCAAACCGAGCTCTGAAGAACTACAGCCATTCAGCCTGCTGGCCACGGCGGCAGTACTGCGAGGAGGGTAGTATGGAAGTGGAAGTCAAAATTCGCGGTCTGATGATGGATCCTGTCACCAACATGCCGATCGTCATCTTGAAGGATATCAACGGCGCTTCAGTGCTTCCGATTTGGGTGGGCATTTACGAGGCCAACGCCATCGCGCTGGAAATTGAAAAAGTCACCACGCCGCGTCCTATGACCCACGATTTGCTGAAGAATCTTCTTCTCGGGTTGGAGGCGCGGGTCAGCAAAGTGGTTGTTAACGAGCTCAAAGACGATACTTTTTACGCGCTCATCTGGCTGGAGAAAGATGGGGAAATCTTTTCCATCGATTCGCGTCCGAGCGATGCGATGGCGCTGGCCCTGCGAGTGGATTGCCCCATCTTCGTCGAAGATGAAGTCTTGAAGAACTCCAAGGTGTCCGGCGCCGGAGCCGATAAGGTCAATAATGAAGAACTTCGCAAGTGGCTGGAAAATCTTAACGACGAGGACATCGGACGGTATAAAATGTAGCACCTGGGGCGGATGAGCCCGATCCCCGCCAGGGGAAGGGCTGGTGCTTGAAAGAAATCTCAGCGGTCTTAACTGGAGCTATTGAGTGGCAACGGTTATAGCGGTCGCCAACCAGAAAGGCGGGGTCGGCAAGACCACGACGGCGATCAATCTTGCGGCCGCCCTGGCCCGTAGCAAGAAACGAACCCTCCTGATCGATCTTGATCCCCAGGCCAACAGCACCTTGACGTTTTTGGAAGGGGAGGAAGTTACCGGTTCCATTTACGATGTCTTGGCCGACCACCAAATGAAGGTGTCGGAGATCATCAAGCCCACGCGCTGGGCCAACCTTTCCCTGGTGCCTTCCAAAATCGCGCTCGCCAAGCTGGAGGCCCAATTGGTCGGGCAGTTTGACGCGCCGTTCCGCCTGAAGGATGCCATCGCTTCCTGCCGGGAAGATTTTGATTTTGTCGTGATCGATACGCCTCCGGCCCTTGGCATCATCACCGTGAACGCCTTTGTGGCGGCATCCTTCTTGATTGTTCCGATTCAAGCCTCCTACTATGCCCTGGAAGGCACGGACGATCTGCTGGAAACGCTGGAGCGAATCCGGGCGCGGCCTAATCCCGAGTTGCAGCTGCTGGGGGTTCTCGTCACGCTCTACGATAAGCGCACCAACCTGGCCCGGGATATCCACAAGCAGGTGCGGCAGGTTTTTGGAAGCAAAGTTTTCAAGACGGTTATCGGCAAGAACGTCCGGCTCGAGGAGAGCCCCGCATACAAGGAAACCATTTTCAGCTTTGCTCCCGATTCTACCGGGGCGATGGAGTATGCCAGCTTGGCTCGGGAGGTACTGCAACGTGTCCGTTAGACGCGCAGGGTTACCCGTCGCAGTTAAAATGCGCCACAACGCGCATTACGTCGAAGACATGATTTCCCGGAGCGGTGCCGCGATCGGGCGAATGATCGCGATTCAGGAGATCCAGCCCTACGCCGATCAGCCCCGGAAAGACCGTGGCGACATGCGCGGCCTCACGGAGTCCGTGCGGGAGAAAGGCGTGCTCGAGCCGCTGCTGGTGCGGCGGTATCCGGAATCCGGCAAGCATCTGATTATTTCCGGCGAGCGCCGCTACTTCGCCGCGCGGGCGGCGGGGCTTACGGAAGTGCCCTGCATTGAAAAAGACGCCGACGACGCTGAGACTCTTGAGCTGGCCCTCATTGAGAACATGCAGCGCAAGGATTTGACCCCGTTCGAAGAGGCGGACGGCGTTCAAGCCTTAGGCGACCGCTTCGGGTTGACGCACGAGGAGATTGCCAGGAAGATCGCCAAGTCGCGCTCTTCCGTCACCGAATTGCTGAGCCTGCGGATGATCCCGGACGAGATCAAAGCCATTTGCATTGAGAACGGCGTGATTTCCAAGTCGCAACTGCTCCAGGTTGCCCGCCAGCCCAGCGAGGCCAAGATGCGCGAGGTCATCCGCCGCTTTGCGCAGGGAACTCTCAACCGCGATCAGGCTCGGCAGGAACGGAACCCTGATAAGAAGCCTCACAACGCGCCATTTCGCTATGTCCCTCCCACCAAAGACTTCCGGCTAACCCTGCAATTCCGCCAGGGCAGCGTGGAGCGCGATCAGATTATCGCCGCTCTGCGCCGGGTGATTGAGACGCTCGAGTCGGAAGCCTGATTCCGGACTGAGAAAAACGGCTCTCTCGCGGCCTTGGCGAAGAGTCTCGTGGGGGTTCGCGATCGCGCGACCACAACCTCCGCAAATGTTCCGAAGATTTGACCCCTTGATAGCAGGCGGCGACTCCGGGGCTCATGCCCGGCGGGCCGGAGTTCACGTTAAAATGAACAAGGGAGACCGGGTGCAAACACCAGAACCCGATGTGCTGTTTGTTTACGGAACCTTGCGAAGAGGTTGCTGCAATCATAAGGTCCTCAGACGGTTGCGCGGGCGATTCCTTGCGGGAGGGCATGCCAGGGGTACGCTCTACGATCTCGGGGAATATCCCGGAGCAACCCGCGACGGAAGTGGCGCCGCAAAAGTTTGGGGAGAGATCTATCTCCTCCCGAGCCCACGGCGCGCGCTCAAGGTGCTGGACAAGCTGGAAGGCTTCGACGCCGGCAGACCGGCGGGCAGCCAGTTTCGGCGCGAGACGACGACCGTAATCCTCTGCGGCGGTGGACGCTTGCAGGCCTGGATTTACTGGCTCGGCGAGGTTCTCGGGGCGCGCCGCCGGCTTCCGTCCGGAAAGTACCGGCAGCGCGGGGACTAATTTTTCAAGAGTCTCCGGGGGCGCCGGCGGACTCAAAGATAGTTTTTCTCAGAAAGGGCATGGGTCGAATGGAAAACGTTCTGGATGTTCTGGTGGTGGGCGCCGGTCCCACGGGCTTGGCCTGCGCGATTGAAGCTGTGCGCGAGAAGCTTAACACCCTGGTGGTGGAGAAGGGATGCCTGGTCAATTCGCTTTTCAATTATCCGCCGGGAATGACTTTCTTTACGACGCGCGAGCGGCTGGAGATCGGCGATGTCCCGTTTTCAAGCGTTAATGTGAAGCCCACGCGAGCCGAAGCCCTCGAATACTACCGGCTTGTTGCGGACCTTTTTCACCTGCCCATCCGCTACCAGGAACGCGTGCTGTCCCTAAGCGACGGCAGTGAACAATTTGAGGTTCAGACGGAGACCCGTGACGGGAGGCGAAACTCCCACCATAGCCGCAAAGTGATCTTTGCCACCGGTTATTATGACATTCCCAACCTGATGGGAATTCCCGGAGAGGAACTGCCGAAGGTTTCCCATTATTACGACGAGGCGCACGCCTTTTTCCAGAGAAAAGTCGCGGTGATCGGAGGGGCTAATTCCGCGGCCATCGCCGCCCTGGACCTTTTCCGGCACGGGGCGGAAGTAACCTTGGTGCACCGGGAACCCGAGTTGAGCCGGCACATTAAATACTGGATCCGACCGGATATTGAAAACCGCATCAAGGAGGGATCGATCCGTGCCTTTCTGGGAGCTTCACTGAAGGAAATTGCCGAGGATTCGATTTTGGTTGAAACGGCTCAGGGCGAACTGACGCGCGTTGAGAATGATTTTGTTTATGCCCTCACGGGGTACCACCCTGACTTTGGTCTTTTGCAACGCGCGGGAGTGGCCGTCGATCCGAAAACCTCACGGCCGCAGTGCAATCCCAAGACGCTGGAAAGCAACGTACCGGGGCTCTATCTTGCGGGTGTGCTAATTTCCGGCAGACATACCAACGAAATATTTATTGAGAACGGCCGCTTCCACGGGAAGCAGATCATCGGCCACATCAAGAAGCGGCTGGAAGAACGCCCCCGGGGAAGCACAAAGAGTGAGTAGGCTTCGCTTGCTATCTTGAGCCCATTCGCGCCGCTCAGGGTAAACTCCGCGAAGCAGCACCCATCTCGCTCAGAAAAAGCTTCGCGCAACATCCCGCGTTTGAAAGATCCAGTCAACACCAATATCCTGCCTCGCCTGCCGTTCCGCAAGATGACAAATCCCAGGTCGTAGAGTTGCCTTGCGCGTGACCTATTGCAAAAAGGCTGTGGGGCTGGTAGATTCGCTGGAAAGCGGAGAATCCCGATCTGACAGTGAGGCTGCCATCCATCTTCGCTATGCGAGGTGATGACATGAAACGACGCGAGTTTATGACCCGGGTTGCCGGCGGCGCTGGAGCGCTCTGGGTGGGCCTGAAGGCCCTGCCGGAGGTCGCGGTTCCGGGCGTTGCGGCAGGACAGTTCAGTGCTTCGGATATGGTGATGCTGGGCGGGACCGGCATCCGCACCAGCCGGCTGGCGTGCGGAACGGGCACGAGCGGGTCCGGCCATCATTCAGACCAGACGGCGCTGGGCGTCAAAGGATTGAGCGACTTGCTGGTACACGGGTACGAGCGAGGCCTGCGCTTCTTCGATTGCGCAGATTCGTATGGGAGCCATCCGCACGTTGCCGCGGCGTTCAAGCGGGTGCCGCGCGAGAAGGTAACCGTCCTGACGAAATCCTGGGCTCGCGACCCGCAGTCGATGCGGTCCGATATAGACCGCTTTCGCCGGGAGCTGAACGTCGATCAAATCGACATCCTGCTGATGCACTGTCTGACCAAGGACGATTGGACCGAGCGTTACCGGGGCGCCATGGATGTGCTCTCGGAGGCCAAGGAGAAGAAACTGATCCGCGCCCACGGGTGCTCATGCCATTCGATTGGGGCGTTGCGCGCCGCCGCGGCCTCGCCTTGGGTGGAGGTCAACCTGGTTCGCGTCAACCCGATCGGGTCCCACATGGACGCTGACCCTTCTACGGTGGTTGAAGTGATCCGCCGCATGAAGGCGTCAGGAAAGGCGGTCGTGGGGATGAAAATTCTTGGCCAAGGAGACATGAGCCATCGTCAGGACCAGGCGCTCTCTTATGCCTTGTCCCTGGGCCTGCTGGATGCTTTCACGATCGGAGCCGAAAGCATGGCCGAGCAGGACGATCTGATTCGAAGGATCGACCAGGTGCGGGTGTGAGCACCGATTTCTCCCCGGCGCTCTCCAGGCACGCAAGAATACGGATCTTCAGACAAGCCTTTAGAACCGGAATCTTGGGCATTCGTCCGCGCGCGGAGGGCAGCAAGGCAGGTTAATGAAAGAACTCATTGATCGCTGCAAAATGCCGTGACGGGTTTTTTCTGTAGTGCCGCTCGGCGGCGATCGCTGCCTGCGCGGCAAAAGACGCGGGGCATAGACGCGCTACAGCGGCGATTGTCACTCTATGTTCCTCAGTGGGGGACGGGATGGATTTCAGAACCCTGCCGAATACCGAACTCGAAGTCTCCCGAGTCTCTTTTGGCACGATGACGTTTGGAGGGCAGACCGACGAGGCGACGGCGCGCCGCATGATCGATCGCTGTTTCGATGCGGGCCTCAATTGTTTCGATACCGCCAATGTTTACAACCAGGGAATGGCGGAGACGATCGTCGGCAAGTTGCTCCGTGGCCGCCGCGACAATATTGTTCTGGCGACAAAGGTGCGCGGCAAGATGGGGGATGGGCCGGACGCCGCCGGCCTCTCCCGCGCCGCCATCCACAAAGCCATCGATCAGAGCCTGAAGCGTTTGGGCACCGACTACGTGGACCTCTACTATTTGCATCTGCCGGACTACGACGTGCCGATTGAAGAAACACTCGCCGCCGTCGATGATCTGGTGCGGGCGGGCAAGGTGCGCTACCCCGCAGTTTCAAACTATGCCGCCTGGCAAGTCGCGGAGATCCATTGCATCTCGCAGCAGAAAGGGTATAAGGCCCCGCATCTCTCGCAGCCCATGTACAACCTGCTGGCGCGTGCCATCGAGGATGAATATCTCCCCTTCTGCAAGAAATTTGGCGTTGGAGTTGCATCCTACAATCCGCTGGCGGGAGGATTGCTGACCGGAAAGCATCCCCGGGGCCAGCAGCCCGTGGCCGGAAGCCGTTTTGACGGAAACCAGATGTACCTCAGCCGCTACTGGCATGAAGATGATTTTGCCGCGGTTGAGGAGCTTCGGGAGATTGCGCTCGAGGCAGGGAAGTCGCTGGTTGAACTGGCCCTGCAGTGGCTGCTCAGCCAGGAGGCGGTTGATTCCATCATTCTGGGAGCTTCACGCCTGGAGCAGCTGGAAGAAAATCTCAAAGCCTGCGAAGGTCCACGGCTCGATACTGCCGTTCTGGCGCGTTGCGATGAGGTTTGGAACCGGCTGCGCGGCGTCACGCCAAAGTACAACCGCTGATGATGGTAAGGCCTCAAGCGTTACAAATGTGCGCGGGCTGTGGCGGCGTGATCGGCGGCAAGCACTGCCTGCCTGAGCGCCTGTTTTTTTGAGGTAGAACGACCGGTGGCCGCAGGCCGCCGCTACAACGGCCGCCGTAGAAAACATCTTCAGGCCAGCGCCCACTTTGCGGGCCGCGCGCCCCGTACCTGTTTGACCTTCCCGTGCTGTTCCAGCCGGTCCATGTGGCCCTTGATGGGAAACATAGCGAAGAACCACGTCTCCTGGGGCCAATCGCCCATGGCGCTTCCCACGGCGTCAATCAAGTCTTTCATGGTGACTCCGGAGGGATTTTTCGCCAGGCTTTGCAGGATGGCGCGGTCAGCCACCTCTACGGTGCGGCGCGATTCCGCCAGGAACTCCTGGACTTCCTCTCCCTCCATGATCGGCCAATGGCCGGTGTAGAGGACGTCGATCGGCAGGTGCTCAATAAAGCGGATCGTCGCAAGATAAGTATCAATGTGGTAGTAGGTCACCGGAATGGCGAGTTCTCCGGTGGCTTTGGGGCAGCCGCGCCCGTGTACGGCATCACTCGAAAACAAGGCGCGCCTCTTCGGGTCGTACAACGCCAGATGACCCCGGGAGTGTCCGGGGACGTGCAGAATTTCCAACGACCAGTCGTCTGCCAGTTGGAGGCTTTCTCCGCCGGTAAAGCAGAGATCCATGCGGCGCCGCTTACCGGCATCCGGGGAGGGTTCAGCCTCGAAGCCCACGCCATGATCTTCCTGCAGGAAGTTGTAGCGATTCCTAAAAAGCGTGCTGGGGTCCTCCACGAGTTCCCGGTCGGCCTCGCCGCAACTCAGCAAGGTTTTGGGCGAGAGATTCTTGATGGCGTCGTTGCCGCCCTGATGGTCCAGGTCCGAATGGGTGGTCACTGCCAAGGTTAACTGCTGGGGTTTGATCTTCAATTGGTCGAAAAACGGGAAGATCGTTTTTTCGGGCGTTTCTGCCACCCCCGTGTCCACCAGCACGATGTTGTCCCCGACAAAAATGTACTGGAAAAGATTCCGGCCTCCGTAGAGGGATTGAATCCGGTAAACGTTAGGATAAAGTTCCATGCGAAACTCCCCACAAAGATGTCTTGCAGCTTGATGCGCTCCGGCCTGCCATGAAACCGCAGCGGAAATCCATCATAACTTCAACTTGCGCTTTGTGCCGTTATTTTTTTGCCGGAAAACCGAATTCCCAGCGGGCAGTGTTGAGAGGCCCGGCGCGG
>DATKQU010000006.1:0-4584 GCA_035532595.1 Terriglobia bacterium | reverse complement strand
CGTCTACAGCCGCTCGGCCATTGAAGAAAACTTCAATCACATCGAGCGCCGGCTGGCCGGCATTCCCAACCTGGTCTGCTACTCGGTCAAGGCCAATTCCAACCTCAAGGTCCTCAACCTTCTGCGCCAGGCCGGAGCCGGCTTTGACATCGTTTCCGGAGGCGAGCTGGCCCGTGTCCTCAAGGTGGGAGCGAGGCCCGACACGATTGTGTTCTCCGGAGTGGGAAAAGACGAAACCGAAATCGACGCCGCGCTTTCCGCCGGCATCCTGATGTTCAATGTGGAATCGGCGGGAGAGCTGGACGCCATCGCGCGGCGCGCCCGCCATCTGAAGAAACAGGCCAACATTTCCATCCGCGTCAATCCCGACGTCGAGGCGGACACGCATCCCTACATCTCCACGGGGCAATTCATCCACAAGTTCGGCGTGCCCAAAAACCAGGCGGTGGATCTCTTCCGGCGCGCCGCCGCCGCCCCGGAGTTGAAGGTGCGCGGCATCGCCTGCCACATCGGATCGCAAATCCTCGATGTCGGTCCTTTCGTTCAGGCGCTCGAGGAAATTCTGGAACTGGCGCGGGCGCTCGAGCGCGAGGGAATCGATCTGGAATTGCTTGATCTGGGCGGTGGCTACGGCATTCGCTACGTGGATGAAAACCCGCTGGCCATGGACCGCCTGGCGGCAGAACTCAAAAGCCGACTGGCCGGGACGCCCTATCGCCTGGTCCTGGAGCCGGGCCGGTCGCTGGTGGGCAATGCCGGGGTCCTCTTAACCCGCGTTCTCTACATCAAGAACAATCAGCAAAAGCATTTTGTGGTGGTTGACGCCGGCATGAACGATCTGATGCGCCCCACGCTTTACGGCTCATTGCATCAGATTGTTCCCGTCGAACGCCGCACTGTAAAAACCTTTGTGGCCGACGTGGTGGGGCCGCTTTGCGAAACCGGAGACTTCCTGGCGCGCGACCGCCAGATGCCTTGCGTCGAACCCGGAGACCTGGTGGCCGTTATGACCGTGGGCGCCTACGGCTACGTCCTCTCGTCGAATTACAATTCCCGGCCCCGCCCGCCTGAGGTCATGATCGCCGGCAGCAAGGTTGAATTGATCCGTCCCCGCGAAAGCCTGGAAGATTTGATGGCCGGAGAAGTGCTCTAACAGGTCTCAAAAACTTCCTTCGTCTGTCATTCCGAGGGCCGATGTTCTTGATCGGGCCGAGGAATCTGCTTTGTTTTCAGTCCCCCGGTTACAAGCAGATTCCTCGTTTCACTCGGAATGACGGCGACTGAACCGTTTTTGAGTAAGGTGCCAAATATGCCGATGAAGAACCCGCCCCATCCCGGAGATTTCATTTGGACAGAGATCGTCGAGCCCGCAGGTCTGTCCGTGACGGCGGCGGTAGTGGCGCTGGGCGTTTCCCGGCTCACCGACAACTCCGCCACGTCCGCCCAGTTAGTATTCTGTGAGGCGGCTTGGTGTACACTGGCGGAGTCCGGGAGGTCCAAAATGGAAATTCCGGGTTCACTTGAGGACCGACCCGGAGCCAGTACTTTGGCGCGGAAATGACCCTGTTAGGAAGGAGAGCCAACATGACCCCCGAATTGCAGGCCCTTACTCAACGGCTGGAAGACGTCGAAAAGCAAGTTGCTCACCTTGAGGCACTGGCGGTTGAACACTCTGACACCGACCGGACTGAAGCGGCGCGGACGGTCAATGCGCAAAGGTTCGTTGTTACGGACGAACATGGAGTGCGCAGGGCCGAATTGGGCATGTCGATTCCAGCAGGCCAGACGGAAGAGCGACCATGGCTCGGCCTTTTCGACGCCGATGGGAACGTGCGAGCGTGCGTAGGTGTGGACGAAGGGGGACTGCCGTGGCTTGAATTCTACGACGCGAGCCAAAAATCGGTCTTGAACGTCTTGGTGGATGAGCGCGGCCCAAGGATAGGTTTGTTCTATGGAAACAGGGAGCCGGGTGTACACGTAGCGCTGTCAGAAGGCGGCCCACGAATGAGCCTCACTAGCCCGAATGGGCAGGAGAGTGTAGACCTGTTAGTGTCGGGGGACGGCCCGCTCATCATGCTCGTCGACGCGAACGGGAAGCCGGTTGCATCTGTTGGGGTGTGGAAAGGCCGGCCGCATCTAACGCTACACGACCCGAGCGGGAGGGGACAGTTGAGCCTGAAAGTAGCTCCCTCCGGCGCCAAGGAGTTGTTCATGGGCCTAGGTCGCGAGGCTCAGCCCACGGTCGGGCCGAGCCTGAAGCTCGAGGTGACGGACGACGGGCCGTGTCTGAAATTCGGTAAGGACAATAGGGTGTTTTGGTCTGCGCCATGATCCTGCACCTGTCCTGGCGCAGCGAGGGTGCGGAGGCCGCGCCCGTGCGAGGGGGGTAGAACAATGAATCTTGAAGAGCTAAAGGAAAAGGCCAGAGCGGCTGGGTATACGAAGATTCGTCCGGAAGCGGAGTGTGCGCCACCGGCCGATTTGGCGCAGTGGCCTGGCGTAGCGACCGGCGAGACTTGGGAAACGCACCAAGGCCTGTCGGCGGTTGTGACAAGGCAGGTGATGTATCGCCTGGAGGGTAACAAAGTACGGGCGAAGAGGGCCATGGACAAGGAGTTCCAGTACATCCTCTCCTGAAAGGGGCGGTGGCTGCCGACCTAGCAAGGCGCAATGGGAAACAAACCGATCCTCACATTCGATACATCTGCGATCAATCGCTTGGTTGACGACCCCGAGTGCGACATCCTGATCAACGGCCTTGTGTCGGGATTTTCTCTGCGCCTTACCTTTACCAGCATCAACGAGGTCGCGCAGACTTCAGGCGGCGCGCGGAGGGAGCATCTGTTCGGGATTTGCAAGCAGCTTCTTACGTCAGGCGACTGCCTTTTGCCCGTCGGCGAACTTCTGCGGATGCTGATCCAGGCCTTCGATAGGGACACGTCGACCTTTGAATGGAGCGAGGTCGATGTAAGGCTTGAGGAGGCTGTAGAGGCAGCGGTCCGCAGCGCGGTCATCGGTGATGACCAATCGGCGGCGGCGCGGGAGGAAGCGGAACCCATGAAGCAACTGTTCAAAAGGATGCTCGACGACACAAAGCCAGCCTTCGATAAGGTATTTGCGGCGAATCCGTCCGCCCGGCCTGAGAGCGTTGGGGAATTGATTGGTGGGCTCCAGCGCGGGGGCCAATTCTGGAAAATAACACGAAGCCTGTACGACCGCATCGCGGGGCACTCCGCCGACGGGGGAGCGGCCCGTAACTTCTGGGACAGAAGCGCTCCCTTCCAATGCCTTATGGGTGCCCTTTGCGCGGCCCTTTATGACAGGAACGTCCGCCTGCCGAATACGCCACGGTCTCTCAAAGCTGGCTGGGCGGACACGTTTATGGCGGTGTATCTGCCTTACTGTGACCAATTCGTTTCAGCGGATGGGGGGCAGTTGGCCTGTTACCGGGAGGTCGCCCAGCTTTATGTCCCCAGTCTCACCGTCCGGTCATGGTGTGACCTTCGCGGCGCCCTGTGCGTGAGCTAGTACTTACTTGTTTTAATTCGCGTATCGACTTAGAGCAGGATTTGCCTTTATTATCAACAGGTTAAAAATGCGCTTACTTCTGCAAGTAAGTACTAGGCGACAGCCGAGCACTGGCGAGTACGCGTGCGAGGGCAGCGTTTATTCCGACAAGGGGAGCCGCCTTGCACACGGGGGTGAGACTGAAACGCGATAATCACTTTCTCCCGGTCTGCTACCAGAAAGGCTTCGCAGATTCCTCGGGGAAGGTCTGGGTGAAATTTGCCGGCCTGGAAAAGCCAGAGCATCGATACCCGAGGTCCGTCGGAAAGGAAACAAACCTCTACGTCAGGACCAGGAGCGGCAGCATGAGATGAACCGGCTGATGCCTCTGCCTTCGCAGATTCTGGAAGAGCTGGATCGGATGCGGTTGGGAGGGCAGGGCGGAAAGAATGCTGGCCAGCAGCCTCGCGAGAGAGCCGGGAAACGCTGAATGTTCATGAGAGAATTTCTTCGCATGAGGTGGAGATGAATCGGCGACGTTTTCTGAAGGACAGTGCGCTTTATTCCGGGATGACCGGCGCTTTGGGTTGGATGGGCGGCCGTACCCCTGGTCTCCTCGCGCAGAGTCCTGGACAACCGATAGACCTGAAGAATGCGGTCGTAGTGGCGCCGGAGGGCCTTTCCCGCCGAGAGCGCAAAGCCGTCCAGGTCCTGGTTGAAGAAGTTGAGAAACGCACCGAATTTCGCTGGCCTGTTGTTCATCGTTTTGGGCCCGGCACGCATTCTGCCATCGTCATCGGTCCCGATCAAGCGTTGAAACAGATCAGCGCCGGGCTGCCGCACGGGCTGATTTCAGAGGGCGGGAAGCTTGCCAGCCCCGAGGGCTATGGTCTGCGCACCGCAAGCAACTCAGGTTCAACTCTGGTGCTGGTATCGGGCGCCGGAGAGCGTGGAGTGTTGTTTGGAGTGGGAGGATTGCTGCGCAGCCTTCAAATGTCAAAACGGCAGGTCGGACTGAGCGGACCGCTGGATATTGCGACCTCCCCGAAATACAAGCTGCGTGGCCACCAGTTGGGC
>DATKQU010000005.1:0-2656 GCA_035532595.1 Terriglobia bacterium | reverse complement strand
ACCTTACGGGTGAGGCGAAAATTCGGTCCGTGACCAGGATGCTTCGGTCCATGGCAGCGGCAGTTGGGCTTCCCGCAGCGGCCCATGATGCTGGTGATCGAACCGCGACGAAAATCTCCCAGTCGAGCAATCTGTTGCGCCACCTCCGCTCTTTGGTCTTCCAGTTGAGGAATGGTTTCGGGCATGGGCCTCCTTATCCTAACGTCTAAATACGTTAGGATATATACCACAAAAAAAGAAATAATTCAAATTTCCACATTTATGTCGCGCACCCTTCCTGCCCTTAAGTCTCCGACGGCGATGGGGACTGTGTTATTCTGACAATTTCGTCAACTCTCAGGAGAAACTAACATTATGGCTGAGATATACCCATTCCGCGCGCTCCACTACAATCCCGCAGTGGTTCCTGACCTTCAAAAGGTCGTAACTCAACCTTACGACAAGATTTCCGCTTCCATGCAGGCGGAGTATTACGAATCAAGCCCTTTCAACTTCGTCAGGCTCATCTTGAGGAAGGGCGCGCCCGGCACGGGCGAGACCGTCTATCGCCAGGCGGCTCGCGAGCTTCAGAGCTGGATTGAGCAGCGCGTCCTGGTATCAGACTCCCAGCCGGCCATCTATCCGTACACCCAGGGGTACGCCGTCCCAGGCCAACCTTCAAACCGGAAAAACCGCTGGGGCTTTGTTGCCCTTTGCCGCCTGGAGGATTACAGCGCCGGGATCGTGCACCGGCATGAGGAAACGCTCTCCGGGCCTAAGGTGGACCGCCTGGAATTGCTCAAGGCCACCCGCAGCGGCTTGGGTCAAATCTTTTTCCTGTACAGCGACCCCGAGGGCAGCGTTGAAGCCCTCCTTCGCGAGCCCACCGAGGCAAAGCCCTGGCAGCAAGTCACGGATGAGTATGCGACCACCCATACTATGTGGCGCGCCTCCGACCCTCGTACGGTGGATCAAGTGGCCGAGTTGATGAGGCCTAAAAAGCTGGTGATCGCGGACGGCCATCACCGTTATGAAACCGCGCTGGCATACTCCCGGCAGCGCCAGGCCGAGGCACCCGAGGACACCCGCGCCAATTACGTCATGGCGACGTTTGTACCTTTGGAAAGCGAGGGGCTAACCATTCTCCCAACCCATCGGTTGGTTCACGGCCTAGACGCATTCATCTGGGAGGGATTCTGCTCACGCGTAAGGCAGTTCTTTGAGCTTGAGGAACTGGACCTCGCGGGATCGGCGCAGCAAGACGCCGCTTCGATCCGGCAATCTCTCGAGGGCGCCGGGAGTGGGCAGCCTGCCATCGCCGCCTATGGCGGGCCAAAACGTTCCGTGCTGCTGCGCTTGCGCCCGGACATCGATCTCAGCCGCGCCTTGGCCGAGGTACCCGAAACTCTGAGGCGCCTGGACTTAGTTCTCCTGCACGAACTGGTTCTTGAAAAGGTAATGTCGATTGATCGCCAGGCCGTCCGAGAGCAAAAGCATTTGCGCTATGTGAGGAACATGGACGAAGCGATGAACGAGGTGAACGAAGGCCGGGCGCAGGTGGCCTTCCTGATGAACCCTACGCCTATCGAGGCGGTCTGCGAGAATGCTTTCGCCGGCCTGGTTCTTCCGCAGAAATCCACTGACTTTTATCCCAAGCTGCTCTCAGGCTTGGCGGTTTACTGGATGGATAATCCCGCCGGACTGTAGGCGGGAACTCGCACGATGACTAAAAGGGGCAGCAGGTGGCGCAGAGCGGGTAGCCACGGTCAATTCGCTTTTTGATTGACCGTGGGCTTGTCCCATGGCAAAGAAGGCCCACGGACAGGAGAACTCTGTCCGTGGCTACCGGCTTTTGGCACGGGGCGAGGTGGGCCTCAACGGTAACAAAGAATCGCCGGAGCCGCGAAATGGGGCTAGAATACGACACCGTGAAGGGAAACGCCCGAGGAACCGCAGACCTCAAAATCGGACGCGCTACTCGCTTCCCCGGATTTTTTCTGGATTTTTTCCTTGACAAGCCCCTCCTCGTAGGTGTCATAGCTGGACACCTGTCCAACGAGTATGCACCAACAAGGTTGTAACGTCCATCGCGGATTGAAGCCTCGGACCAGTTCTTGTCGGTGTCCGAAATAGGTCAGGTTCCAAAAGGAGGTCGTTATGCCCGAATTCCGCTCGGTGCTGGCTCTGCCACTTGCCGTCGCGTTCGCTGCATTCCTGCTTCCTGTGGCGGCCCACGGTTCCTGTTACAAACCCCTCTGCTGCACATACCCTCCGGTTCAAGGCACGACGCACATCGAGAGCGTCTCGCCGCAGGTTGCCCTCCCCGGCGTCACGCGGGTCTACATTGAGGGCTACTGCTTCGGCGACTCGCAGGGAAGCGGCAGCATCAAACTTAACGGTGAGCCGATGACCGACATCGTGTTCTGGACCGACGCCGAGATTGCGTTCCGTCCCCTGCTGGACGCTACTTCAGGCAATCTCGCGGTCACTTCGTCAAGCTACGGCTCCGACAGCACCGCGCTAGAGCATTTCCATGTATTATGTAGCGTATTGGGCGCTAAAAAAGAAGCCCTTGCAATCGGCCCTGGAAATGGACTGAAAGGCGATCTTGGCCGCCCGAAGCAGCTCCTCTTCTGTGCGCGGAGCGTGGCTGCGCAGGATTTGTTTGATCTTGCTC
>DATKQU010000004.1:0-7665 GCA_035532595.1 Terriglobia bacterium | reverse complement strand
TGACGATGATAGCTTTCTTGGGATTCAGATCCGCGTGGGGCGGGCTCGGCTCAAGAGGCCCCTGGTAAAGGCCCGGAGCATAGTCGCTCACCTCGAACGCCGAAACGCCCGTCGTCTGGCGCTTGGCAAGTTCCGCCAGGGTGATGGGAGCGGGCTTTTCATAGAGCGGATCGGGACCAGCAGCGCCTTGTGGGGAGATTGGTTCATCCGCCGGACGCGCCGCGGGCGCTGCGCCCTCCGAGCCTTCCAGCGTTCCGAGCCCTCCCAGGACCAAGCCCGAACCTGCTACAACTTTCTGCACAAAATTGCGACGCGTGATGGCCATCTTCGCTCCCTCCGGAATTTTCTCTTGCCACCGCCGCGAATTATACCACTCCGCTCTGCCCGGCTCGATGCCTCGATCTGTGATCGCCGGCCTTTGGTTGCGGCCAAAGGCCGCGCTAGGTTGAAGCTTTTCAGTCCACTGAGCACGCAGAGACCACATGCCCGGGAAAAACGCTGTGCGGGGAACAATGCACGAGCAAGGGCGCTCCGCCATGCGTCCCCACCTTTTGCCTGGAGGTAGAGGCGGCTTTAAGCCGCCTTCTGTAGCCGTGGTCTATGACCGCCGGATTTCCTTGGCGGGGTAAACCCGCCTCTACGTCCTGATCGGCAAATATGCCGCAGCTACCAACTATCCGCGCATTATACACCCCGCCCCGGCGGGCGCCTCAAACCTCTTCCCGCCGCATTGGCATCCGTCGTATCCTGCCGGGTGGTGGTATAGTTTTTAGCGAGGGATCAGCGACCAGTTGCAGGGAGGATGGAGTTTGAAGAACGGGTATCGAAATTCGGAAGCCGGTATTGGGAAGGGTTTGGTTTTTGTCTTGCTCGTGTTGATTGTGGCGCTGGGCGTGGTGGGCTGGAAGGCCGTCAGCCACGAAGCTCCCCTCATCCAGATTCATGGACAACTGAGGGGCATCGGGAAGAGCACGGCCGTGGAATTTACGGTCCGCGACCAGAAATTCAAATTGAAAAGCGTGCGCGTGGAGCTTCACCAGGGAGATCGGACCTTTACGGTTCCCGTCTCGAGCGAAATTCACAACGTGCCGTCCGCTCCGTGGTGGAAATTTTGGGGCAAGCCGCCCGCGAGCCAAGGCAACTTCAAAGCGCGGATCGGACGCGAGGCCATCCCGGACCTGAAGGAGGGCCGCGCGTCGCTCGAAATCGTGGCCCGCAATGATTCCTGGGGCCGCTTCTTCCGCGGCGGGATGAGCGAGGCCTCTCTCGACCTGCCGGTGCGCTTCCACCCGCCCGAAATCGAAGTTGTGACCACCGAGAGCTACGTGAACCAGGGCGGGTGCGACCTGGTGGTGTTCACGGTTTCTCCCGGAACCGCGGAATCGGGAATCCAGGTGGGCCAATACTTCTTCCCGAGCTGGCCGGTGAAGGCGTCGCTCCCCGGCACGCGGATGTGCTTATACGCGTACCCCTATGACCTGGACCCCAAAACTACCGCCCTGATCGTGGCGCGCGACGTGGTGGGCAACGAGACGAAGGAGGGTTTTTCCCACAAAGTGTTTCCCAAAACCTTCCGCAAGGGCACGATCAATTTGCAGGGTAGCTTTATGCAGCGCGTGGTGCCGGCGATTCTCAGCCACACTCCCGACTTGAAAGATCAGGGAGACCTTCTGAAAAATTATCTGATGCTCAACCGCCAGTTGCGCATGATCGAATCGCAGTTGCTGGTGGCGTACTCCCAGAAGACCGCTCCCGGGTTTCTGTGGAGTCAGGCTTTCCTGCGCTTCCCCAACTCAAAGGCGGAAGCCCATTTTGCGGACTTCCGGACCTACTTCTACAACGGGCAGGAGGTTGATCGCGAGACCCACCTTGGCGACGATCTTGCCTCCACCGAACACGCTCCGGTGCCCGCGGCGAATAGCGGAGTGATCGTCTTTGCTCACTACTTTGGAATTTACGGCAACGCCGTTCTGATCGACCACGGTTGCGGATTGCAGACCCTTTACGGCCATCTGAGTTCATTCGCCGTCAAGGAAGACGACCATGTGGAACGCGGCCAGATCATCGGCCATAGCGGAGAGACGGGACTGGCGGGAGGCGACCATCTCCACTTTTCGGTTTTGCTGGATGGGGTTTTTGTTGATCCGACCGAATGGTGGGACCCTCACTGGATCCACGACCGGATCGAAGCCAAGCTCCAGCCCTACCAGAAGTAAGGAAGATGGACAGGTATCCGGTGCCGGTTCCGCGCGGCCCGAATTTCCACGAAGGCCCGGCGCGGCGAGACGCGCCGGTTACGGCGCTAAGCGCTTCAGGTAAAACTCACAGAACTTGCCAGGATTGGTGTGCAGGGCAACGACGGCGTTGGGCGGCTTGCCTTTCGCCACGTGCGTGAACCCGTTCGAATCAACATCAATGGCCAGGGGCTGAGTCTCGCACAGGCTGGGCTCCATCACCATCGCCACCGCCATGGGATCGAAGAGGGTGGGCGTGCGCTGATTCCAGAGCTGATAAAGCAGCGTCAAGGCATCGGTCAAGGGAGTCAGTTGGGTGAAGATGCGATGCCGGTCGGAGCGGGGGAGCTGGAGCATCGCCGTCACATCGAGCGGGACCATCAGAATCGGCACCCCGGAGCTGAACACCTTCTGAGCCGCCGTGGGGTCCGCGGCAATGTTGTATTCAGCCGTGGGATTCGGGTCCTCCCCGTATCCATGGGCGACGGATCCCCCCATCAAAACGATTTCCTTGATCTTCTGGGCAATCCGAGGATCTTTCGTCAACAGAGCGGCGATGTTCGAGAGCGGGCCGATTTCCACGATGGTGGTTTTCTCCGCCCGGCGCCGCAGGATTGCGTCCAGCAAAGTGACCGCGTTGAATGAGCGGATTTGGGGGCTGGTAAAGTGCTCGGCCCATCGCGTCTGCTCGCTGGGCAGCGGCCTCCCGGGCGCACCGGCCGCGACCGGAACGTTCCGGGCTCCTCCTTCCCAAAGGAACTTGGCGGCCAGACGCGCCCGCGCATGGGTATCCCCGGAAACCGTCGTGACGCCCAGCAACTCGAGTTCCGGGCTCTTCAGCACCAGGGCCAGAGCGAAGGCGTCGTCGATGTCCGTGCCGATGTCCGTATCCACCAGGATGGGAATCTTTTTGGCGGGAGCCGCGGCCACCAGGAGGATGGGCCACAGCAAAAGGAGCACCGGCAATAAAATAATCTTTCGCATACCTTCTTGCCCGCGTGACGATCAGACGGCGACCCCGGCATGGCCCGCCAACAAGCTCACTCTTCTTCTTCCTTGCCGTGGCCGGCGGCCCTGGCTTCGGAGACGATCTTGTCGGCAATTTGCTGCGGAACGACATCGTAGTGGGAAAACTCCATGGAGTAAGTTCCGCGCCCCTGGGTCATGGAGGTCAAATCCGAAGCGTAAGTCAGCATCTCCGCCATCGGAACCTGCGCTTTGATCACCGTGGAATGCCCTTTGGGCTCCATCCCCTGGATCCGCCCGCGGCGCCCGGTCAGGTTGCCCATGATGTCGCCGGAATAGTTTTCAGGCACCGTGATCTCCGCGATCATTATAGGTTCGAGCAGGCAGGGCTTGGCCTGCTCCATGCACTTTTTGAAACCCAATGACCCGGCGATCTTGAAGGCCATCTCGGAGGAATCCACGTCGTGGTACGAGCCGTCATACAGGATCACGCGAAAGTCCACCACGGGATAGCCCGCCAGATAGCCGCGGGCGGCGGATTCTTGAATGCCCTTTTCCACCGCGGGAATGTAGTTCTTGGGGATGGCGCCGCCAAAAATATCGTTGACGAACTCGAACCCGGCGCCGTGGGCGAGCGGTTCCATTTTGATCTTGCAGTCGCCGTATTGCCCGTGGCCGCCCGTCTGCTTCTTGTACCGGCCCTGCGCGTCGGCCTTGCCGCGGATCGTTTCGCGATAAGGGATCTTCGGCGCTTGCAGCGTCACTTCAACGTTGTAACGGCGCTTGAGTTTGGAAACCGCGATCTCCACATGCTGCTGTCCTGAACCCGAAAGCAGGAATTCCTTGGTCTGCGCGTTCCGCGAGAAGCGGAGCAGCAGATCCTCTTCCAGCATCCGGTGAATGGCCGTGGAGAGCTTGTCCTCATCGCCCCGGGACTTGGGCTCAATGGCAAAGGAGATGGCGGGTTCGGCGAGCTGGACTTTGGGGTAAAGAATGGGGGCTTGCTTGTCGCCCAGGGTATCGCCCGTCAAGGTTTCCTTAAGCTTGGCCACCACTCCAATATCGCCCGCGCGAAGCTCCGGCACGGGATTCTGGGCTTTGCCCTGCGGCACGGCGATATGCGACAGGCGCTCCGGAACGTTGCGGTTGAAGTTCATCAACGTCGCTTCGGTCTTGACCACGCCGGACATGACCTTGAAAAGAGTCAGCCGCCCGGCGAAAGGATCGGCGACGGTCTTGAAGACGTAAGCCGAGGCGGGTTCGTCGTTGGCCATGCGCCGATCGAGGGGGTCGCCCGCCGGGTTCTGGCCTTCCGCCTTGCCCCGGGCCACCGCCGAGGGCAGATAGTCGGCAACAAATCTGAGCAAGCTTTCCGTTCCAATGCTGGGAAGCCCCGCGGACACCAGGACGGGAGTCAGGCGATTCTCGGCCACGGCCTGCCGGAGCCCCGGCACCAGGTCTTCCAGGGGGATCGTGCCTTTCTCGAAAAACTCTTCCAGGAGTTGGTCGTTCCCCTCCGCCACCATCTCAACCAGGGCTTCATGGGCCGCGGTGGCGGCTTCCTGCATGTCCGCCGGAATCTCGCTGTCCTTGGCCTTTCCGGAAGCGTTGCCCTCGTACAGGGCGGCGCGCATCCTGACGAGATCGATCACGCCGCGAAAATCCTTTTCCTCGCCAATGGGTAATTGCACGGGAATGACCGAACGTCCAAAGGTGTTGGTCAGGGCTTCGAGCGTCCGGTTGAAGCTTGCCCGGTCCCGGTCCATCTGATTGATCACCAGCGCCCGGGGCAAGCCGGACATTTCACAAAACCCCCAGGTTTTTTCGGTTTGCACCTCAATGCCGCTGACGCCGTGAACCAGCAGGAGCGCCGCATCTGCGGCTTTCATCGCGGCCTCCGCTTCGTAAAGAAAAATATTGAAGCCGGGCGTATCGATCAGATTGATCTTGACGTCATTCCACTCGGCGTAGGCCGGGGCCGCGCTGATGGAAAACCCCCGCTCAATCTCTTCTTCGTCATAGTCCGTGATCGAAGAGCCGTCGTCCACTTTGCCGAGGCGATTGACCATTCCCGCAGCGTAAAGCAGCGCGGAAACCAGTTGCGTCTTGCCGGTGTCGGCGTGTCCCAAAAGCACAACATTGCGGATGTTCTCACCGTCGTAGATTTTCACAGGCAACTCCTCGGGAATTCAGCGATGACCCATTCGGGTTTTCCAGTCGTCGGAGCAAGCCGCATCCTAACACAGCTTTTCGGAAGGCTTCAACGTGCAGACAATAGGGCCCAGGCGTGCCTGCTGCCGCTGGCTGGCACCTAGCGCGGGGAGGCGCGGCTCCCCCGGCGTCTAGTCGAGATCGAAATCGCGCCAAGGCGGCGTGACCGGCTCATCTTTGGATTTCCGGAGAGCCTCCTCAAATTTCCGCTCCAGAAGCTCTGGCTTGGTTTTCTCCGCTTCGGAGCTTTTCCGGAAAAGCTCCTCACGGCGGGCCTTCTCCTTTTCGAGCAACTGGCTCGCCTGCTGGAGATCCCGGCCCTCCGAGCTTCGAGGCGGAAGCTCGTGGCCGATCACCTGTCCAAGGGCCAGATCAATTTTTAAATTGGCGCCGCATGAGGGACACCGAACCTCGATCGTTCCGTGTTCAGGTCTGCCGGTATTCACAGCCAAATGCTACGCTGGCAAGTTGCGGCTGTCAAACGCGCCGCAAGACTGGAGGGAACGCTTTATGACGGGCGCAAGGAAGCCGGAGCTTCGGCGCTCCTGCCAGGCTTGGCTGGCTAATGGGCTGAGGGAGGTTGGGGTGGCGCCACCCAGTCGATATGAACGTTGCCGGAAACCGTGCTCACATCGAGAAGAAAGCCGCCATTCCCCGCTTTTCCGGTTATTTCGCGATGATTGGCGGTCCCCTGAAGAGTCAGCGGCTGGGTCGCCGAGACACTTCCCGAGACGGTGTGCGCCTGGAGGTCGAATCCCAAACCCGGCGGGACTCGCACCGTGACGCTGCCGGAAACCGTCTCCAGGTGCCAGGGTTCCTGGCCGCCACCTTCCGCGGAGATCGAACCGCTGGCGGTCTTGGCATGCACCAGCCCGTGGACGTTTTTCAGGCTGACGTGTCCTGAGGCGCTGCTGACGCGGGCATCGGCCACCGAGGTCTGCGCGAGGGTCACGTCCCCGCTGCCGGTGGAGGCCCGAAAGCTGCCGGCGATTCCCCAGGCCCGAATGCCGCCGCTGCCCGACGAAGCTCGGATATTCCCCTTCACAGACTCCAGCTCGATGTCGCCGGAACCTGTGGAGGCCTGCACGCTGTTGCCGATGTTCGAGGCCTTGAGGCGGCCCGAGCCGGTGGAAAGATCGAGTGGCCCATCGATCCCTTCAATCGTCTGATCCCCGGAGCCCGTCCTGGACTTCAAGCGTGTTGCCGCCGGCACAACCAGCTTATAGCTGATGGAGATGTTGTGCTGGAGGCCGGGGTCCGTGGTGGCGCCGAGGGTAATCGTGTTGCCGTGCTGTTCGATGGGAGGATGGGCTTCGAGATAGCGGACCCTCTTCTCAGCTTCCTCTCCTGAGAATAGCCCCCGCCACGCCCGGATGGTGGCATGGACCTGAACGCTTGAGTTACCCCCGGCGCTGACGGTGAGGCTTCCGGCGCCGGTCCGGACATTCACCTCCACCGGCCCCGTCACGGGCAAAGTCCGGTCGAAGTGGCCTTCCGTCGCGAAAGCGCTTGTGGAGAATGCCAAGTAAGTTGCCGCTAAAGCCATCAGATACTTAGATTCACTTCGTCGCCCCCGCGTCTCCATCACTCCCTCCTTAATCTTGCGCCCAACTTCCCGCACCCGGCAAGTTCCATGTAGATTTACGAATCCGGCGAGGCAAAAGTTCAGAGGGCGTGGGCTGCTCGGAGGAGGTGGATTAAGAAGAAAGGAACCCCAGGCGGGCATCTAAGAGGATTGTGGAGGGAAAGCACCACGTCAATCGACCAGGGAAAATTCAAGCTTGCTGCCGCTGCGGTCGATACGGTCCAGGCGCGCTCGAACGCGATCGCCCAGACGGTAGGCTTTGTTGCTGCGCCGGCCCACCACGGCGCGCTGGTGTTCGCGATAGACGTACCGGTCGTCCTCCAGGCTTTCCAGAGGCACAAACCCTTCGACGAACAAATCCATGAGCTCGATGAAGCACCCGTGCTTGTTCAGCGAGATGATGAGAGCGTCGAACTCGTTCCCCAGATGCTGGGCCATGAAGGCGATCTTCTTGAGCGCGAGCAATTCCCGCTCCGCGTCCTGGGCCCGACGTTCAGCTTCCGAGGTCTCCAGCGCCAGGGCGTGCAGTTCCTCGGGACTGACCGCGGGCGGGTGGCTGCTCTTTTTGGCCGTGAAGGAATGGGAATGCGGGCCCGAGGTTTTTGAAGCTGCGATCGGTTTTTCGGCCGCGGGCCTCCCGCGCGCGGGGCGGGAGCCGAGGGCCGCTTT
>DATKQU010000003.1:0-2994 GCA_035532595.1 Terriglobia bacterium | reverse complement strand
TGCCTTCATGATCGTGTTCACCACCGGCGGTGTCAACATCGCCTGTGCGGAAAAACCGCTGACCCTGGGTGTCTGGCATCATCTGGCAGGCGCCTACGACTCGACCTCTGGGATAGCCAAGATTTACGTCGATGGCGTGCTGGACGGGACCGCGTCCGGCAGCGGAACGATCAATGTTGGCGGGGCCGATGTCCAGCTCGGCGCGCGCCAGTACCCAGGCTACAGGGCCTTCTTCAACGGGACCATTGATGAAGCGCGCATTTGGGACCGCGCGCTCAGCGACAATGAAATTATGTCCAGCGCCCAGGCGGGTTTGCGGGCCGACTGGCACTTTGATGAGAATTCCGGAACGCTGACAGCCGACTCCAGCGGCTACGGCAATACAGGCACGCTTCACGACGCGCTCTGGGGGCCGACCAGCCCTAGCCCCAGCTTCTTCAGCAACCTCACTTTTGACGGCGACGACTACGTGGAGGCTGACAACAGCACCAGCCTGAACCTCTTTGCCAACATCACCGTGGATGCCTGGATATATCCCACAAGTGGTGGCCAGTACTACACATCGATCGTGAGCAAAGGCAACGTGGGGAGCTACGCAGAGTCGTACGCACTGTTCCTCGACCCCAATAACACCATCGGGTTCCTCGTGAACAGCACTGGAACTTCCGGGGGACGTGGATTGGTCTTTGGGAGCACCCCCCTCGCGCTGAATACTTGGACTCACGTCGCGGGCACGTATAACGGCTCGCAGGTCTGTGTCTTCGTCAACGGCTCTGCCGACGGATGCGTATCGCACGCCGGTCCCGTTTGGCAGACCGCCGACCCTGTTTTAATCGGCGAATCCTACAGGGAAGGTTCAGGGTTAAATACCAGCTTCTTTGAAGGAAAAATCGACGAAGTCCACATCTGGGCGCGGGCGCTCAGCCAGCCGGAGCTTGCCTTCATGGCCGCCACTCTCACAAAGGGTGAGCTATTCGTGCCCGAGGAAATCAGCCAGGTGTTTGGTTCGGTGCTTGGTTCCGGAGCGGTCTTCACTTCCGACTGGCACGTCGGCGACACACCCGTAAGTTCAAACGCCATCGTGCTGGGCTTCATCGTTCCGGACGATTCCGGCACGACCCTTGGCATGGTGGGCACGAGCAAAAACTACTCAACGCCAGTTGCCGGGGCCAGACTCATGGGATCACAAAATGGAATGCCCAGCCTGTGGACGCTGATTACTGCGGAGCGAGATAATGCCGATGCGAATACCCTGCACCTCCTGACCCCGCTCAGCCCCAGCGGCACCAAGCTCGGGATGAACGTTCAATGGTCAGCGCCGTAGGGTGTGCTGGGCCCGTTTTATAACAAAAAAGGGAGGGCCGCTCGCGGCCCTCCCTTCAACTTGACGAGTCGTATTTTCAGACTACTTCCGGGCGCAACATAAAGCACTGCATTATGATTTGTTCCAGAACACTCTTATCGCCCGCTCAGGCGGTGGTATAGGTTTCTGCGGAAGCGCTCTCTTTTGCCGCCTCCCGTAGCGCCGACTGTGCGGCTGCCAGCCGGGCGATGGGAACGCGATACGGCGAGCAGCTCACATAATCCAATCCGGCGTCCGCGCAGACCTGGATCGAGGACGGATCGCCTCCGTGCTCGCCGCAGATCCCGACCTTTAGGTTTGGACGCGTCTTGCGCCCTTCTGAAGTTCCAATCTTCAGCAGGCGCCCCACCCGCTTCGGGTCCAGCACCGCAAAGGGATCGGCCGGCCAGATCTTCTGCTTCACGTAAGCGTTGATGATCTTGCCGCAGTCATCGCGCGAAAGGCCGAACGTGGTTTGAGTCAGGTCATTGGTGCCGAAACTGAAGAACTCCGCCTCGCCGGCAATTTCGCCCGCCGAAAGGGCCGCAGCGGGCAGCTCAATCATGGTCCCGACCAGATATTCCACCTTGACTCCCTTTTTGGCGAAAACCTCCCCGGCAACCCGGTTGACGATTTCCTTCTGCAGAATCAGCTCCCTGACTTCACCGACCAGGGGAATCATGATTTCCGGCCTGGCTTCGATGCCGCGCTTCTTGCATTCGACCGCAGCTTCAAAAATGGCCCGCGCCTGCATCTCCGTAATCTCAGGGTACATGATCCCAAGCCGGCATCCGCGCAAGCCCAGCATCGGATTAAATTCATGCAGTCCTTCAACAACCGCCAGCATCTTCTTCAGCCCGGCGAGCTTGGGACTCTTCTTCCCTTTCGCCTCGATGGTGGCAATCTCCACCATCAACTCTTCACGCTTGGGAAGGAACTCGTGCAGCGGAGGGTCAAGGGTTCGAATGGTCACCGGAAGACCATCCATCGCCTTAAAAAGGCCGATGAAGTCCTTTCTCTGCATGGGCAGGAGCTTGGCGAGGGCGGCGCGCCGCTCCTTGTGGTACCGAACAGCTTCACTGAGTTCTTTCCTCAGGGTTGCAACCCGCTTCGATTCTTTCTCTTTTTCGATTTCTGCCTTGATTTCTTCTATCTGACGCGCGTCCTTGCAGGCCATAATCATCCGCTGCACATGAGGGAGCCGGTCCCCGGCAAAAAACATATGCTCCGTCCGGCACAGTCCGATCCCTTCCGCTCCAAAGCGTCGGGCCGCCAGTGCATCGCGAGGAATATCGGCATTGGCTCGAACACCCAACCGGCGCGCTGCGTCAGCCCAGCCCATAAAGGTTGCGAAATCCCCGCTTGAAGGGTCCGGCAGAATCGTGTCGATCTTTCCCAGAATCACGTTTCCGAGCGAGCCGTCAAGAGACAGCCATTCGCCTTCCTTGAGGGTCAGCTTGCCGATGCGCAATTGCTTTTTCTTCTCATCCACTTCGGCCGCGCCGCAACCCGCCACGCAACACTTTCCCATGCCACGCGTTACGACCGCAGCGTGGGAGGTCATGCCGCCGCGCGAGGTAAGAATTCCTGCGGCAACTTCCATGCCGTGGATATCGTCGGGGACGGTTTCGGCCCGAACCAGAATGACCGGG
>DATKQU010000002.1:0-17581 GCA_035532595.1 Terriglobia bacterium | reverse complement strand
CAGCACGGGTAAACCTCCCGGACCAAATCACAAAACCTTCGTTGCTCGCCACCGAAATCCATGCCAGCGCGCCGGGCTCTCGCGATGTCCCCTTCTCGGCCACCCTGCCGTTCCCCAGGCTGGAATGACGTGCGCAAACTTCCATATTGAGCCGCCTTGTGATAGGTTGGGCCGGAGAAAAGGTAGAAGTCACCACTGCTGGAGGTCGTCAGCGGCATGAACCGACGTGTGGGACAACATGGCTTTGCGAATCGATTCAAGGATATTTACATCCAGACATTTCCGGCACCTTAGTCAGACGAGAGTGCCCCAAAGCCTGCCAGGCCATCTGCCGTCCCGGCCATGGCAACGATCAGCAACTCCGAGAGACGAGGACATGAGCCGATGAATCGGAATACACGTCGAGATTTTTTGAAGGCTTCTACCGTCGCGGCGTTGGCGGCGGGCCTCGGTGAAAGCGCAAAGCCATTGCTGGCACAGGGGACCGCGCCCGTGACAGGGGTGCCCGCAGCGGCGCCTGGGGCGCAATCATTCAAGCCAATGGCGCTCGGGTGGATTGTGGGCACCGGAGACGATCCGGAAGCAGCCATTGCCAAGGTTCACCGCCTGGGCGTCCCCACCTGCCAAATTGAAGCCGGACATCTCGACGCCGATCTGGTCAGCCGGCTTCGCACCGCCCTCCACAAATACGGAATCGTCGCCACCGCCCTGGGAACGTCGGGACCCGGGCCGGACATCTACAATTTCTACGACGGGCCCTTGACCCTGGGAATTGTTCCCCGCACTTATCGCGCCCAGAGGATTCAAAAACTAAAGGAGTTTTCAGACTTTGCCAAACAGCTCGGCATTCCGGCCCTTCGCATTCATGTGGGATTCATTCCCGAGGACCCCAACGATCATCTCTACCGGGAATCGATTGAAGCGCTGCGGGAGGTCATCGGCTATTGCCGGGAAAACGGCCAGCAGTTCCTCTATGAAGCGGGAACGGAGACGCCGATTACCATGTTAAGGGCGATTGAAGACGTAGGCTTGGACAATCAGGGCGTCAACCTGGACACGGCAAATCTGATCCTTTACGGCAAGGCTAACCCGCTTGACGCCCTCGACGTTATCGGCCGCTATGTTCAAGGGGTCCACGCCAAAGACGGCTTGTATCCGACAAACCCCCGCGACCTCGGCGAGGAAGTTCCGATCCCCCACGGCAAAGTGAATTTCCCCAAGATCATCGAACGCTTGAAGGAACTGAATTACCAGGGAGCCTTCACCATCGAGCGCGAAATTTCCGGCCCCGAACAGATGGAAGACGTCAAAAAGGAAAGGGATTATCTCGCCAAGCTGATCGAGGCATGACGCAATCGCACTGTTTGCGTAAAATGGTTGGTTCACCGCTAACAAGGGTCCCGGGGGCCGAGGCTCTTGCATTTATTAAGGAGGCAACGATTGTGATCGAAGATTCCAGCAAGAAGCTTCGCCGAAGAGAATTTCTGGGCGCCGCTGCGGCTACCGCCGGCTTCATGATCCTCAAGCCCGGGCGGGTAGGGGGGACGGAGGCAAATTCAGCGCTTCGCGTGGGGCTGCTCGGCTGCGGAGGGCGTGGCACCGCGGACGCAACGGACATCGTCAACACCGGCAAGGCGCGGGTTGTGGCGCTCGCCGATCTCTTCCAGGACCAACTCGACAAGGCCAAGGCCAACTTTGACACCCTGCTGAAATCGAAAGGGTATGCGCCCGTCGACCCCTCGCTGATGTTTCGCGGGCCAAAAGCCTACGAGGAAATCGCCAACTCCAAGGAAGTCGATGTGGTGGTGATTGCCACGCCTCCTTACTTTCACCCTCAACACCTGGAAGCCGTGGTCCTGGCGGGCAAGCATGTCTACTGCGAGAAGCCGGTCGCGGTGGATGTCCACGGCGCAAACCGGGTGCTCGATTCCGGCCGCCGCGCCGAAGGCCGCCTGAGCCTGGAAGTAGGGTTCCAGCTTCGGAACGCTCCGCCTTACGTTGAGCAGGTCAAGCGCATCCACGCGGGCGCGCTGGGAACCATCGCCTGCGGCACGGGCCACTATTTTGCCACCTTCATCGACCGCCCGCAGTGGCCTGGTGCTTCACCCGATGAATACCGGCTCCGCAACTGGCTCTATTACCGCGTCCTCTCAGGCGACATCATCGTCGAGCAGAACATCCACGTCATCGACATGTGCAACTGGATCCTCCAGAGCCATCCGGCCAAGGCGACAGCCGCAGGCGGAAGGAAGGTGCGCACGGATCCCGGCGACGTCTACGGCCACTACGAGGTGGTTTACCATTATCCCCAGGGCATCAACATGACCTTCAATTCAACCCAATTCGACAAAGGCTGGTGGGACGTTGGCTGGCGCTTTTTCGGGAGCAAGGGCGTCTCTGAAACGCACTACTCGGGCCCGGTGGCGATCTACGGCGAAGAGGCGTGGAAATGGGATACGGCGGCTTCCCCGCTGCATCCGGAATCCAAGGAGTTTTCAGCAACCGGCCAATTCCGTGACAACCTGGCACAAGCCGATCCAGAGAAAAAGAAGTCGTTTGTGGAGAGCATCCTCAGCGGAAACTATCACAATCAGGCAGCCCAGGGTGTTGAGTCCGCGCTGAGCGCCATGCTGGGCAGGATGGCAGCGTACACAGGCCAGCAGGTCACCTGGGATGGCTTGCTCCAGACCGACGAGCACTGGGAAGACGAAATCGATCTCAACCAATTTGCCTGAGGGATTTTGGGAAGGGGTTGGAAAATGAACAGCGATTCTTCCCGCCGGGATTTTTTGAAGCTTACGGTGGCCGGGGCAGTGGCAGGCGCTCTTCCCGGCTCGGTGAGCAACGCTCAAGTGACAGCCCAAAAGCTGCCCCTTGTGAAGGGGCTCGTGCTCGACATGCTGCCGGAGACACTGAGCTTTGCCGATCGCTTCAAGATGGCGCGGGATGCCGGCTTCGAGGTGGTGCAGGCGCCCACCACGCCGGACCCGCGCGAGGCCGAGGCCATCAAGAAGGCCGCCGATGGCGCAGGCATCCGCATCGACTCCGTCATGAACATGGCCCACTGGAAGTATCCGCTATCGTCGAGCGACCCTGCCGTCGTTGAAAAGAGCCTGGAAGGTATGCGGACATCCTTGCACAACGCCCACGTGTGGGGAGCCGAAGTTGTGCTCCTGGTTCCCGCGGTGGTGAATGCTCAAACCACCTATCGCCAGGCGTGGGCGCGTTCCCAGAGACAGATTCGCAAGCTGATTCCCCTGGCCGAACAGCTCAAGGTGGTCATCGCCATCGAGGAAGTGTGGAATAAATTCCTGCTCAGCCCGCTGGAAATGGCCAGCTACATCGACCAGTTCAAGAGTCGCTGGATCAAGGCATGGTTCGATGTCGGCAACGTGGTGCTCTACGGTTATCCGCAGGACTGGATTCAAACGCTTGGGGAAAGGATTGTCAAGCTGCACTTAAAAGATTTCAAGCTCAGCAAGGATTGCTACTCATGGGAGAACCTGGGCGACGGTGACGTGATGTGGCCTGTGGTCCGCAGCGCGCTGCAGGCCATCGGCTACTCCGGCTCAGCGATCTGTGAACTCAAAGGCGGCGATGAAACCTACCTGCGCGATCTCAGCCATCGCATCGACCACCTGCTCATCCAGGCCTAATCCGCAGGGGCCGTCTGCATCAACCCACGCACGTCATTCTGAGGCCCGTTTTGGAGCCGAAGAATC
Source organism: Terriglobia bacterium (assembly GCA_035532595.1). GTDB lineage: Bacteria > Acidobacteriota > Terriglobia > UBA7540 > UBA7540 > JAMCXS01. The sequence goes on along the minus strand of DATKQU010000002.1, from coordinate 13,859 downwards.
TGCTTTTCTCCTTGCATGCTAAACTCCACAAAGCATCCCGGTATTGCTTTGCTGGCCCAAGCCCCACAGGCAATGCGGGGATTCTTCGCCCGCGTCACGGGCTCAGAATGACACCATAGCGGAAGTCAAAAGGCTGTTTCAAAATCTGCCGTACTTCCGATAAGCATCCACGGGATGCACACCTTGCAGGATCGCTTTGCGGACAAGGTTCTCTGTGCTGACGATTTCCTCCGCCTTCTCCAGGACTTCCAGCGTGATCTCCTGGGGAATGGCCAGAACTCCGTCCTTGTCGCCCACAATGAAGTCACCCCGGCAAATCGTTACATGGCCGATCTTGATCGGCTTGCCGCATACGTTGATTTTCCAGCGTCCCATCACGTCGGCGGGCGTGCGATACCGGCAGAAGACCGGCATCCCCAGCTTGAGGATGTAGTCGATATCGCGGGCGCCGCCGTCGATCACCACCCCGCGCGCACCCCGATACTTAGCCGTCTCGCAGGACAGCTCGCCGAGATGGGCCGAGACGTTGTCATGCGGCTGCGTCACGATGACGTCGCCGTGGCGGATGTCCCCCAGCATTTTGAGGAGCGGGATGTAGACTTCCTCAGGGTCGTTGCTTCCCGTTGATTCTCCTTCCACCGGCAGCGCCATGCCCGTAACGGGCAGGTCCATCTGCAAAGCCTGGATCGAAGTGGGAAACACCTGGTGGGTATAACCCATTTCATCGAGCACGTCGGAAATGGCCCCGGTGTAGATCGCGCCAAAGCGGCGGCACACATCGTCGATGTCAAAATCTGGAACGGGATCCTTTTCTTCCTTCACGCACCATTCTCCTCGTCATCATTCTCATTTCTTCGAACTTCATCAAATCATCCCGGCCCCGGCAGCTTCCTGCCGAGCCGGCGCCGCGGGCGGGCGGCGGGTGAACATTTCCTCAATCAGGTCGCGGTAGCGTTCCTCCACGACCGGACGTTTGACCTTCAAACTGGGAGAAAGTTCGCCGCTCCCAATCGTAAATTCTCTGGACAGCACAACAATCTGCCGAATGCGCTCGTGAGGAGGAAGATGCTGGCAGGCCTGATCGACTTCCCGCTGAAGGAAGGCACAGACGTCCGGGCGGGCCACGAGTTCTTCCCGCGTGGTGAAACCGATCCCCTGCTCGCGGGCATAGGCTTCCAGGGTAGCGAAGTTCGGCACGATGAGGGCCCCGACAAACTTCCGGGAATCTCCCAGCACCACAAGCTGAGCCACGTACCGATGCCCTTGGAAGAGATGTTCGAGCTTCTCCGGCGAAACATACTTGCCTCCGGAAGTCTTGAAGAGATTCTTCTTCCGGCCCGTGATCGTGAGGTAACCGTCCGGGTCAAGCCTGCCCAAATCCCCGGTTTTGAACCAGCCGTCTGCGAAGACATCCCCGTTTTGCTCGTTTTGATGGTAATAACCGGGGGTAACGTTGGGACCTCGAACCAGAATCTCCCGGCCCGTTCGGCCTTCCGAATCCTCGATTTCCTCGCCCAGCTTGACTTCAACTCCGGCAATAACCCGGCCCACGGTTCCCAGCTTCACGGCTTGAGGACTGTTGACCGCGATCACCGGCGACGTTTCCGTCAGGCCGTAGCCTTCGTAAACCGGGATGCCGATCGCGAAGTAGAATTCCGCCAATTCCCGGCCCAGAGGAGCCGAGCCGGAGATGAACATCCGGAACCGCCCGCCCAACTGCCCTTGGATCTTTCGAAACACCAGCCGGTGGGCCAGCGCTCGATTGAGGCGCAAGCCCAGGGTCGGCTGCCGCCGCTCAAGCCCGTAGGGGAAATATCGCCTTCCCGTGTCGATAGCCCATTGGAACAGTCTTTGTTTCGCGGGCGGAAGGTGCTGAACTTCTTCCACAACTCTTTCGCGAATCTTTTGCAGCAGGCGCGGCACCACTGCCATGATGGTGGGGCGCACCTCGCGCAAATTTTGAGGCAGCGAATCGATACTCTCGGCGTAGGCAATGGAAACGCCCCGCGCGAGGTAATAGAAGTCAATCATCCGCTCAAGAATGTGGGCCAGCGGCAGGAAAGCCATCGCCACGTCGGTCGCCCCAAGGTCGAACACTTCATAGCAGGCTTGGATGTTTGAAACGATGTTGGCGTGGGTTAACACAACTCCTTTGAAGACTCCGGTGGTCCCTGAGGTGTAAACCAGCGTGGCCGTATCCTCGGGGCGCACGGCAAGAGCCTGCGCCCGAAACGATTCAACCGGATCGGGTCCGCGCGCGCCTTCCTGCTCCAGCACTTCCTTCCAGCTCCACACGTCTTGAACAACGGCCCCAGACGGGTCCATCGCCAAGACGAAAGAAAGAAGATCCGGCACGCGGGACCGGACGTTGAGGACTTTCTGGAGCTGGTCTTGCGTCGAGACAATAATGCCTTTCGACCCTGAATCGCGGAGGATGTACTCAATGTCGTCTTCGAGCAGCGTCGAATAGAGAGGGACCGCAATCGCCCCAAGCCCCAGAATGGCATAGTCAGCAAGCGCCCACGCAACGCGATTTTCCGCGAGCAGCGCGACCCGGTCGCCTTTGCGAACGCCCATGCTCTCCAAGGCGCGGGCCAAGGCAGCCACGGTTTTGAGCACTTCAAGTGACGAAGTCCCGCGGTACCGGCCCGCCGATTTCGACAGGAAAACGTTCTGCCTGGAGCTGCCCTCGACTGCCCGCAGAAACAATTCATTCAGCGTTTTAAAACTTTTTGAGTCCATAGATGCAATGGCCTTCGTTTCAGGAAACGGCGCCCCGGCCAGGAGAATTCTAGCACAGACGCCCGGGAAGTTGTTTTCAGCAGCGCGCCCGGCTGGAAATCCCGCGCCCCGGACGCACATGGCGAGATGTTCCGGCTGACAAAGTCGCCCGCGAGCTTTTCCTTTAGTCGCTCATCGACTAAGATCATCAGCGGAGAATCAAGTATGACGCATTCGCCTACAACCGAGCGCGAGGGAATCTACAAGCCGGTTCGCGCTCCCCGGGGAACCGAACTCAGCTGTCGAGCGTGGCCTCAGGAAGCCGCCCTGCGCATGCTGATGAACTCGCTCGATGAAGAAGTGGCGGAGCGGCCTGAGGACCTGGTGGTTCATGGAAGCGCCGCAAAACCTGTCCGAAACTGGGATTGCTATCATGCCATTCTCCGATCCCTCAAGAGTTTGAAGAACGATGAAACCCTCTTGATCCAAGCGGGCGAGCCGGCGGGCATTTTTGAGACGTACACCGAGGCTCCCCGCGTCGTGATCGCCAACTCAAATCCTTTGAGTGCTTGGTCCGGAGCGGATGAGCTTCCTGAATCTGAAAGGCTGGGGCTTGCGCTGTTCGGCCAAGACGCTGCTCGGAGTTGGACGTACGCCGGAAGCCAGCAAGCTCTGCACACGGCCTTAGAGACGTTTGCGGCAGTGGGCAGCGCGCACTTTGGCGGTGATCTGACGGGCAAGCTGATCGTCTCCGGGGGCATGGGCGCCGCGGGAGGAACTCAGCCGATTGCCGCAACGCTCGCGGGGGCAGCGTTCCTCGGGATCGACGTCGATGGCGAAAAGATTACGCGCCGCATCCGCGCCGGCAGTTGCGATTTCTGTGTGAACAGTCTGGACGAAGCGCTGCGCATTCTCAAGAATGCCGTGCGCCAGCGGCAGCCCGTTTCGGTGGGTCTGGTAGGAAACTGCGCCGCAATCATCCCGGAACTTGCCAGCCGTGGTGTCGTCCCCGACATTTTGAGCGATTTGACCGGCGTGTGCGATCTTTTGAACGGATACATCCCCGCCGGCTTGGCGCTCAAGGAGGCGGAAGCTCTCCGCCATACGAACCCGGAAGATTACCTCCAGCGAGTTCGCCACTCTCTTGCACAGCATGCCCGGGGAATGCTCCAACTTGAGAAACTTGGCGCTGTGACCTTCGACTTTGGAAACAACCTCAGCGGCGCGGCTTTGAAATACGCCGGAGTCCAGGAAGCCCATCGCTGGCCCGGCTTTGTTTCCACTTACCTCCGCCCAGCCTTTGCGGAGGGCCGGGTGCCGTTGCGCTGGGTGGCGCTCTCCGGCGAAAGGAGAGACATCCAACGCGCCGATGACCTATTGCTGGAGCTTTTTCCCGATGACGCGATGCTGGCCCGCTGGATTCGCCTGGCGCGAAAGCACGTCAAGTTTCAGGGATTGCCGGCTCGGGTTAGCTGGCTCGGTCCGGAGCAGCACTCGCGATACGCCGAGCAGTTGAACGCTCTCATCGCCAAGGGGGAAATCAAAGCCCCGATGGTCATTGCAAGAGATCAGATGGCTGGCGGTTCGGAAACCTTACCCATTCCCGGGGTCAGCGGATTAAAGGATGCCATTGGCACAGAAAATCAGCGGCGAGTCCTTAACGCCTTGTTGACCCTGACCTCAGGCGCCAGTTGGGTATCGCTTCAGGGCGAGGAGACATCTGGGAGCGGCTCCTCTTGCCGCACGAGCCAGGCTGCTGTTGCCGACGGCACACCCGGCGCCGCAAAGCGCCTTCAAAGCATCCTGGCGAGTGACTGCGGCTTCGGACTCATCGGCCGCCTCAGCGCAGGCGATCACTCAGCTCACGACACGCGTGGCGCAACAGGCCCTGAAACTCCTGCCGGATAGCCCGTGCAACTCAACAGGAAAACGCTTCAACTCTTCTTGGAAGTAACGGCAAAGAACTCGGTGATGCGCTGTTCGACTTTCCGGCTTTTGCATTTCGGGCAAGCGGGTCGCGCCTTTTCGTATTCCGCCAGCGACAGAATAAGCGTGAATTTCTTGTTGCATTGTTTGCAGAGATAGTCGTAGCTCGGCATGGGATATGTACCTCCTGTCCCGGTGTATAAGTTCATTATAACAAAACGCCGGCTGACATCCCTCTTTCACGTCAACCATCTTCATCCCTGCGCAGAGGACCCGCTTCACTCGCGACTTCAGGGAGGCGCCTAGACAAGCCGGAACCCTATGCCGAGATTTTACCGCTTTCCCTGTGCTAAATTCGTAACGTGCAAACCATCGTTGAATGCGTTCCGAATTTCAGCGAAGGGCAGGACGCTGCCAAGCTGGAAACCATCGTCCAAGCTCTCCTTGCGGGGCCGGACGTACATTTACTCGCCAAGGAAATGGACCCGGACCACAACCGCTCCGTGGTGACCTTTGTGGGAACTCGGGAAAGCGTCGGTGAAGCGGCCTTACGAGCCATCGGACGCGCCGCCGAACTGATCGACTTGAACAACCACCAGGGAGTGCATCCCCGCATGGGAGCCACCGACGTGGTGCCTTTCATTCCCATCAAGGGGGTCACGCTGGCCGAGTGCGCCGGCATCGCGCGCACGGTGGCTGAGCAAACGTGGCGGCGTTTCCATATTCCGACTTTTCTTTACGAAGCGGCCGCTCGCCATCCCAAGCGGAAGAACCTTGAGCATATCCGGCGTGGGCAGTTCGAACGGCTGCGCGAGGAGATTCGCACGAACCCTGAGCGGCAGCCCGACTTTGGGGGTGTTCACCTCCATCCCACGGCGGGGGCGACGGCTGTCGCGGCGCGAAAGTTTCTGATTGCTTACAACATCAACCTGAACACCTCCAATGTGCAGTTGGCCAAAGCCATCGCCAGGAAGATCCGAGCCTCATCCGGAGGCCTTCCGGCTGTCAAGGCGATCGGAGTGGAACTGAAGGCTCGCAATTTGGCCCAGGTCTCCATCAACTTGACCGACTTTGAAACCACCTCCCTCGGGACGGTGTTTGATGCGGTCGCCAAGGAAGCCGCCCAGGCACAGGTGACCATCGCGAGCAGTGAGATCGTCGGCCTGGTTCCACGTCAGGCGATCGAGGATGCGGCGGCACATTATTTGAAGATTCAGGATTTTCATTCTGACGTCATCCTTGAGAATCGCCTGGCTCGCGTCATCGGAGACTGAAGCTGATACCGGGGTCTTGTGGCACTCCCCAGCGTGGGTGAAGGCTCCGATAGAAACTGCGTTATTCATGCTGCGAGGAGATTAAGATGGCATGTGCGCAAAGGCCAAGGTTCGACAGAAATTGACGCTTCTCTAGGTTTGCAGCACAATCAGAATCAAGTATATAGTCTGAAGTTCAGTTAAGCCCCAATATGGATCACCCGCAAAACAACGAGCACGTTGGAGCAAATCGGCCTGAGGCAGAGGAGATTGCCGTTGTACCAACCAGCGGCAGCTTGTCGTTGGAGGGGCTGCACGGCACCGTGGAAGTGCCGAATGACGCGGCCGGGTTCTGGAATCAGTGGCGGGCCTTCGTGGGGCCGGCGATTCTCATCAGCGTCGGCTACATGGACCCCGGAAACTGGGGCACCGACCTTGCGGGCGGAGCGCAGTTTAAGTACGGGCTGCTGTGGGTTGTCGCCCTCGCCAGCCTGATGGCCATTTTCATGCAAGTCATCGCCGCCCGGATCGGCGTGGTCACCGGAAAGGACCTCGCCCAGTGCTGTCGCGATTGGTACCCGCGCTGGACTCGAGTGCCCAACTGGTTGTTCTGTGAACTCGCCATCGGCGCCTGTGACTTGGCGGAGGTGCTGGGCAGCGCTGTAGCCCTCAATCTGCTGTTCAATATTCCTTTGCTCTGGGCAGTGATCATCACGGGGTGCGACGTGCTGATTTTGCTGGGCTTGCAGCGCTTCGGGATGCGCACCATCGAGGCAGTGGTCCTACTGCTGGTGGCAACGATGGCCGGGTGCTACTTCATCGAGATTTTTGTGCTTCCCCAGACCCGTCCCAGCTTCGCCGAAATGGGCAGCTCGCTGTTTCACCCCGGACTCGGCCAAAACGGCATGATCGTGCTCACTATCGGCATCGTTGGCGCCACCGTGATGCCCCATAATCTCTATCTACACTCGGCTCTGGTGCAGAGCCGCAAACTCCAGAAAGATGATCGCTCCATTCGCAGCGGAATTCTGTTCAACACGATTGATGCGTCGGTAGCCCTGGCCATCGCTTTCTTCGTGAACGCCGCGATTCTGGTGCTTGCGGCGCTGGTCTTTTACGGCAAGGCGAGTGTGACCGTACCGGGCGGACAGGTGCTCACGTTCAGCCCCGAAAGCGACTGGATCCGTGTCGCCTATCTGACCCTGGCGCCACTGCTGGGAACCGCCATGGCCAGCACCTTGTTCGCCGTGGCGTTGCTGGCCAGCGGACAGAGCAGCACCATCACCGGCACGCTCGCCGGGCAGGTGGCGATGGAAGGGTTCATGCATTGGCGGCTCCGCCCATGGTTGCGACGGCTCATTACCCGCGCACTGGCCATTATCCCAGCGGTGTTGATTATCGGCGTGCGCGGATCGAGCAGCGTGACCGACCTGCTCGTGCTCAGCCAAGTGGTGCTGGCCTTGCAGCTCCCCTTCGCCATGTTCCCATTGCTGCACTTCACCAGCTCACGCAAGCGCATGGGCAAGTGGCGGAACGGATGGTTTCTCATGGTCGTCGGTTGGGCCAGCGCCCTGCTCATTACCGCCATGGACATCTACGGCCTGCCGGAGGCGCTCAAAGGAGCTTGGGCTGTCATCATCGGCCACTGAAGGTGCGCCGTGGACGGAAACCAATTCGAGAGGACTCTATGTATCAAAAGATTCTGGTCACCCTGGACGCGACACCAACCGACCGGGCTATCATCGAACACATTAAAGATTTGGCCAGGATTATGCACAGCCGGGTCACACTACTGCACGTTGCCGACGGCTGGGCGGCCCGTATGTACGGCGCGGATGCCGTGGGTCCGGAAGTGAGCGAGGACAAGGCGTATTTGGAGAAGGTCAGAATCGAGCTTGAATCCGCCGGCGTTCCAACCGAGGCCGCCTTGGCGTACGGCGATCCGGCCAGCGAAATCATCAAATATGTTCAGAAGGAAGGCTGCGACTTGCTGGCTATGAGCACTCACGGACATCGGCTTATCGGTGACTTGTTTCTTGGGACAACGGCTCCCCGAGTGCAGCATAGCATCAGCGTGCCCGTGCTCCTGCTCCGGGCCAAGTAATCGACGCATGTTCACTTCTGAAGGCGGGATGGCGGAGCGCCGTAGAAAACTCGCGAGCTCGCGCTCCTCCGCGGGAAGTCGACAAACGAGCCTTCACGCTGGATTGCCGGGCAAGTCGGCCTGCGGAAGACCTGAATTCAACCGAGGAGAACTTTACCCAATGCTCATCCCGGGGTTTGCCACTCCTGAGGGTACCGGCAGCTTTCGCGCGCGGTTTGCCGATCGCCTGCCGGAACATTATCGCCAATCCCACCAACTCTGGACCGCCTCGATCGGTCTCGGGACCTACCTCGGCGATCCCACCCGCGAAGTCGATGATCGATATCGCGCTGCGGTGATTCACGCCGTCGAAATGGGCACGAACGTTCTGGACACAGCGGTCAATTATCGCCACATGCGCAGCGAGCGCGCCATCGCCCAAGGGCTCGCCTCGCTGATCTCTTCGGGTACCATCGAACGCGACGAGATCATCCTCGCCACAAAAGGCGGGTTTCTTGCCTTCGATGGCGCACTCACTCAAGATCCTTCCGAATATTTCAGCGAAAAACTGATCCAGCCGGGACTGCTGCGGCCCGAAGAAGTTGTTGCCAGCTGCCACGTTATGACCCCGCGCTACCTGACGAGCCAGATCGATACCAGCCGGGCCAATCTGGGAGTCGAGACGATCGACATCTATTACCTGCACAATCCCGAAACGCAGCTCAAGGAGATCTCCCGTGGCGAGTTTCTGGCGCGCCTCAAGGCGGCATTTTCAGCCCTTGAGCAAGCGGTCGCCGACGGCAAGATTCGTATGTATGGCACCGCAACCTGGAACGGCTTCCGGATACCCCCTGATTCCCCGGAAGCGCTCTCCCTTCAGGTGGTCCTTGACGTTGCCGAGGAGGTAGGTGGAAAAGATCATCATTTTCGCGCTGTCCAACTCCCGTTTAATATCGCCATGCCCGAAGCTCTGACAGCGAATACGCAGCCGATGGGCCAAAAGCAAGTTCCCTTCCTTCATCTCGCGCGGGAGCGGGGTCTGATGGTTTTTGCCAGCGCCAGCCTTTTGCAGAGCCAGCTCGCGCAGGGCCTGCCGGAAGAGTTTCGGCAGCGCTTTGCCGGACTCGATACCGACGCCCAGCGCGCCATCCAATTTGTTCGCTCTACTCCGGGCATTACCTGCGCCCTGGCCGGGATGAGCCATCGCGAGCACATCGAGGAAAATCTCGTTGCGGCTACTGTGCCGCCGCTCTCGCTTCAAGACTACCGGAAGATTTTTCAGGCTTCCTAAGAACTTGGAAGGGCCTCACCTCGAGCCACGGGGGGCTCGCCTTGACAAAGGTCAGCGATTTCCGCTAGGTTGCGCTTTAACCGCTTAGTCGCGATCCCCCAAAGGAGAAAGCACCTTGCCATCCAAGCCCGTCATTACCATGACCACCGACTTCGGCGAACAAGACCACTTCGTCGGGGTGATGAAAGCAGTGATTCTGAAGATCAACCCAGAGGCCGTCATCGTGGACATCAACCACCAAGTCAATTCCTACGACGTCTTCGACGGCGCTTTCACCCTTGCGCAGAGCTATCTGTATTTCCCGCCCGAGACCATCCATCTTGTCGTCGTTGACCCGGGCGTCGGCTCCAGCCGGCGGCCCATTCTGGTGCGCACAGCGCATTACAACTTTGTGGCGCCAGACAACGGAGTGCTCTCGCTGATTTACGAGCGCGAAGAGAGGGTTGAAGTTCGCCACGTGACCGCGAACCATTACTTTCTGAATCCTGTCAGCAACACCTTCCACGGCCGCGACATCTTCGCACCCGTCGCGGCATGGCTAAGTCGCGGAGTGGAGGCGGAAAAATTCGGAGAGGTGATCACCGATTACGCGAAGTCCGCATTTCCCCGGCCGAAATGGGAAAATCCAAACCTGCTAAAAGGGATGGCGATCAAAGTGGACAAATTCGGGAATATCATTACCAACCTTCGTCCAGAGGACGTGCCGCAACTTTTCGCGGAAAACCCGCCGCGCTTCCGCATCGTCGTTAGCGGGCGCGAAGTAACTGAGATCCACGCGTCTTTTGCGCTGGGCAAGCCTTCGGAGATTTTTGCCATCCTGGGGAGTTCCGGTTTTCTCGAGCTCGCCACGAACCGGGGATCGGCGGCGAAAGCACTGAACGCGAAGCGCGGGACAGAAGTAGCGGTTATGCTGGGCGAAGAACCGGCCCCGGCGCCCTAGCGAAGCGGCCGGAAGTCATTTCGAATCCGCCTTCGAGGGCGTTGAGCCAACCTTCAAGCGAGGTCCCTTCCCGGCAAGCTTCTCAACCTTGACTTTCGCCACGCGCAACCCTTCCATTTCAACCACGGTGTACACCCGTCCTTCGTAGATAAAGCTCTCACTGCCTTTGGGAATGGCCCCCAGGCGGTCCAGCACAAAGCCCGCCAGGGTCTCGTATCCCGCGCCGCGCGGCAGGACGACGTTGTAATCGTCCGCCAGTTCCCGCAAACTGAGCGCGGCGTCCACCACCAGGACGTGTTCGCCGACCTGCTGGATGACATCCTCTTCCCGGTCGTATTCATCCTGAATCTCGCCCACGATCTGCTCGAGCACGTCCTCGATGGTCACCAGCCCCACGAAGGTTCCGAATTCATCCACCACCAGGGCCAATTGGGCGTGGCGGCGGCGAGTCTCATCAAGCAACTTGATCAGCGGCATGGTTTCAGGAACGATCATCGGGGCATGAAGCAGAGACCTTAAGTCGAGCGGCTCGCTGAGGGGAATGTGGTAGCGCAGGCGATCCATGGTGACCCCCAAAAGGTCCCGGGCATAAAGGATTCCCACAATATGGTCGGGCGAGTCTTCGTAAATGGGGACCCTCGAATGCTGGTCCTTCACAATGTGTTCAAGAAGGAAACCGAGGTCTTTGCTGAGCGGCATGGAAGTAATCTGCGGCCGGGGAACCATAATCTCCCGCACCAGGACCCGGTGAAGATCCAACACGCTGTGGATCATTTCTTCCTGTTCTTCACCCAGCAGGCCGCGCTTGCGAATTCCCGCGACAATCAGCTCCACCTCCTCCAAGCTGTGCATATCGCTGTGCCCCACGGAAGCTGTCACGCCCACCCCGCGCGCCACCCGGTTAGCCAGCCAATCCATCAGGAGAACGGGGTAGTGGACCACCCGCATGTACAGGGTCAACGGCCAGGCTGAAAGCAATGAGACTCTTTCAGCGCGCTCATAACCAATCGTTTTCGGAGCAAGTTCACCGAGCACCATCAGCAGCCCCGTAATCAACAGGAAGGCAAAGACGGTCGAGGTCCCGTGCGATACCGCACCGACAAAATGCTGCAGTCTGCCCCCCAGCAACTCCCGCAGTTCTTCCGCCAGCATGGATTCTCCCAACCAGCCGAGCAGAAGACTGGCGGCTGTAATTCCCAGTTGGAGGCCGGAAAAAAGCCGGCTGGGATAGACAAGCAGCTTTTGCACCAGTACGGCGCGGATGCTGCCCATCCGCACCAGTTGTTGCAGCCGGCTACGCCGGATGCTCAATAGTGCGTACTCTGCCGCCACAAAAAAGGCGTTGGCCGCCACCAAGCTCAGAATCAGCGCACTTTGCAGGAATAAAGTCATTGCCGGAAACCTTGCCTTGAATTCTAGCCTGAAAGCCTGCCCAAAGGGAAAAAGCTCCTTCGAGTGATATTCCGTTTGCGAAGTCTATCAACAGGTTGGCGACATTCGCTTGTGGAACAGCCGCTGCTGATTCAGGCGTTAACTCGAACTCGTCAGATTGCTTGTCTTTCTCGCTCCAAGTCAATCAGGATGCCTTCACGCCGACGAAGGCGAGAAAAAGCTCAGAGAGAAGGAGCCCATAAAAACGCTATTTTATCCCAGAGTGGCGTGTTTGAGCCTGTCAAGGCTCCTGCCCGGTCGTGGGGTCCAGAACCCGCCGTGCCGGGCAAGACAGAACCATCGGATAAGCGTCACTTCAAGAACAGTATCTCGAACCGCGTTGCTGTTCTGGTAGAATAAATCGGATGTACGATGACACTGTCGCCGTGGTTGAGAATCAGCCACTCGAAGGCGGCCACTTTCTATTGAATCTATATTCTCCACGGCAAGCCCAGGCAACGCGCCCCGGGCAGTTTGTCATGGTTCGGCTGCTCGGGCATACGGACGTCCTGCTGCGCCGGCCGATGAGCATCTACGATATACGGCCCGCCGGGAATGTGCAAAACCAGCATGAGCCCGGCAGTTCCCCGGAAATCATTCAGCTCCTCTACAAAATCGTCGGCCGGGGCACGCGCTTAATGGCCGAATTGAAGCCGGGTGATCAGGTTGGCTTGCTCGGGCCCTTGGGGCACGGCTTTTTCGAGGAAGAATACCTGCCCGCCACCGAAGGGGCGGAGGAAGTTCTGCACGTTGCGGGAGGCATCGGGATTGCCGCTTTGCTCCTCCCCGCGCGCGAGCTTGCCAAAGCCGGGTTCCGCCAGCGGCTGTTCTTTGGAGGGCGCACCCGGGAAGATCTCGTGGGGGTTGAGGATTTCAAGAGTTGCGTTCAGGAAGTGACGCTGGCCACGGAAAACGGCTCCCATGGACATGGCGGCTATGTCACCGAACCTCTGGCGCAGTATCTGGAACGTCACCGCAATCAGAAATTCCTGTTCATGGTTTGCGGGCCCTGGGCGATGCTTCGAGCGTCGGTCGCGCTGGCCCGCCAGTACGGGCATCCGTGTCTGGTTTCCATGGAAAACCGGATGGGGTGCGGGCTGGGAGTCTGCCTGGGATGCTCGATTCGGGTGACCGGAACCGGCCACGCGGCTTACGAGCGAGTCTGCACGGAAGGTCCGGTTTTCCGAGCTGAAAAAGTAATCTGGGAGAAGGAAGAAATCCCCAAAATCTAAAATGACGAAACCATCCCCACAAGCACCCGGACAGGACGCAGCGGGCGCGAGCCCCGGCCCCGAAGGGTTTACGCCGCGCGTTGACGCCGAAATCGCCGGCATCCACTTTGCGAATCCCGTCCTGACGGCCAGCGGCACCTTTGGCTACGGAAAAGAATTCGCCCACCTCATCGACCTGAACCAACTGGGCGGGATTTGCGTGAAGGGTATTTCCGCGGAACCGATGGAAGGCAATCCTTCCCCGCGCATTTACGAAACCTCAGCGGGGATGCTGAACGCCATCGGGCTGCAAAACGTCGGCGCAAAGAAATTCCTGGAAGAAAAACTGCCCTTCCTCAGAACCCTCCGCACGCGCTGCATCGTCAACGTTTTCGGCTACTCCACGGAAGAGTACGTGCGGGCGATCGAGATCCTGAACTCGGGCGATGGCATCGACGGCTACGAGCTGAACATTTCCTGCCCTAATACCCGTTGTGGCGGCATGGTTTACGGCAACGATCCGCGCCTGACGGAAGAAGTCGTGGCAGCAAGCAAAAAGGCGGCCCGCCATCCCTTGATCGTAAAACTCTCCCCCAACGTCACCGACATCACGGAACTCGCCCGCGCCGCGGAGGGATCTGGCGCCGATGCGCTGTCGCTCGTCAACACGTTTGTGGGGATGGCCATTGATGTTGAAACGCGCACGCCGCGCATTTCAAACGTTACCGGCGGTCTCTCCGGCCCTGCCATCAAGCCGCTCGCCTTGCGGATGGTTTACCAAACGTTTCGCGCCGTTAAGATTCCCATCATCGGCATAGGAGGCATCGCCAGCGCCGAGGATGCGCTGGAGTTCATTCTGGCCGGCGCGCAGGCCGTGCAAATCGGCACCGCCAACTTCTACGCCCCGGAAACCGCGCTGCAGATCGTGGAAGGCATTCGCGCCTACTGCGCGCGCCACCGCGCCCACCTTTCCGACCTCGTCGGAACCTTGCAAGTTCCCCAA
>DATKQU010000001.1:0-48656 GCA_035532595.1 Terriglobia bacterium | reverse complement strand
CACTTGCCCGAGGAGGGTGAGGAAGTGACACCTCAGGCGTTCACCTTCGCCATGGAAAAGGAAAAGTTGAGAAAGGCTGAACTCCGCGACGGGCATTACCTGTGGCGCTCGAACCTGGTGGGTGAGGACCCCGCTGTCCTGTGGGAACGCTATATTCAACTCACCCAGATCGAGGCGGCCTTCAAAACCTTGCAGAGCGAGTTGGGGCTGCGTCCCCTCTATCATCAATTGGAGAAGCGCGTGAAAGCGCACATTTTCGTGGCCTTTCTGGCCTACGCCCTTTCCGTCACCCTGAAGCAAAGGCTCAAAGCCTTGGCGCCCGGCCTCACGCCGCGCGCCGTGCTGGAAAAACTGGGCACGATTCAAATGCTCGATGTCTGCTTGCCCACGACCGACGGACGGTGGCTGATCATGCCCCGCTACACCCAGCCGGAACCCGAGCAGAGGCTTCTGCTGCATCGGCTCCATTTATCGTTGCCGCCGCAACCGCCGCCGCGAATCAAGCCAGCGGAGCAGGCGGCAACAGCCACCCTCCAGCTCAAAATGTAGTGTAGACCTTGGAGACCGCTTTGATGAAAACAAACCACTTACGACCTCAACATGCCCTTAACTGCGAAAGTTCGGCTAGTCCGAATTCCGGCAGCCGCGGCAGGTCAGAAGGGGTCTTGACTGTCCAGACGCCAGGACGCTTAAAGAGAAGGATACCGATGATGGAGGCGGTTGGGTTAAAGAACGCCGTGCGCAATGGACCAGCTCATGCGGTTTCCGCGACCCTGCCGTGGGAAGGTTCGCTCGGGCATAGGTACTCTTCGGGTTTGTGATCTTTTGAGTATTGCACCATGGCCCGGAGATTTTCCGGCGGGGTAAGGGGTGAAACCTCGCAACCCGATCCCACAATATGGTACTTGCCGCAAATGGCGTGACAGTTCCTCGATGCCTCATAGACTCTTTCCGGGGAACCTTCCAATAGATCCGTAATCGTAGAGACGTTTCCGAGAATCACGAGGTCCGGCCCCAACCGCGACCTGGCGATAGCGAGGTCAGTCGGGAAATCCAGCTCGAAGATGTGAACCGGCAACTCTCGCATTTGGGAGATCAGCGGGTCCGTCTGGCCGCACATATGAAGGCGGACCATGATATCCGGATAGCCTTGCCGGATGGACGCGACCACGCGGTGCTGCCTTGGATACAGAAATTCTCCATAATAACGAGGCCCGATCATGCTGGCCGCGGCGTCGCTCATCCCGATGGTGTCTGCGCCCGCCTGGATTTGGGCGGCCGCATAGACCACGGCCACTTCGGCGCAAAAATCCATCAGGTCTTTCACAAAGGCGGGATCGTCCACGAAGTCGGTCATGATGCGGTTCAATCCCCGCAGCTCCTGCGCCAAGGCCAGAGGGCCTTCCACCCATCCGACGATGGGCACCTCACCTGCAAACTCTTTCTTGAGAATTTCGATGGCTCTAATTCTGTCGTGCATCCGGCCGCCGCCCAGCGGATCGGGGACTTTGAAACTCTTGAGGCGCGGTTTCTCGCTGAGGGCCGCCCGTTCCTCATTGATCACGGGTCCTTGATCCTCATACCAAAGGACGCTTCCATCGCCGGCAATATCGATGACTTCTCGCGCGGGGTCCGAACAGGTGAGCAGGCAGTCAATCCCAAAATCCCTCACCAGTTTGCTTTGGGCTTCCGCCATCTTCCGGCCGTCCTTGGTGTAATCAATGTAAAGCATTCCCGCATGCTTGGCCGCAAACATCATAATGACGGGCTGCACGGGCAAGTGATCAACAGATGTTCCTGCTATCAGGCCACGCACTCTTTCGACCGAACGCATGATTGCACCTCTCGGCTAAGGGTTGTCTTTTTCTGCTAACTGTTCGCGCAATCGCGGGGGGCTGAAGCGCGGGGGTGGGAATCGCCATTCGCGTTTTCCTCTAGGGTCTAGAGATACGCCTACACGCCAGCCGAGTCAAGATGGGATTCCCGCCGTTGCCCACGCCCGCGCCGCGCGCTCCCAGATTCGTCTCCCCAGGCGGGATTTTCCGCGGCTCTGGGACTTTGGAATCTACGAGCGCGAGTAGGCAAGCACTAATCGTTCGTCAATTGTTTCCTCATTCTGCCGATTCTAATAGTGCAAGTTGGCCGCAACCGCCCAAGGCGAGCGGCAGGCGGCAGGCGGCCGGCAAGCCACAGAGCCAGGAACGCACTCGAGTTCGCATCGAGAGGAAAGCGCCCGGGAACTCAGCATGGATCCCAAATTACAAACGGACGAAAAATCCGACGCTGCAGCCTTCCTGAAGCGGCGCAGCGACCGCGTATCGATCGAAGTCCCCATTGAAGTGGCTGGGTCTGATTTCTTGGACCAAACGCGGGCCGTCCTGGTCAGCCGGCACGGCGGAAAGATCGTGCTGAATCGAATCCTCTCAGCCGACCAGGAACTCACCGTGCTCTGCAAAACCACCGGCAAGGAGGCGGCGGCCCGGGTCGTCGGCCACCTCGGAGAAGGACCGGAGGGACATTATTACGGCATCGCCTTTCTTGAGCCGGACGTGAATCTCTGGGACATCGAATTTCCGGAACCGAGTGAGAGCGAAAAAGCCGCCGCCCGCGTGCTGTTGGAGTGCGCGGTCTGTCATGCCCGCAAGGTGACTTATCTTGATGGGCCTGAGGCGGAGGTGTTGGAAGCGAACCACCGGCTTTCAGTGTTCTGCAAGCACTGCTCGAACGCCACTCTCTGGCTTCCTGCGCTGGCCAGCGCCGCTCCGCATGATTCCGGCGTGGAGCAACCAAGCGTCACGGCGGAACGTCCACAAGTTCCTGACCAGGCCGTGCGGACAAGAGAGAACCGCAGAGAGGCGCGCCTCCGATTGCGCGTGATGGCCTGTATCCGGGATGAGCAACTGGGGGAGGAGATTACCAAGACCGAGAATATTTCACGGAGTGGATTTTGCTTCAAGAGCCGCAAGGAATACCGTGTAGGTTCGGTGCTCCAGGCAGCCCTGCCCTACGCGCCCAACCAGGCGAACATCTTCAGCCCGGGCCGGGTTGCCCACGCCGAGGAGTCAACCGAGGCGGGGGTGTTTTCCTACGGCGTTTCTTATATTCTAGCTTCTAGATGGGGGCCTTCGACCTAGCCTGAGGCCCAAGTCAAGCCTTTCACCCGGCCAAGGGTGAGTCAGCCATGGTGGCCGGGGCCGTGCTGTTTTGGCGGATGACGCCTGTCTGGTCGACAAAGTAGGAATTGGTGCCGCTCGTTCCGCGGGTCAGGGGATCGGCACTGAAACTGTACGATTCGATCCTTCCGCCGATCGCCACTCCGGGAGAATAGGTGAACTGATAACCACTCTTGCTGGAGGTCATGGTTCCGGCCCCTCCTGTGGTTTTCCCGGACAGCACGTCGTCGATGATGCCCGCCTGGGTCGAGTCGGCGGGAACGCTGGAGGCAGGGGAGCCTAAGTAACCAAGCGTGGCGCTATAGCCCATGCCATAAGTGGAAGCGTAGGTGAACTCCGCTGTGTTCATAGTCCGTAGCGACCCGACCGCGGAGGCTTGATTGGCGGCCGCCCGGGAGCGGAGAAAGTTGGGGATGGCAATCGCTGCAATAATAAGAATGATGGCCACGACGATTAAAAGCTCTATCAGAGAGAAGCCGCGTGCCCCTGTTTTTACAACGGCCCTTTTGCTCATCGTTGTCAGATCGGATGGCCTCATGTGCCTAGACTCCCCGAGGGTTTGCCTCCCTTGATATATCGGGTGATTTTTAGAGATTCTTTAACGGGCGCAGGTATGCTTGCGAGGCGATAAGGAGGGCGCGGAGCGCGCCGACCGCACCAGGGGTTTGATTCATTGCCATGCATTCTTCATAAAATGGCCAAAGGCAGGCGGCAACATCAATAATCATGGGATATCGCGAAACACCTGCTCGCGCCTTGCCTTGATGGAGCCAAGTCTAAATCACGGCCTTCGAGGATGGCGTGAGGATAAATCCAATCATAAGACCCAGAAAGCAGACCTTGCCTTGAAAGGATTGGCGCCAGGCACAGGCGAAATAGTGTCGGAAGAATTTTGGTGCCTTTATGGTTTCTCTTTCCATCTCGTAGTAAACTTTCTTGCGCAACTTTTTGCCTACGGGGGCATGTTTTTAGTTACCCGTTTATTTTGTTTGACATATCTTCTTGTTTGACATATGGTATTTTTGTTGTTAGCCTTGGCTGACGGAAGTTACATGAGCTTCTGCGTGAACGACGCGCAGGGCTGAGGACATATTCAAGTATGACGGAGGTTGACCTGATGAACCCGCGACGCACTTTTTCTCTAGCGACGGGAATCGCGCTCTTGGTGTTGTTCACTGTTGTCGCTCCTGCGCTCCCGCGGGGGAACAAGGCAAAGTTGAGGATTCGCGTTAGTCCGAAGCAAGCGTACCTTTACGTTGATGGAGCGGCCCTGAAAGAAGGAAATTGCCTGATGGGGTCGATGTGCACCGTCTGGCTTGATCCAGGCGAGCATTCAATTGAGATCCATAACTATGGGTTCAAGACGGAGACCCAGAAGGTCGACTTGCAGATCGGCAAAGTGACGACCCTTGATGTCAAACTTGTCCCGGAGGGGGGGGCGGTTTCTCCTCCCTGGGGCAGGATTCAAATCGAGGGTGCTCCTCCTCACGCTGCGGTTCTCCTGAATGGGAAGACTCCAGATTTCTTTGTTGGACACGTTGATGAGTTTGATAATAATTTCCTGGGCAAACAGCAGCTCATCGTTCCTCCTGGCACTTACCAGATGGACATCAACTGGTGGGGCGACCAGATCTGGTCGGGACCGGTGACGGTCAAGGCCAACGAGCGCGTCATCGTGCAGGTCAACAAGAACGGCGCGACGACCACGAAACCTTGGCCGAAAGGGTCCAAGCTAACCTCCCTTCCGCGCTTCAAAGCCGGGATAGCTTCGGCTACCGTGGCGGTGGCCCCCGTGAAAGGCCAGTTCTCCGCCAATCCGACGCAGGTCAAATGCGGTGAGTCCAGCCAGCTCAACTGGTCCTCAACCGATGCTGTGGAGAACGACATCAGCGGGGTCGGCAAGGTTGGGGCCAGCGGTAACCAGACGGTGGAGCCCAAGCAAACAACGACCTACGACTTCACCGCGGCGGGGCCGGGCGGGATTGTCAAGCAAAGCGCTACGGTCAATGTGGATTCGGCCATCCAGGCCTCCCTCAGCATCAGTCCCAGCGAGGTTCGATACCACAAGGTGGGAGACAAAGTGGTTGAGCAAGGTTCCGCGACCATTTCTTGGTCCACCACCAACGCTCAGGCCGTGTCCATCGATCCTCTGGGTTCCGTGGAAGCGAGCGGGAGCAAAACGCTCACGCCAACTCCTAAGGAAACCGGTTACGGTCCTGTGGACGAAACCGACACTTACACCCTGCACGCCACCAACGATTGCGGCGGGTCCCAAACGGAGGCCGCCACGATGCACATCGTCGGCCTGATCGAGCGCGCCCACGTGGAAGTCGCGCTGGCGAGCATCTTCTTCCCAACCGACTGGCCGGACAGGCGCCATCGGCATGATGGCTTGCTGAGCAGCCAGAAGGAAGCCTTGGACAAGCTGGCGGAAACCTTCATCACGCACCATGAGGCAATGCCCGATTCCAGGCTTCTGCTCGAAGCGCACGCTGACCGCCGAGGCCCGCGTCATTACAACATGCTGCTTTCCGAGCGGCGTGCCCAGATCGTGAAAGATTACCTGGTCAGCAAAGGCGTTTCGGCTGACCTGATTGAAATCAAGGCTTATGGTTGGACCAAGAACCTCAGCCTTTCCGAAGTGAAGAGACTTGAGTCGGAAAATCCCAACAAGCCGGCCCATATCCGCCACTGGGTAACCGACCAGCTTGCCAACAACCGTCGCGTGGATCCCGTGCTGCAGCCTGATAACCTGCGGCCCACGCCCTACTACCCGCACAATGCTTCTGACGCCAAGATCCTGCATATGAGGCCGAAGCCTTCGCTGCGGGTTGTCAAGAAGCACGAATAGAGAACCTTGCGTTCGACTAATAAAGCCCTGCCGCTCCAAACGAGCGGCAGGGCTTTTTGTTTTTACAGGCGAAAATCTTCCATCGGCGCGCGGCGGGCGAGAGAGACGCTGCGGTGCGGGCGCTAGGCGCTGGGCGACGCTTTGCGTTGGATGTCTGACCTTCTCTCCTCATTCCGTCGTGTGAGCTTCCTGAGACCGCGGAGCTGGAGGAAAGGGATGATCAGAATGAGCAGGAGTCCGGCCGCCAGAAACAGGACTTCGCCGGTTTTGACGAAGATGGTCCATCGGCCGGCATGCTGATCCATGACGGCCCACCAAGTGTTGACCGTGAAAATCAGCCCCAAAGCCAGAACGGCTGCACCCCCAACGTAGAGGCAGAAGAAGATGCCCCAGAGAAGGAGGGAAGAGATTGCGCGCCTGAGGCGCCCAATGTCTGCCATGGCGATTTCGAATCTGGAGACGACTGGCCTTCACCCCAGCGCAGCGGGAATCGCCGTCGTCTTCTTCAAACTCTAGCTTTCTCTTCGTCAGATTTCAGCGTGGTCTTGAGTTCTGCATCAGAACGAGCTTAGGGGCGTCACCAACAGAATACTTAAGCCGGCCTCGCCAACTCAGGGATGGTTGGCGTTCTGCGGATTATCAACCTTGGCTGGCGGAGCGCTGCTTCCTATCATTAGTTGCCGGCATGTGATATACAATTTCTCGGAGTTCAGTATCTTCGATTACCCGGTTTCTTACGAAAGAGGAAAGAAGACCGTGTGTCCCTCACCTCGAAATCAATTTACTTCCCCAAAACGAGTTGACGCTTGGCTCGAGAGAATTGCGCGCGGGGTTCGGCTGGGATTGTATTGCGTCATGGCATTCTCACTGCTCGTGACCACGACGATATCGTGCGGGCGCTCCCCCGGCGCCACGCCGCGAGCCGAAGGCCCGCAAGCCTCCGAATTTGAAATTGAGAGCGCGGCCTTCAAACAGGGGGGGGAAATACCGAAGAGGTTTACTTGTGAAGGAGAAGATCTGTCTCCGGCCCTTCGCTGGACGCATCCTCCGCGCGGCACGCTCAGCTTCGTGCTCATTGCAGAAGACCCCGATGCGCCTTCCGGCACCTGGGTTCACTGGGTGGTGTATGACCTTCCCGCTCGGGTGCATGAGCTTCCTGGCGGCGTGCCGAAGCAGGCCGAAATCCCGGGCGGCGGCGTGCAGGGACGCAATGATTTCGGCCGGCTTGGCTACGGAGGCCCTTGCCCGCCCCCGGGCAGTGCCCACCATTACTTCTTCAAGCTCTATGCCCTGGATACGACGCTCAACCTCCGGGCTGGAGCTGAGAAGGAAGAAGTCATCAGCTCGGCCAAAGGCCATGTGCTTGGCGAAGCGCAATTCATGGGCTGGTTTAAGCGATAGCAACGCCGGCCTCCGCTCCGGCGCAATGGCCATTCGTTCAACGCCAGCCGCCTTCGGCCTTCCGCATGGCATGGGGCGGAAAGACCTAGCCGGCTTCCTTTTTTGGCCGGTAATTCTGGGGGCCGTTTCGCAACGCTTGCAGGGTCTTGACGTCGGCTGCATTTTTGGATTAGAAAAAGCTTCAGGCCACCTGAACGGGCCGGGCGACTTGCTTCCTTCTGATCGAGGGCTGTTGTCTTGAGAACCACGCAGGATGCAGGCTTGGGCGGTTTCCGCGATGAGTCTTTGTGCGGGACGGTCTTTTCGGGGGCGAGGGCATTTATTCGATTGGAGGAGCGACCAGCGATGAACCGAGAATCGGGAGTGCGCGCGAACGGGGAATCAGAAGGAAACGGTTCCAGTGCGCCGGCGGCTCGGGAGCAGGATGCCATCTACCAGAATGGCAAGCTAGTGGCGCGCGTGGCGGAAGTAGAAGTGGACCGGGAAGCTAAAGAGGTTCGTTTTGGGGAGGTTTACAACAGCGATCACCTCATGATCCCGGAAGAATGTGAATTCCAAAACTATAGGATCATCATCCAGCGAATCGCCTATGCCACGAAAGTGGACCGAGGCGCGGAACACAAGGGCAGGGTTCTGCGCGGAAGTGTCGCGGATATTCTGGGGTATCGCGAGCAGTGAAGGATCGAGGAGGCGGCTTTACTGCACTTGAGCTTCCCCGACGAGGGGTCGAGGACCTCCGGGCGCTGGGCGCATCATCCGCCCTCGCACCCCCGCCACCGTTCGCCGGATATTCTCCCACACCTGTTCCGGGAGAGACAGGAAAACACGGACGACATCGGGATCGAATTGCCTTCCCGATTCGTGGAGGACTTCTTCCCGCGCCGTCGAAAACGGGAGGGCCTGGCGGTAGGGGCGGTCGGAAGTCATCGCATCCAGGGTGTCCGCGACCGCAAAAATTCTGGCCCCGAGAGGAATTTCTTCCCCCATTAAGCCTTGAGGATACCCCGTGCCGTCGTATCGTTCCTGATGGGCCAGAACGATTTCAGCCGCCGCCGCGAGGAAAGGAATGCGGCTGAGAAGTTCATACCCAATTCGCACGTGGGTTTGCATGACCGTCGTTTCTTCCGGGCTGAGTTTCCCCTCTTTCAGGAGGATGGAGTCGGGAATCCCAATTTTGCCGATATCGTGCAGATAGGCCCCGCGGGCGATGGTCTTTAATTGCTCCGAGGTGCAGCCCATGGCGCGGGCGATTTCCAGGCAATAGAGGCTCACGCGCCGGGAATGCCCGGCGGTCTCGGTATCGCGAAGATCGAGGGCCGCCCCCAAGGCTTCGAGGGTGTCGTCGTAGGTGTGCTCGATACGTTTAACGGCGATCTGGAGTTGCCGGGTTCGCTGATCGACGATCTCCTCAAGGTGCTCGCGGTACTTTTCCAATTCCAGTTCCATTTGTTTCTTTTCGAGGGCCCGCCGGACGCTTCCCACGGCGGCATCCAAGTGAAACGGCTTCACCAGATAATCATCCGAGCCTTGCTTCATAGCTTCAACGGCGACTCGAAGATCATCCTCGCCGGTCGCCATCAGGAACGCCAGGCGGGGATATTTTTTCCTTGTTTCCTTCAGCAGATTCAGCCCCGTCATACCGGGCATATTCAAATCCGAGATGACTGCATCAAAATGTTCTCGCTCCAGCAAGCCAAGCGCCTCTTCGCCGCATGAGCACCCCCGCCAATGGAACCCGCTTCTTCCCAGTTTCTCTCCCAGAAGTTCCCACACCGGTGGCTCGTCGTCAACGAGCAAAACGCGTGGATTAGAATCACCATCGCCCATTTTGATATCCCCAATTGCCAAGATCGTCAGTGCCAGAATCGGGCCGCAATCTAAATTAAGGCCTTCACACTTTGACGAGCCCCCGGATTGAGGGCTTGCGCTCTGTTTGCATTTTCCTGGCGCCGCCCAGCCGGCATTCGAAGGCGCCTGCCACGCGGGCCAGCCTGCGCTGGGAATCTTCTTCTCTGCGCTTTCCTTTGACTGCCAAGAAACCATGCCGGGCAGAGACATCTTGTTCTGCCCGTGCCACTCTTTGTTTTCTATCGGAGTCTCGATCCAGAAGCGTTAGGGGATGCAGGAAGGAAGCAAGTTGCGGGAGAGGGCAGGATATTTCCCTCGGGGGTTTTCCGGAGGAGTCTAAGTCCGGGAGTTTAACCCTAAGTCTCTGATGCTATAGGCAATGGAAAGGCTCGCCAGTCCCGGAAAGGCAGGAGCTGGATCGACGCCAACAGGCGGAATGCTTCATGGCGCAACAGCCAGTTGGCGCAGACAAAACAGGGCGGGCCACCGCCGAATTTTAAATTCCTGGGGAGTTTCTCCGCAGCTTAACCCGTTTCACCTCGCCGGAAGAAAACAGGAATCTGGTTTTGGCTTGCCACGCCCGAGGAAGGATTGGGGCAGCGGTCCATCCTGGTTGACGCTTGCGGGGGCTTCGAGATATCTTCTGGACGGATACCGATTACAGTCGTCGCCGTGATTTTTTGGGCGGCCGAGCGGAGGGGAACATCCATGAAGCTGCACCACGTCATCGAAGCTCAACAATTTGACCTGCCCACCCTGCATCATCTGTTCAAGGTAACGGAGGAGATGGAACAAGTCGTTGCGAACGGCGGTACCGACGACTTTCACTCACGGCTGATGGCCACCCTTTTTTATGAGCCTTCCACCCGGACGCGTTTTTCTTTCGAGGCCGCCATGCACCGGCTGGGGGGGCGGGTGATTTCAACGGAAAACGCCGCGGAATTCTCCTCGGTTGCGAAGGGAGAAACGCTGGAAGACACCATCCGCATCATGAACGGTTACGCGGATGTCATCGTCCTGCGCCACAGCGAAGTCGGCGCGGCCAAGCGAGCGGCGGCGGTTTCTCGCGTGCCCCTGATTAACGCCGGGGACGGGGCCGGTCAGCACCCCACCCAGGCGTTACTCGATCTTTACACGATTCGAAAGGAAATTGGTTCCATCGACGGCCTCAAGATTGCCATGGTGGGCGACCTGGCTCAAGGACGCACGGTCCGCTCCCTCACTTATCTGCTCAGCAAGTTCAAGGATATCAAGATGTACTTTGTCGCACCGCCCCTGCTGAAGATGAAGCCGGATATTCTGGAACACCTCCGGGAGCGCCAAATCTGGTTTGCCGAGGAAACCTTGCTCGACCGGGTGCTGCCGGAAGTCGATGTGGTCTATCAGACGCGGGTGCAAAAGGAACGCTTCGGTGACCGCAATGCCGATTACGAGAGCTGCCGGGACGTTTATATTCTCACCCAAGACTCCCTGCGCCTGATGAAGTCCCAAGCCATCATCATGCATCCCCTCCCTCGCCTGGGCGAAATCGCCATGGAAGTGGACCAGGACCGTCGCGCCGCCTACTTCCGCCAAGCGCAAAACGGCCTGTTTGTCCGCATGGCCCTGTTGGCGACGCTGCTGGGTTGAGCGTTTCCCGCCGGGTCTCCGGACAGGAACTTCGGTGCTAGTACTCAGGTAGTCTTGTCGAAACCATCCCATATCGCGTAGCCTTTGGACGGTGGAGATTAAGCAGGTCGGCTAAGTGACATCGGAGGACTGGAGCAATGGGCATAGGTGAACGGATCCGCGAAATGCGCGAACGGCGGCAGCTCTCTCAAGGGGACATCGAAGAAAAGACGGGTTTGCTGCGATGCTACATTTCCCGGGTGGAGAATGGCCATACGGTTCCCTCTCTTGAGACCTTGGAGAGATTTGCCGGGGCTCTGGATGTGCCGCTTTACCAGCTTTTCTACAACTCGGAAGTGCCAACGCGCGACGACATAGCATCTGAACCGGCGCTCGAACGCCTTTCCCACGAAGAAGGGCCGGAAGGAGCAGAAGCCAGGTTTCTGTTGAAAATAAGAGAGCTTCAAGAGCACCTCTCTTCCACGGACCGGAACGTGTTGTTGGCTCTTGCCAAGAAGATGGCCGTTCGCACGGCGAGCCCTGAAGGGTAAATGTTCAAACGCACGCGCTGAGTGGAGGTGGACCTTGCGAACGGCCTCTGAAGTGGCGATCGAGTTCGCAGGGAACCCGCAGCGGCAGGGCTCGTCTTCAGAATTCATTTCTCTCATTCTATTGGGCCATCGTTTGTTCGGCTAGACACTTCGAACATCCTTCCCGAG
Source organism: Terriglobia bacterium (assembly GCA_035532595.1). Classification (GTDB taxonomy): domain Bacteria; phylum Acidobacteriota; class Terriglobia; order UBA7540; family UBA7540; genus JAMCXS01. The sequence goes on along the minus strand of DATKQU010000001.1, from coordinate 37,056 downwards.
GAGGATTTGAGGCGCCAATTCGCCAGGCAATCCTCCTCTTTTTTCCTTTTCATCACAACCCATCCTCGCCAGACCTCATCCAATTGCCGTAAAATAGAGTCTTGAACCACCTGAATGGGGACGCTGATCTCCAGGGGGATCCGAGGATTCCGTGCTGAAGCTAATGCTAAGGCAACTGCTGCATCATCCGGTCAGGATGTTTCTGTCGATGGCTATGATCAGTGTGGCCTTATTGCTCGGGCTGGTGATGAAGGGTCTGGCGACCGGGGTCATGGAGGAAAAGATCCATCGAACGGAAGGCATCGGGGCTGACCTGATGATTCAACCGCCGCATTCCTCTTACATCCTGGGCCTTGGCGAGAACGTGATGCCGGATTCGATGGCCAAGAAGATTTTGGAGGTCAAGGGAGTCGCGGCGACAACTCCCACGGCGACCAATGTTAGTTTTACCAACCGCTTCGAGGCTATCTTCGGGATCGACCTGCCGAGTTTCGACCGCGTGACGGGAGGATTTCAGTTCCTGCAAGGCGGTCCCTTTACAGGCCCCTACACCGCCCTTGTGGACGATGTTTACATCAGCACTCATCACGTCAAGGTGGGAAGCACGCTGGATCTTTTGAATCACCAGTTCACGATCAGCGGGGTGGTCGAGCACGGCAAAGGGGCTCGAGTTTTCGTTCCTCTCCAGACCCTTCAGAATTTAGTCAGCCCCGGGAAGTGTGCCGTCATCTTTGTGAAGTGCACTTCTCCGGGCTTGGCCGGCGCGGTGCTGGGGCGGTTGCGGGAGCTTGACGGCGGGGCTTTAGGCGGGTATCAGATTACCAGGATGAGCGATCTTACTTCTCTAATCTCGCCTTCCTCCTTCCTGGGATTAAAGCAGTTTCTGCTGGTGGTGATGGTGTTTGCGGGAATCATCAACTTCCTGGTCATCTTCCTGGCTCTATACGTTCAAATGCTGGGACAAACACGGGAAATCGGCGTCCTGCGGGCCCTCGGGGCAAGCCGGCGTTACGTGCTGAACTTGTTCCTGGGGGAGGCTTGCCTGCTTTGTCTGTTTGGCGGGGGACTTTCGCTGCTTCTTTATCTGCTGACCAAGACGGTCGTCCTTTCGATTTATCCATCGCTTCACTTTTTGCTGCCCGCAGGCACCTTGCTGCGGGTCGCCGCCATCGCGCTTTCCAGCGCTGTTCTTGGCGGCGCCTACCCGGCCTATCGGGCGAGCGCCAGTGAGCCTATAACTGCCCTTGCTTATGAGTAGAGGAAACGAGCACGACACCGACGATAAAAGGCCGATGCTTGAGGCGCGCGGGCTGACCAAAATTTATGATCATGGTTCCCAGTCGCCGCCCGCCGTCAACGGCCTGAGCTTGAGCGTTCAGGCGGGCGAATTTGTGGCGATCATGGGGGCCTCCGGCTCGGGCAAATCGACCCTTCTGTATCTGATCGCGGGCTTAGCGACGCCGACCAGCGGTGAAGTCATTATCGACGGAGTGCCGATTGCCAGCCTGCCGGATGCCGCCCGGGCGCGCCTGCGGAACACCAAGATTGGTTTCGTTTTTCAACGGTTCAACCTGCTGGGCTTCCTTTCTGCAAAAGGCAACATTGAGGTGCCTCGCCTGCTCGGCTGGAGGCAGCACGGCCCGCGGAGAACCATGGATGAGCTTCTCGCCGCGGTCGGGATGGAAAAGAAGCATCTTCGGCGGGTTAGTGAACTCTCCTCCGGCGAACAACAGCGCGTGGCCCTTGCGCGCGCTCTCATTAATGATCCCGATATTCTTCTGGCTGACGAGCCGACCGGCAACCTCGATTCCCGGAATGCGGCCGCCGTGCTCGACCTGATCCTTCGGCTCAAGCGTGACCTCGGCCTGACCACCCTGATGGTCACTCATAATCCCGAGGTGGCTATGCGCGCGGATCGGATTGTCGAAATGCAGGACGGTATGATCCTCCGCGAGTTGACGTCTGAGCAAATGGCGTCGTCAGCGGAATCGGTTTTCAAGCTGACCGGCCACTTGCCACGCTGAAGGCTGCGGCCCCAGGTCTGGCCCCCAGGCTCAGTCAGGAGCGCCGGGCCTCTGGAGCGAGGAGTTTGTTTTAGGGAGGTGTTTAAATGCGTCGAATCATAGGCGCCTGCGTCGGAATTATCGTGCTGTCGGTATTCCTGCAGGCTAAGGCGTTGAAAGAAATACGGAAGTCAAAATTTGATTTGAAATCGGCGCCGAACGTCCTTTTGATTACTTTTGATACGACGCGTGCAGACCATCTTTCCTGTTACGGGTATGTGCGCCGGACCTCGCCGACGATCGATGAACTGGCCGCTCATGGAGTTCTCTTTGAAAATGCCTATACCGCCGAACCTCTTACCGGGCCTTCCCATGTCACCATGATGACCGCGCTCTATCCGCAGCAGCATGGCGCCACCATTAACGGCATGCATATGTCCACTCATCCTCAGCCCATTTTGCTCGCGCAGATCTTTCATCACCTGGGTTATAGAACAGCGGCGTTCATCAGCGCCTGGACTCTCAAGAAGAGCATCACGGGTTTGGGCAAGGGCTTTGGGGTGTATAACGAGAACTTTTCTTACTATTACAAGCTGGTGAACTCCGCCCGCCGCGGCAACGAAGTCGGCGATGCGAGCCGGCACTGGCTCAGGAAACACGGTCATTCGCGGTTTTTTCTTTGGGTACATTACTTTGATCCTCATGAACCCTATGATCTCCATTCAAGATTTGCCAACCTCCCGCTGGAAAGCCACGCCACAATCTTTCCGGTATCCGCGTCGGTTGATGCGGACCGAGCGGCGAAAATTCGCGCCTACGACAGCGAAATCGCTTTTGATGACAACGACCTTGCCAAGACGATCAAGCTCCTGGACGATTTAGGCGTTCGGGATCACACGCTGATCGTGTTTGCCGCCGACCACGGTGAGAATTTGGGTGAGCAGGGGATCTGGGGGCATGGGTACCATATTGATCAGCCGGCCGTGCACGTCCCGATGATCTTTTCCTATCCCAAAGAAATTCCCCAAGGGGAAAGAATCAATACAAACGTTTCCACTGTTGACCTCATGCCGACCATCCTCAGTTACGTAGGTCTCCATTTCAAAGTTCCGGGTCAATCGGGATACAGCCTGAAACCGATAATCACCAAGGGAGGGAAGGACGCCCCATCCCGGCCCACCTACTTCCTGGTCTATGCCGAGCCGACGCTGCTGCCTCCGCGCTGGATGAGCCTGTTTTGGACCTGGGCGGAAACGAAGAGAACGCCCACATTGACCGGATTCGTGGAAGGAAACCTCAAGGTGATCTCATCGGGAGGCCCGGATGCGCTTCGCGTTTACCGACTGAGTGACGTCTTCTCGCAAGCGCAGCAGATTCCCTCGAAAGGGGTGAATCTTGCCACGATGACCGGGTACAGGGAGGACCTTGACTCTTGGTTCAAGGCGACCAATCGCGGCCTGGAGCCGCAAGGCCACCTTTCGAAAGAAGATCTCGAAATGCTGAAGAGCCTCGGTTACGCAAACCCTTGAAGTCGCTGGGGGAGAGTTGCAGCCGGGAGAGGGCTTTCCCCTCGCAGGTTTCAAAGTCCTGTTACCTTGAGGAGGGCTCAGAACTTAAACGGTTCTTGATGGCATTCTCATATTGGGGGAAGTACCGGCCAATGACCGGCAAATCAAATTCCCGCAGGATGGATTCCTTTGATTCATGGGTGAGAAGGAATCGAAACGACTGCTCAATGAGGTCTTCTTCACTGACTTTTCCTCCTGTCAGCCTCTGATAATCGTCAGCTTTCAAAGAGACCAGGTGCGAGGTCTGGCCGCCGGGCTCCTTGACGGTGACTCTGAATTTGCCGGGTGCGCTTCTGGTAACTTCTATGGTTGATGCCATGATTGTCCTCTTCAGATAGAGTTTACGGGCCCGTTGCTCTGCCGTCCAGGGGAATTGAGCAACCAGAACCGGCCGCTCCGCTCAGGAATACACACGGCAATCGTGAATCAGTGTCCCGGACCTCCAAAGCGGAAGACCATGCCCGCGGAAAATCGCAGGTTGTTCTGGCTGCTCCCGAAGTCCCGCGTCAGGTAATAGTCTGCCTGGAAAAGCCGAACGGCCAGGCGCCGAGACACCTTGACATCCATTCCTCCGCCCAGCGCCATGGCATAAGAACTGCTGCGCGCGGATAGATTCGAACCTGGCAGAGAGACGGTCGTCTGATCGTAGCCAAACAACGCATGGGCAAAGGGCGTTACCCCTTTCAGGCGCGGATATGAAAACCGCGGCCCAGAAAGAATTGAAAACATGCTGAAATGGTTATCGAAGCCTTGCAGCCGTTGCGTTCCGTAAAAGCCTCCAAACTCCTGAGTGATGCCCAGCCAGTCGGTGGCGTTTTCCGTGATGGATGCTTGCCAGCCATTTAAGGGGAAGTTGCTTCCGAAGGGCGTGGGAAAAGAGTAAAAGGGTGAGTAGGTTGAGCTGAGATTGTCTCTCAGATAGGCGTAGCCTCCAAAAAACTCTACGCTTTGGACGCGCTGTGCTATTGCCAGTTGGGGCAAAGTGAAAACCACAAGACCAAGAAGGGGGAATATTCTGTGCATGGGCTCCTCCTCTTCAACTCAAGGATCTCCACCCGCATAGGCCTGAAACCATAGCTTATATTCATATGATGCTGGATGCGGCAAACGGTTTTCCATTCCTCAAAGTTAGCAACTTGCAAAGGAACCGGGCGCCGGCGTTAGGTGGTGGGTCTGAAAAACGCACTCGCGTTGGCGGCAGCGGTTGGCCCGTGATAGGCTGGGAGCGCTGCGGGCAATTCCAAAGAGTGCCTTGCGCGGGGTAAAATAAACGAGGCGTTAAATCATGAGTTCAATAGCGCCTCAAGCGGAGCTCGCTGGGAGTGTGCTGATTTATGGGGGATGATTGAGTTCGACTCTCGCCGCCTGAGTTGTGGCGTTGATCCCCAAGGATAAAAATGGCAGGCAGCGCAATAACAATCCCGCGAGTGCTGATTGTAGCCGGTTCCGATTCGAGCGGCGGGGCGGGTATTCAGGCGGATCTGAAGACTGTTTCCGCGCTCGGCGCTTATGGCATGACGGCGGTTACGGCTCTGACGGCTCAAAACACCCGGGGAGTCTTCGAAGTCGTGGCCCTGGAGGCGAGATTCGTCGCGCGGCAGATGGAAGTATGTCTTGAGGACATCGGGTGCGACGCGGTGAAGACCGGCATGCTCGCGACCGCTGAGATCGTGGAGGTGGTCGCGGAAACCCTCCGCAAGCATCGCCCGTGCCCCCTGGTAGTCGACCCTGTTATGATCGCCAAGGCGGGTTCTCCGTTGCTCGATCCGCGGGCTGTTGAGACGCTCAAAAAAATGTTGATACCCCTGGCCGCCGTCGTGACGCCTAACCTGCCTGAAGCGGGTGCGCTCCTTGGACGCGACATCAAAACCCTTGACCAGATGCGGGAGGCGGCACGCGCGATTCGTGAGCTGGGGCCGGAGAACGTGTTGATCAAGGGGGGCCATCTCGAAGGGAGCGCGGTCGATGTATTGTTCGACGGCAAGAAGTTTCTCGAGTATCGTGCCGGCCGCATTCCGACGAAAAATACCCACGGCACCGGCTGCATCTTTGCCTCAGCCATTGCCGCCGGCTTGGCGAAAGGGAAAACAGCCCCAGAGAGCGTGGCTGCGGCCAAAGAGTTTGTGACTGCGGCCATCTCAGACGGGCTGGCGCTTGGAGGCGGCCAAGGGCCGGCAAACCCCATGTTTTCGCGAGGTACTGATGGTTAGTCATTTTTAATTTCTTTGGAGAACTGTTTGCAGGGGCAAACAGATTCAACGCTATGGGGAAAAGTGGCAGGCGCTCGCGGTCCGTTGCTGTGACAACGCAATACGATTGCCCTTGCGACCGGCGGCAAGTCTTTCCACCAGCCTGGATCCTCGACCGAAATTTCCGGAGGCAGCCGAAAGTTCTTGAGTACCGCCTTTAGCCCGAAAGTTATAGAATAAACTGATATGCGAAAACCTGTACTGATGGCGTTGAGTTTAGTTGGACTGTTTGACTCCGTTTACCTCCTGTGGGTCTATACCTCTCCCTCCAGTCCGATGGTGTGTCTGGGAGGCGGGTGTGATGCTGCCCGCGCCAGTTCCTACTCTCACCTTGGCGGGCTTCCGCTACCGATCTATGGCGTGGTGATGTATGCATTTCTGGTGCTTTTAGTCTTCGTCCACCCCTTGCTGCCCGTTTCATTAGCTCGATGGACCGAGTACGCCGCCGCCTTGGTCTCGGGCGTGGGATTCCTCTCCTCGGCGTACCTGACGGGCGTGGAAGCTTTTGTTCTGCATGCCTGGTGCGTCTGGTGCGTCTTGTCGGCGCTTTCGATTACCGGGATCTTCATTCTTTCCTTGGTTGACCTTTCCCGGCCCGCCTCTCCACTGGAGGCCGCGCAGGCCCTTACAATCGTGCAGAGGAATTTTGCCTTGATCCTGTTTGGTTTTGTGGTGGCCGTTCCGTCCTTTGTCATGCTGACGCGTCACGGAAGCTTTCCGGCCTCAAAGCCACCTTCGGTTGAGACGATGGAAACGCATCTGGTCCGGCCGGATACTCATTTCTACGGTAACCCGAACGCCAAGGTTACGGTGGTGGAGTTCGGCGACTTCGTGTGCCCGGCATGCCGCCGGGCGGAGGAATCGGCTCGCGAAATACGCGAGAAATTCGGTGACAGGATCCGGGTTGCTTTTCGCCAATTTCCCCTGATGGCCATTCACGCCCAGGCGGAGAAAGCTGCCGAAGCCAGTGAATGTGCCGGCCGGCAGGGCAAATTCTGGCAAGCGGTTGACAAGTTATATGCGAACCAGAGCGACCTGAGCATGCCCGCCCTCAGCCGGTATGCTGCGGAGATGGGGCTTGACTCAAGGGAGTTTGTGGAATGCCTTCAGAAAGGTGAGACGGCCCCGCAAGTCACTCAGGATGTGGTGGACGGCCGTGCGCTGGGGGTTCACGCCACGCCGACGTTCTTTATTGACGGCCGGATGATTGTCGGCCCCATTGAATACACGCAATTTGCCCAACTTGTCGAGAATGAGCTGCAGAAACAGGGTGAGAAACAGGCGGAAGGCGCACCCCCATCAGGTTCCCCGGCAAGTGTAAAAAAGAAAACGGATTTGCCCCGGACAAAAGGTAAGCCCGCGGCGCCACATATCCCGAGTCCCCAAGCAAGCGAGTCAATGCCGGTTTTCGGCGCCGGCACGCAAAATGCCCTTGCCGCATCCCAAGACTCCGCCACCGCCTGCAGCGAGGCCGAAGCCAAAAAACAACAGCCTATCATGATCCGGACCCCCGATGCCGAAAAGCTCTTTCAGGGGGGCTCCCAGGCCCTCTTTGTTGATGTTCGCCCCCTGAAGGCCTTCCGGTCAGGCCATATTCCCGGGGCGCTGAACATCCCAATTGATTATTTCGAGCGCGAATGGAGCCGTCTGCCCAAGGGCAAGACGATCGTGTTGTATGAAAGCGGCCGCTCTGGCGGAGATATCTGTGCTGCAAGCCGGGCGGCAGGCCGAATCCTGCTTGCCCAAGGATTTGGCCGGGATGAAATAAAGGTTTATCAGGATGGCTTCGCCAGCTGGAGAAACGCAGGTCTTCCTGTGAAGCGCCAATAATTCCTTCCTTTTCGAACACTTGCCCCTCCACTACCTCAAACGGCCTGATGAGACCGGCCGGCGAGAAGGCATTGCCGCCTGCAAGGGCGGGAGTGACGATGACCGGGCGTTTCCACCCCGATCGGATCATGGCAAAACGCTGGAAGCGGCCAATCACGCCCACGGCCTGTAAGGCATACTGCTGAAAACCCAAGGCGCCTGGGTTCAACCGGCGATGGCCGGCGCTCCGCCTTAAGACCGATTTTCACATCTGAGAAGCAAAATCCCCCAAACCAGGCTCAACGTTTCTCACCTAAAGGCCGATAAGTTGGACGTGGATGGCATCCGCAAAAGTCCACGGCGATTCAACACTATACCAAGGGGCGAGGAGGCGCTGTTCGGTCCTTCATTTCTATGCCATTCCTGATTGAGCACCTTACCGAAATTGTCTTTGTGCTTTTTGTGATTGCCCTGCTGGGAAATTTCTTTCTCATCGGGATCGCTCTAGCTCGCCGGCAAAGACGCCAGAAGTTCTTTCAGCGGGTTGACGCGCTGCGGGAAAAGTACGCTCCCATCGTGGCCGGAGTCCTTTCTGGCCGGATTCCTTACCCTCAAGGCCTCCATGAGCTGGGAAGTATTTCGGGTCCCGACCGCCTGTCAATGCTCGAGCAATTATGCCTTGAGAAAAAGCCCGCTCCGGGCCAGGTACCTGTCTTGCGGCGCCTCGCAGAAGATCTGGGACTGGTCAAGATTTGGCAGCAAAGACTGATGGGGCAGTTTGATCCGTCCTCACTGAGAGAAGCGCTAACCCACCCGCAAGGATTGATCGAAAGAGTCAGCCTGCTTCAGTTCATCATTCGTGCCAAGAGCGCGGAGAATTTAGGGGTGATCCGACATGAACCGAGCTGGCCTCTGCTGGTGAAGGCCCTTGAGGGTCCTCATCCCGATTTGCAAGCGGTGGCCGCCCGATCGTTGTCCGCGATTCAGCACCCCGGAAGCTTTCCGGCTCTGGCGGCGCAACTCCACAAAGTGGTTTTGGAGACGACATCGGCGCTTTCTCTTCGCGCCATTAAGACGGCCCTGGTGAGTTTTCCGCTGGAGAATGCGGACGAACTTTTACCTTCCCTCCGGCACCCGAACTCCTCCATTCGTTTCTACGCGACAGACATCATCCGGGAGATGGTGAAACGGCAAGCCGGCGGGGACGTTGGCTTCCTCCTGGACAAGAGGAACCTTGAACCTGAACTGGCCGAGGTGTTCCTGGTGGAGTTGCCCTTTGATGAGAACCCGGACGTGCGTGCCCGAGCCGCGCCGGTGATCTCCTATCTGGCCGATTCGCGCGCCGTACCCCTGCTGCTCACCCTGTTGGAGGACTCTGCATGGTTTGTGCGGCTTTATGCGGTGCGGGCTCTGGCGAAGTGCCGGTTTCTTCCGCAGGCCGAGCAGATCGCGGGAGCTTTGACGGACCCGAACTGGAGGGTACGGGAAGCGGCGGTCCGGACGCTGCGAAGCTTCGGGGCCGTGGGGCGGGACCGGCTCACCGACCACTTTCTGCGAACCGACGATCGCTACAGCCGCGAGCAAATCGCGGACGAGTTCCAGCGAGCGGGTTTGATCCCGGAACTCCTCGCGCAGTGCGCTGAAGGCGGCAACGGCCGGGAAACCCGCGTCCTCAATTACCTCGCGGAAATGGGGAAGACCAGCTACATCGTGTCCGTGCTCACGCGGGGTGAAGGAAACGGCCGGTTGCGGAAGAAGTTCCTGCAAGAATTCGGGCGTTGCTCCGACCCGCAGATTCATCACTGGGTTGAAGAGGTCGCCCGGCAAGAGCCGGACACTGAACTCAAGGCGCTGGCGCGAGCAGCCTTGATGGCCAGCCAGTCGCAGGGAGAGGGCTAGTTTTATGGAATTATGGCGGCAGATCTTCATTCATGGCATGAACATGTTCAACCTCTTTATTATTTCCTACTTCTTTATCGGGAATGGGGTTTACACCCTGCTGATGGTGTTGTCGCTGGGGTCTGTGTGGCTCTATAACCGCCGGCTTACCTACCAAGGGATGGACGAAATCCGGGAATCACCTGTAACACCTCCCGTGACCATTATCATCCCCGCCTGGAATGAAGAAGGGATTATCCGCGCGACCACGGAGTCCGTCTTGCGGACGGACTATCCTGAGCTGGAAGTCGTGGTCGTGGACGATGGATCGACTGACCGGACGCTGGAACGGCTGGTTGAGCACTTTCACCTGGTCAAGATGGACTTGATCTACCGCTCTCCCCTTCCGACCCGGGCGGTGAGGGGTTTCTATATGAACCCGGACCTGCCAAACCTGCTGGTGGTCAGCAAGGAAAACGGCGGCAAGCCGGACGCGTTGAATGCCGGGATTAATATTTGCCGAAGTCCCTACTTTTGCACCCTGGATTCCGATTCGATTCTGGAAGGCGACGCTTTGCTGCGCCTCATGCGCCCGGTAATCCGGTCTCCCCTTAACACGGTGGCCAGCGGGGGCATTGTGCGGGTGATGAACGGCTGCCAGGTTCGCGACGGCCGGGTCGTCAAGGTCGGCTTGCCGAAGTCGTGGCTTGAGCGCTTCCAGGTGGTGGAATACTTGCGGAGCTTCCTGTTTGGCCGCACGGGATGGGACTTGCTGGGGGGCACCTTAATTGTTTCAGGGGCTTTTGCGATTTTCCACCGGGAAACCGTGGTGGAGGTCGGCGGTTTTGCCCACGACACGGTGACCGAGGACATGGACCTGATCGTCCAGATCCATCACTGGGCGGTCAAGAACCGGCGGCGCGTCGCCATGTCATTCACTTCGGACCCGGTTTGCTGGACCGAATGTCCCTCCACTCTCAAGATGCTGGGCAAACAGCGCCGGCGCTGGCAGATGGGTTTGTGCCAAACCCTGTGGAAACATTCCGAGATGCTGTTTAACCACCGGTATGGGCTGGTGGGCAATCTCAGTTTTCCCTTTCACCTCTATGTGGAGGCGCTCGGGGCGGTAGCGGAGTTCCTGGGCTACTTCATGGTCCCTCTGGCTATTATCTTTGACATGGTCCCCGCGACCCTCTACCTGCTCTTTGTCCTTCTGAGCTTGGCTTATGGAGGCATGCTCTCGATTGGCGCGGTTCTTCTCGAAGAGTTGACCTACCGGCGGTATCCGCGATACCTCGACCTTGCCACGCTGCTGTGGTTTGCTCTGCTTGAAAACATCGGCTACCGGCAGCTTGTGCTCTATTACCGTTTTGAAGGCGTGGTGCGATTCCTCATGGGATTCCGGCAATGGGAAAAAGTCACGCATGTGGGAGTTGCGCGTTAGGTCCTGCGAATGGCCCTTTTCAAGAACCGAATCGGACTTTCCTTGCTTCTCATCCTGCTCGCCGCCTACCTCTGGGAGTTCTATGTGAAACCGGTGAGCGGCCCGATCTACACCGCGGCAGTTGATGAATACAAGAACCACGACTACCAGAAATCTTTGCAGCTCCTTCTGCGCGCCTACGAGATTGACCCCAATGACACCGGAATCCTGACTCTGATGGGCTGGGACTATCTCAAGCTGGGCAAGCCTGAACTGGCTCTGGAAAAGTTCAGCCGGGCCCATCGCCTGGCTCCGGAAGCTTCGGATACGATCCTGGGTTATGCGGCCACGGAGATTGAGCTGAAGCACTACGAGAAGGCATCCCGCCTCCTAAGTCTTCTGCAAGGGCAGAGGGTGGATACCGCGGATGTGCATATGGCCTGGGGAGCGTTCTACCGGAGTGCCGGCCGGAACCGCGACGCTGCCCGGGAATTTGAGCAGGTGCTGGCCCTTCGCCAAGACGACCTCTTGGCACTCAAAAACCTGCGCGAACTCTACAACCTGAAAAGCGGCGTTGGTCCGGGCAGCCTGGCCTTCCAGGCTGTGGCTCGTCCCCAGCGGCTGACCTACCCAGCGCGCGTGGAAGGCGATTTCTTTGCCGAACTTGCCGGAAGCAATTGGAAGCCGGTCTATCTGACCGGCGTTGACCTGAACGCCGCCCTGCCCGGCAACTTTCCCGTTGATGCGGTCACAGAGTCTGGCGTATACGCGAAATGGCTGGGGGAGATCAGCAATCTTGGAGTGAACACCGTCCGGGTAGCTACCGTCCTGCCCCCCGCATTCTACGCCGCCTTTTCCAGGTTTAATGGTGAAAAGTCCCATCCGCCCCTCTGGCTACTCCAAGGCGTGGCGTTTGAGAATCCGCCGGAGAACGGCGACTTTTACCAGGAGGATTATTACCGGTCGTGCGTCAAGGAAATCCAGACGGCTGTCGACGTTGTGCATGGTCAGGGCGACGTGGAGACCAACTACCTCCATTCCGGGGGACTCTACCCGCACGATATCGCCCGGTGGGTAGTTGGGTTTGTGGTGGGTAATACCTGGCTCTCTCACCTGGTGCTGGACAACGACGGGTTGCATCCTGACCTGCGCCATTTTCAGGGCCAATATATCGAGGTCCTCTCAGGCAGCCCGACGGAGATTTTTCTCGCTCAGATGCTTGACCGCCTGGTGGAATACGAGGAAGGCAAATACAACTGGCAGCATCCCGCCGCATTTCTGAACTGGCCGACACTTGACGCGATCCGGCACCCGACCGAAAGTTCAATGGCCGAGGAAATCGCCATCCGGCAGCGTCTTGGAGAGCGTTTCCTGATACCAACGGGCGCCTACGACGACGATGACAGCGCTACGGTCGACCCAACTCACATGAAATCGACGGGGAAATTTGCGGCTGGGTATTTTGCCGATTACAGCCTGTTTCCTTTTTATCCGGACTTCCTCAATCAGGACCCGGACTATCTCCAGGTGAGCGACCGCGACGGAATTGACCCGTTCTTTGGCTATCTCCACGACCTTAAATCCCACACGCAGGGGCTCCCGCTGGTCATCAGTGATTACGGAATCCCCACCAGCCTGGGGATCGGACATTTCAACCCCTCGGGATTTAGCGAGGGCGGAAAAACCGAAATGCAACAAGGGGAAATATTGGCGCGATTAACCCGCAATATTTACGATTCGGGGGCCGCCGGAGGAATGGCGTTTGAGTGGCTTGATGAGTGGTTCCGGCGCTCCTGGCTGACCCGCAATTACGAGGTCCCCCAGGAAAACAAGCCGCGATGGACCAACTTTATGGACCCCGCCGAATACTACGGCTTGGTGGCCGCGGACCCTCGCCGCAGTTCGGTCCATCAACTCGCGGGAAATCTTGCGGAATGGGCTGACCGGTCGCCGCTCTATTCCGAGGCCAAGCGGGGATTATTCCAGCCGCAGGGAGATCGCTGGGACTCCGCACGAGACCTCAAAGCTTTGTATGTGGATGCCGACGAGGGCTTTCTCTATCTGCGGTTGGCAGTGGGCAAACTGGGCGGCGACAGGGAGGGCCGGGTAAACTGGAGCGAAGTGAACTACCTTATCGGAATATCGACCGATCCCGGACACGCTGGCCTCACCTACCTGCCGTTCATCGCTCCGGTACATTTCTCCCAGGGGATGACTTACGTTGTGCAACTGGCGGGACCGGCTTCCAGCCACCTTTGGATCGCTTCCTCTTATGACCCGTATGAGATTGTTCCAGTGGCCGGAAGGCCGGCGGAAACGTTGCTCGGTCAAAAGCTCGGATGGAAGCCCGAACTGACCGACAAGGGCGCCTTCGAGGGAGAAATTATCGAGCCTAACCGTCGGCGGTTTGCGAGGGATGGAAAGTATTTCCCTCCGGAGAGGTACGACCGGGGAATCCTGCGCTACGGGACTCTTGCTGCGGCGTCGAGTGATTATGACTCCCTGGCTGAATGGCACGCGAACGCGGCAACCAACACCATCGATGTGCGCATACCTTGGGCGCTCCTGAACGTGACGGACCCGTCGACGCTCCAAATCTTCGCGGGGCTGGAAAAGGACGGCACGGTCAAAACCACCGAGACTCCCGGATTTTACTTCGCGGTTTTTTCCTATCGTCCGAGTCCAACCCTCAGCCTGCGTCCCGTCATGGAACAGGGCCAGGCCATCGCCGACTCATTGCCTGCCCTTTCGGGGGCTCTCACGATTTCCCAGGAGTCGCTCCGGCGCTTCCTCTGGGCTCCCTGGACCCAGCCACAATACGTGCTAAGACTGAAAAAGTCCTACGGCATCCTGCAGAAGACATTCTTAGCTTTGCCAAAAACGCCCTCTGGCGTTCATCTGGGGGAGCCGGTAACGGCAGGACATCGCGCCGGAAGGAAGCTGATCCCGGGCCCCTCCTGATCTTAAAGAGGGGCCTGGCCACAGCCGATAAAGCCTATGAACTATGAGGCTTCCAAAGGCTGGAGTTCGAATGCTCGTCGTTGCCTTGTTGGTAGTCGGCAGCGGAGTTGCGGGCTACCGGGTGTTATTGAGCCCAGGCAGCCTCTGGGTTCGTTGGGCACAAGCCGCTTTTCCTGCTGACATCACCATGATCAGCTTCGGCCCTTATCCTAGCGCCCAGGATCTGCGGAGTTTCAAGAAGGAGGGAGGCCGATACGTTGTGAGCCTGCTTGACCCGCGTCTGCCTTACGAGAAAGAGCTGCTCGAGAGAGAAGAAACCGCAGCGAAGAAGGATGGCCTGATCTTCCGTGACTTTCCTATGGCCAGCATATTTGACCAGCAGCTTTTCCCCGATTACCCGAACGAGGAGCAGAGGGCAGTGGATTTTTTGAAACATTTGGACGCTCCCGCATATGTTCACTGCTATCTCGGCAAGCATCGTGTGATCCACGTGCGGGACGCTCTTCGCCGGAGCGGTGTCCCCGCAAGTTATTGGACTGCTTCAGGTTCCGAGACCGAATACTGGGACTTGGTGAACCGGCTGGCTGACGCTAGGGAGGAGTTCATCCGGGGGAATTTTGTCAAGGTCCTGGGAATCCTGGAACCGATAAGAGCGGAGGATGTCGATGTTGCCGCTCTCCGGGGATGGTCGAATTACCGCCTGGGGTTGTACTCGCGAGCGGTCGAGAACTTCCAAGCCGGGCTCAAACTTGATCCGCGCAACATTCGCAACCTGGAGGGACTGGGGTTCTGTTATCTCCAACAAGGAAATCCCGTGATGGCCCAGCGGAATTTCAGTCTGGCGCTTGAACAGAACTCGAAGGAGAAAGAGGCCCTGGTGGGGCAGGGTCTGGCCTTTTTGACGCTGGGAAATAAGGCGGAGGCAGGACGGATGTTTCGAGAGGTTCTGGCAATCGACCCTGGGAATAAGGAAGTCGCGGGCTATCTCAAGAAGGCTGAAGCCGAATAAGGCCATTCGCGGCGCAGGCCGCAAACTCCAAAAAGGACCGACGGAGTATGACTTTGAAGATCGGTGTTTCAGAAGCTGATGCAAGGATGCCGAGAGCTTGTTTTCAGGCGAACCGCGTGAAGCTCCACCGAAGGTTGATTTTCTTTCTGGCCGTTATCATCTGTGGGGGAGGCGCGATAGCGCTTCCAGGGGCTCGCGCCGGTGGACCGCAAGAGAAACGGCCTCCCCTGGAACTTCTGGAGCGGGCTCACACTCTGTTTGCTCAGGGGGATTACCAAACTGCGCGAAAGTATTATCTGGAGGTCCTCCCATCTTTTCCAGACAACTTCGACATCCTGAAGGACCTTGGCGACTGCTATTACGTGATGGGGCCGGGTGGTTATGCTGAAGCGGCAAAGTACTACGCGCGCGCCTACGAAATCGATCCCCGCTCGAGCGAAGCAGCCGATAAGCTGTGGCGATGTTACATGTCGCTCAAGAAGTACAAGGAAGCTGCGGACGCGGAATTGAAACTGGCCAACCAGCCGGAGGCTCCTGCCGAAACCTGGAAGAGGGCCGCTGAAGCATACGAGGCGGCCGGGGATCGCCGGGAGTCTTCTGCCGCCTACCTTGCCTACCTGGGACGCAAGCCCGGAGACCTCCTGGCACACAGCAGACTAGCGCGTCTTTACAGCCTGGACAAGAATTATGGCAAAGCTGCCGAGCAATACCGTTTGGTGCTTGCGGTCAACCCGGACTTTTCTCCCGCTCTGGCCGGCTTGGCGCGAATCCTTTCCTGGCAGGGCCAGATGGGCAAGAGTCTTGAACTCTACGAACGCGTGTTGAGGTATGAGCCCGACAATGGAGAAGCTCTTTCAGGAAAGGCTTTTGTGCTCTTATGGCAGAAACATTACTCCCAATCGCTTGCATTGTTCAAGGTCCTCAATCACCGCTACCCCCAGGATGCCGAGGCCAAGCGAGGGCTTGAAGAGGCTCAGCGCCATATTGAGGAAGACGCTTTTGCGGCTGCCAAGCAGGAGAGAGATGTTTCAAAACTGCTGGACTACCACCGGGCCCGGGTGGCCAGGAATCCTCAGGATGTGGAGGCGCTGAAGGCCCTCGCTGCGTTCAGCTCCGATGTCCAGCCTTGCAACCAAAGCATCGTCCTCGGCGGAAAGGCTCTGGAAGCTTCCCATGGAGCGGCTGACGTCCAACTCGCGCTGGCCCGCTCCCTGCGGCTGTGCAAGAATTACACAGAGGCAATCTCCTACTACCGCCAGTATCTGCATACGCAGCCTCGGGCGGTGGATGTGCTCTATGAACTGGGAGACACTCTGCGGCGAGCCCGGCGCTTCCCTGAAGCGCTTCAGGTGTTCCAAGAGTTGGTGGGGTTGGCCCCCGGCAATCTGGATGGACAAATTGGCTTAGGCCAAGCACTCGCGGCCACCGGCCAGTACAAGGAAGCCGTGGGGCATTTCGAGGTGGTCCTCGAGAAGCGGCCCGGCGACTATGAGGCCTTGCAGGGCAAGGCATACGTTCTGCTTTGGGAAAATGAGTTCGAGCAGGCCCGAGCCATCTTCCATGCCTTGGCCAAAAGAAAACCTGACGACCCCCAAAACGCTCAAGCCCTCAAAGCAATCGCCCGCGCGCAAGAGGCGGCGCGGTGGGAGTCTTTGCGGCCGTCCGCCAATGCTTCGCCCTCGGCGTGGCTCGAGTTCTATCGGAAAAGGCTGGAATTTTATCCTCAAGACCGCGCGGCGATGAAAGGCGCGGCCTATGCAGAAGCAGAATTGAACAATCCCAGCGCAGCGATTCAGGCTTACCGAAAGGTGCTGGAGGTTTATCCGGATGATCGAGACTCCAAGCTTGAGCTGGCTCGCTTGCTGAGCCTCGATCGCCAGTATTCCTCTTCGATCAGCCTGTACCGGCAAGTGCTCGAGCAAGAGCCGGATGATCCCGCAGTGCTTGGAAATCTCGCCCAGGCCTACGCATGGTCTGGACAGCCCCAGGAAGCGTTGTCGATCTATCGGACCTTGCTGGCTCAGGACCCTGCGAACACGAGTTACCGGCTGGAGGAAGGGAAGCTGGAGATTCAATTGAAAGACGATGCTGGGGCTCGAAAGGCTCTGGGTTCTTTGCTGTCGGTGGACCCCCAAAATCGCTCCGCCCGGCTGGAACTGGCCCGCCTGGACATCAAACAGGGACAGTTCGAAGCCGCGCTCGGGAATTACGACGCGCTGCTCAAGACCAATCCTCACGATCCAGACGCCCTGCTGGGGAAAGCGCGCATCACCTTTTATCAGGGAAAGTTTCAAGAGGCGCAGGCGAGCGCCACGATGGCGCTCGAGGAGCGGCCCGACGATTTTTCTTCAGTCTTCCTTCTGGCCAGCATCGCGCATGCTCGCGGCCGCCGCGGGGAAACGTTGGATCTTCTCAATCGCGCGGAAAAGTTGAGCGCAGGGAATCCCGAGGTCGTCTCGCTGAGGAACCAGGTTCTTTTAGAAACGCGGGTGACGCTCCGTACCACTGCTGCCTACGCGCGCGAGATCGGGCCGCCCAGCGAATTCAATGGGCGGACCGGCCTCGCGAACGAAGATTTGCGAATGTACACCTACGGAACCACCATCGGGCTGGACTGGCTGCCTAAAACCACGTCGTCCCTTTCCTTTGCGTCGCTCCCCAGCGACAGCCCGCCGGGCCCTGAACGTGACAGCTTCGGCAATCGAATCCCTACGGGCATTACGGGGGCGGCGGCGCCCTATCAGTTTCTTTACCGGCAATCCACCCGTTTCGGGCCGCGTTTCACCCTGCGTGCCGGGGTTGGGGTTGTGCGTTTTGGGCCGGGGGCTCTGGTTTCGGTGCCGGGCGAAACCCTGCCGATCCGATCCGCCGAGGAGCGGCCCATTGGGCTGGTTGGAGTCAGTTTCGGGCTCACCAAGAAACTTAGCTTCGATGTGGACGCGACCCGCTCAGCCATCAGTTATACGCCGGTATCCGCGCGGTTTGGCGTGATTCAAGAACAGTTGCTGGGGCGCATCAATTACGTCTTCAATCCCCGCACGGAACTTCACCTGGCTTATTGGTATGGGCGCTATTCCTCCGAAGAGTACGCGCACACGAGCGTCGTTAATGGATTGACGCAAACCGTGACTCGGGCCAATTACGACCAGTCGAACGGCGGGTCGATGCTGTTGAACAGGACCTTCGTACAGTCTGACCGGTTTTCCCTTGACGCAGGCTACGAGGGCTTAATTTACGGGTTTGCCGGCCGGGAGAGAAACGTCTTCTTGGGCTTTTTCAATCCCAGCTTCTACCAGCTTCACGAACTGGTGCCGCGCATTTACGGGACGCTCTGGGGGCCATTGGGTTACGACATTCGCGCCGGAATCGGCATTCAACAAAACGGCCGCGGCGAGGCCATCACACGAGCGTGGAATATCAGTCCTGATCTTTCGCTTCGGGTCAACCGGCATCTGCGGCTCATCTTCGGATATACCCATTACAACACCGCGCAGATTTTGGGTCCCTTGCGCGGCAACGAGTTTCGATTCACCACGGAATGGCAATACTAATCTGCCCGTTTCTCGCGTTTGGCACTTTCGTCTCCACGGAATATCGCGGGGATTCCCGGTGAACGAACGGTGGCGGTTGCGATCGGTTGGCCGGATGAGGACAAGGCTCCCGGCCGGACTTCTCTTCGGAGGGAGTTGAGTGGAAAAAACAACTTCACGGGATGCGTCACTCCGCGCTTTAGCTTCCTTTCCCCCTCGAATGTTTCGCTGGGCTGTGGACGCCGTGCTTGTGGCAACGATCTTTGCCTTTGTCCTTCTTTTTGCCCTCCAATTCACTCATTCTCCGAAGCTGCTCCATTTTGCCTGGATCGCTGGACTGAAGAGGGCAGGGGACTTGCTTCTGGCGGAGATCGGCTCCCGGATCAGATTGGATTGGCCGGTCGACACAGGATTCAGTTTTATTCCCCTCGGAATGGCCTTGCTCGCATGGCTGGTGAAAATCGGAGTCGATGGGTTATTTCTTCAAGCCCCGGCGGTGTTTTTGTGGCCATGCCGGGCGCCGCAGCCAACAGAAACGGCCGGAGGTTCCACCCGCACCCGCCTGGACTCTCGTGCCGCACACTCCGGCCGGCCCGCGAGGAATCCTTAAAATGTTATCGCCAGATCCGCGCTTCCCAGAAAAACGCAGAGCGTATGCGGTGCGCTTTCTTTTCGGCTGGAATCGTTGGGCGGATCGGGATCAAACTGGGCTGGTAGCCACGGCATGCCTTGCATGCCGTGGGTTCGTGGGTCCTGGTCCGCAAAGGCCCACGGCACAAAATCCGTGCCGTGGCTACCGGCTGGCGCAGACATCGCGGTTTGTGCGCTACCCGCGGGCAGGGCAAGCCCTGCCCCTACCAGTGGGGCTTGTAGGGGGACGGCTTGCCGTCCCCGGATCGCGCGTGTCCAAACACCGCGCCTATTCGCCGATCCCCTGGGCCAAGAACCCACCGTCCACCGGGATGATGGCGCCGGTGATGAAGCTTGCGGCGTCAGATGCAAGCAGGATAGCCGCTCCTTGGATTTCCTCCAACTGGCCGAAGCGCTTCATAGGAGTATGCGAGAGGATGGAGGTTTTGCGGGCAGGCCGATTGATGAGTTCCTTATTGAGAGGAGTCTCAAAAACGCCGGGAGCGATGGCATTGACTGCGATGTTGTATTTGGCCCATTCGGCGGCCAGGCAGCGGGTGATCTGGGCCACTCCTCCTTTGCTGGCGGCGTATGCGGTGACCTCATGACCACTCAAAAATGATAAGAGCGAGGCAATATTGATGATACGCCCGTACTTCTGTTCGCGCATGACCCGGCCGACCATCTGACAGCAGTTCCACGTTCCCTTCAAATTGATGTCCAACACGCGGTCCCATTGGTCTTCGGTGGCTTCGAACGAAGGAACACGAAGCGTGGTTCCCGCTGAGTTTACCAGGATGTCGATCCGGCCCATCTCATGGATCATCTTGTCGATGACCGCCTGGATTTGTTCCCGGACCGTTACGTCAGCCATAATCTCGAAGGTTCTTTTTCCCAGCGCGTTGATTTCCTCCGCAGTCTTGCGAACTTCCTCGGCCCGGCGGCTGACCGGAACCACATCGGCGCCCGCTTCAGCAAGGCCGATGGCAATGGCTTTCCCCAGACCGCTGGTTCCGCCGAAGACCAAAGCGCGTTTTCCCTCCAGACTCAATTTTGCATAGCCAGACACACCGATTCACCTCACTCAGGACTGAAACACAAGCTGCCATCCTAGCACCCGCAGAGAAACGGAGGCAAGAGAAGAGACAAGACAGGAGATGCTGTCCCTTGCGACACCACTCCGGCGGGTGCTAGTCTGCTAATGGAGACCCCGGGAGAGACTGGGGCGATGAAGGTTAAGAGGAGCCGAAGGGATGTTTGCTTGCTGCGACCTTGCCGGTGGCGAATGGCTCTCGAGGGTGCTGACTCATTAATTGGATGTCTAAGTCCGAATGTCATTCCGAGCCCCTCGCGCCGTCATTCCGAGCGCAGCGAGGAATCTGGTTTTTGACTTGGCAGGAACAGCAGATCCTTCGCTACGCTCAGGATGACATGCGGGGGGGTTAGGACGCCGCCGCAAGAATGAAGAGATCGAAACCAGGAAACGCAGGAGATGCCGGAGGGAGGAAAGCGATGGTGATCGGTGAGGGATTCGCGGACCGTTATTTGACCGACGACGAGGTCTGTCTCGTCGTGCAGAAAAGCTTAGGCTCGCTTAAGGTGGATGGGAAGCGCGTGCTGATGATTATCCCCGACGGCACGCGCACCATGCCCGCGCCGCT
Source organism: Terriglobia bacterium (assembly GCA_035532595.1). Taxonomy (GTDB): domain Bacteria; phylum Acidobacteriota; class Terriglobia; order UBA7540; family UBA7540; genus JAMCXS01. The sequence goes on along the minus strand of DATKQU010000001.1, from coordinate 16,335 downwards.
GATGTTCAGCTTATTCGAAAGGCAGCTTGCCCCGCGCGTCGCGGCCCTGGATTACCTGGTCGCTTTAGGGACGCACCCCCTGATGAGCGACGAGCAACTCAGCAGGCTTGTCGGCCGGCCTGTGGAGAAGGGAAGGGCCGGCGCGAGCCGCATCTTCAATCACCACTGGGAAGACCCTGCAACCTTTGTCTCCGTCGGGGTGATCCCGGCTTCCGAGATCGCTGAGATGACCGGAGGGCTGATGGAGCAGGAAATTCCCGTCCGGATCAATAAACTGATTTTCGACTACGACCAGGTCATCATCTGCGGGCCGGTTTTCCCTCACGAGATTGTCGGATTTTCCGGCGGGACCAAGTATTTCTTCCCCGGTATCGGCGGTGGGGAAATCATTGATCAAACCCACTGGGCGGGCGCCTTGATCACCAACACTAAAATCATCGGGACAGGGTATACACCGATCCGCGCTATGATCGACCGGGCGGTCAGATTGATCGACCGTCCCTCGGCGTGTTTTGCCTTGGTGGTCACGCACGAGGGCGTGGCCGGGTTGTACTTTGGCTCGCCGGAGGAGGCATGGAAGTCTGCTTCCGCCCTTTCAGCCAAGAAGCATATTATTTACGTGAAGAAACCCTTCCGGCGTGTTCTCTCGATCATGCCGAAGCTCTACGACGATTTTTGGACGGGCGGCAAGGGCGTGTACAAGCTGGAGCCGGCCGTTGCCGACGGAGGAGAAATTGTCATCTATGCGCCGCACATCAACGAGGTCAGCTACACGCACGGCAAGGTGCTGGACGAAATCGGGTATCACTGCCGGGATTATTTTGTAGCGCAATGGGACAAATTTAAGCGGTACCCGGGCGGGGTACTTGCGCACTCGACGTACGCCAAGGGAGCCGGCAAATACGACGCCGCCGCCGGCAAGGAGACGCCACGCATTCAAGTCACCCTGGCCACCGGCATCCCTCCTGAGCGCTGTCGTCGCATCAACCTGGATTATCTTGATCCGGCAAGCGTCCACCCCGAAGAGTGGAAAGGCCGGGAGGACGAAGGCATCCTGCTGGTGCCCCGCGCCGGCGAAATGCTCTATCGAGTTCAATAGGCTGCGCCGGGAATTGCAACGGATGGGACGGGAAAATCCGCCGGCTCCCGTGGAGGCAAACCTACATGGGAACCGAAGCAGGTTGTTGCTCAGCAGGTGTCAGGCTGCGAATGTTGTTCTTGTAATGAAGGCGGTGACAAGAATCCGCGGATTAAACCCACTCTAAGGCGCCGCTCTTCCAAAGCCAGATATACCCGACGATTAGAATCCCGAGAAACACCATCATTTCTACCAAGCCGAAGAGTCCCAGAACGCGGTATTGGACGGCCCAGGGATAAAGAAAAACCGTCTCCACATCGAAGATCACAAACAAAATCGCGATGATGTAAAAACGGATGGTGTACCTGCCGCGGGCGCTGGACTCCGGTGTGATGCCGCATTCGTAAGGCATGATCTTTTCCGCGGAGGGTATGGGCCTGGGGCGGACAAACTTTGCAAGCCACAGGAGAGCAATGGGGAAAAGAGCGGCGATGGCGGCAAAAATGAGGAACGGACCGAATTGGTTCAGCAAATTGGTCGACCTCCCAACTTCTACCCTGATGATAGCACAGAGTTCGTGCGGTTTTAAGGGAAGCGAGAGAGGTTTTTCAGCGAAATGGGTCAAACACGGGAGTGGCGTTTCAGGGCTCCGAGTGTTCGGTCCGTCCCTGGATCTGGTCGATGGCGTGGGGGAGAATATCGATGATGCTTTCCAGCGACTCTCGAGCCCCGCGCGGGCTGCCCGGCAGGTTAATAATCAGTTTGCCTTTGCGCGTTCCAACCACGCCCCGCGACAGGGCTGCCATGGGGGTGCTCTTCGCTCCCTGGGACCGCATGAGTTCAGCGAGGCCCGGGATTTCTTTGGTGATCACGGAGCGTGTGGCTTCCGGCGCAACGTCTCGCGGCCCGAGGCCGGTTCCGCCGGTGGTGAAAATCGCATCGCAATCGTCAGCCTCGGTCCAGTCGTGCAGGAGGTTGCGGATTCGAATTTCGTCGTCTGGAAGCACCTCAAGCGCCACGGCTTGCCAGCTATGGGACTCTAGGACGTCGCGCACCGCAACGCCGGAGCGGTCCTTGCGCTGTCCCCCAGCCGCCCGGTCACTCAGAACCAGAATTTTTGCACGCAAGCGATGAGCCATTTAGAAGAGATCGCCTCCATCCGGGCATCTCACCCGCGTCCGCGATGAATTCAGCAAGGGTTTAGCCCGCATCGCGGCTGGCCTCGTCCAGCAGGCGCAAACCTTCCATCATCAATCCCTGGGTTGAAAGAGTTGTGGTGTGCTCGGAGGAAGACCTTGAAAAATCGACCTCCCATTCTCCGTCGGCCCAGGTTAATACTTTATAAACAGCCTCGTTGCCTTGGAGATTGCCGCAGGCGGCATGGGTGACCTGGCCCTGATTGAAATAGAGCGTACAGGTATCACTGCCGGAGCGGAGCAGCAGGGTACATGTCTTGCGCCCCTGTTCGAGCGACTGCACCCAGTCGATCAAATTCATTTCACTCAGCCGACCGGCGATGACTCCCCCGCGGATTCCGAGTTTTTCCATCTTTTGCTGGTAGAGCCGTGCCGTAATCCGGCGAACCTGCCTGGAGAGTTCCCGAACAAAGAAAGGCTTCACCAGGTAGTCTTCGACCCCGTCCACGACCATGCGCAGGCGTTCGTCAATCTCCTTTTGCGATGCCAGGAAGACAAAAGGGATCTCCGCAGTTTCGCTTCGGGCGCGGAGCCTTTCGAACAGGGCGCGGCCGTTCATCACGGGCATGGAATAGTCAGAGATAATCAGGTCCGGACGGCTCTCGATCGCTTTGACCAGCGCGTCGGCCCCATCGGTTGCTGTGACAAGTTCGCCGCATTTTTCGAGGCTCCGGCAGAGGAGCTTCAAGATTGTCGGGTTATCATCAACGACCAGGATCTTAAAAGTTGTGGGCACGTTTTCAGCCTTGATGCTTCAAACTGTCAATCTTTTTATAAAGAGCGGTTTCGACTTGAGGCGCGATACTCTCCTGATTTGCCGCCGCTCTTGTGTACCAGCCTCAAGGAGGTGATCTCGATTCCGTGATCGAGGGCCTTGCACATGTCATAAAGAGTCAATGCTGCAACGGCGGCGCCTGTTAGGGCTTCCATTTCCACCCCGGTGGGCCCGGTGGAGCGGACCGTCGCGGAAATCATGACGCCGTTCTTGCAAAATTCAGCCTGAACATCAATATGGCTCAGCAGGAGAGGATGGCAAAGCGGGATCAATTCCGCGGTGCGCTTGGTGGCGGCGATCCCCGCCACGCGCGAAATTTCCAGCGGGTCGCCCTTAGGATTGTTTTTCATGGCCCGCAGTGTTTGCGGCTTAATTTTGACCAGCACGCTGGCGACGGCTTGACGGTGGGTCAGGGCTTTGTCCGAAACGTCCACCATGCGCGCGCGTCCTGCCGGGTCGTAGTGGCTGAGGTTCTTGGAGGAGGTTTTGGTTTTTTTCAACGGTTTTGAGTTCCTTTCCCGCATGGCAAAACGTTACAGTGCGATCCGGAGTTCTAGGATACTCTTGGCAGCACGTCCACCCACTCCCCGATTTGGGGTGTGACCTGCTCAGGATGAATGACCAGGAAGCAATTGGCCTCCGCGACTCCTACCAGGTCTCCGGAGCCCTGCCAGCCCACCAGGCGAACGACCGGTTCCGAATCGCGGGTTTCCACTCGCGCCGGCATGAACATGGTCAATCCAGCTTTGTGCCGGACCGCTTGCTCCAGCCGGGCTCGGAAGAATTCCGGACGTTCGAAGTTTCCTCCGCCCAGGACCCGGATTGCGGGGCGCGCGAAAAGCTCGAATGTCACAAAGCTGGAAACGGGATTGCCCGGCAAACCGAAGAAGAACGTACTATGGACGCGGCCAAAAACCAGAGGTTTCCCGGGCCGAATCGCCACGCTTTGGAAATAGAATTCCGCCCCCAGGTCCGCCAGGATTTCTTCGACGAAATCATACTTGCCCATCGAAACCCCGCCGCTGAGCAGCAGGAGGTCAGCCTTCAAACCTTCCTGCACCAGGCTTCGCAGCGGTTGTTTGGCATCCGGCCCGACGGACATCTCGCATGGAATGGCCCCAGCGGACAGCACCTGCGCGGAAAGCATGGCCGAATTGCTGTTGCGAATCTGGAACCATTCCGGTTGCTGATCGACCGGAACGATCTCGTCGCCAGTCGGCAGGATCGCCACACTCGGCTTGCCGCAGACGCAAATGGATGCCTTGCCCACCGAGGCCAGCAATCCGATCTCGCCCGCTCCCAAACGCCTGCCCGGCGGAAGAATCTGCCGTCCTTTCTCCGCCTCGCTCCCTTGGCGAACGACGTTCTCGAACGCCTCGGGCGGACGTTGCATTTCGACAGCTTCGCCCTGAACGCGCGCGTGCTCGATCATGATTACCGCATCGGCGCCTGTGGGTAGCGGCGCCCCGGTCATGATTTGGACGCAATGGCCTGCCTCCACGGGGTCAGGGAAGTGTTCCCCGGCGCGTACCTCTCCCGCCAGCTTCAGAACCACGCTGGCGCGGGGCACGTCCTGGGCGCGCACGGCGAACCCATCCCGGGTTGCACGATGGAAGGGAGGATAGTCCCGGTCCGCCTTCACATCCTCGGCAAGGATTCTTCCCCATGCCTGATGGAGAGGCACGGTTTCAATCTGGGGAGATATCTTTGCGGCGCTGAGTTTTTCCTCAACGGTTGAGAGGGCTTGTTCGTAGCTGAGCATGGTGGCGATTGGCTGGGAGCCGCTCCTCCGCATCTGGAATGCATCGCCGGACACAGAACCTCGGCAGGATGGTTGATTACCTTGAAGCAATCAGGTTAGCAAATCGGCTCTCGTCGCACCAGATGGCCTGCCCGCGTTCAGGACCTGTTGAGACCATGGCGATCTCCACCCCCACTTGGTCGGAAAGAAAGCGCAAGTAATCCTGAGCCTTTGGGGGAAGCCGTGAAAAATCCTGGAGGCCGTACGTCGGCTGCTTCCAGCCTGGCAGGGTGCGATAGTGGACTTTGACGTGGTCGAGGATGTCAACGTCGGCTGGGAAACTCTTAAACCGCTTCCCTTGGTATTCGTATTCAAGGCCAACGGGAATTCCTTCCAGGTTATCCAGGATGTCGAGCTTCGTTATGACCATCGCACTCAAGTTATTCAGCCTGGCGCTGTAGCGCGCCGCAGGGACGTCAAACCATCCACATCGCCGCGGCCGCCCGGTCACAGCGCCGAACTCGCTTCCCCGAGTCCGTAACTCCTCGCCTTCGTCGCCATGAATCTCTGTGGGAAAAGGCCCGCTGCCGACTCGCGTGGTGTAAGCTTTGGAGACGCCGATCACGCCGCCGATTCGAGTTGGGCCTACCCCCGTGCCGGTCGAGGCTCCGCCTGCCGCGGCGCTCGAGGAGGTCACGTACGGATACGTCCCGTGGTCGATGTCGAGCAAGGTGCCCTGGGCACCCTCAAAGAGGACCCGCTTGCCGCCGTCGATTTCCGTGTTGAGATATTCCGAAACGTCGATCAGGTTGGGAACTATTTGGCGCGCCGTCTCCAGGTACTCCACGATCCATTCTTCCCCGCCGAACGGGGTGCCTTCGAAAAGAGCTGATGCGATCCGATCCTTTTCAGACAACACTTCCTTGCACTTCCGCAGGAATGCCTCAGGATTGCGGAGGTCGCACGTGCGCAGTCCGCGCCGGCCGGCTTTGTCCTCGTACGTGGGGCCGATGCCTTTCGCGGTGGTTCCGATCTTTCCTCCGCCGCGAGCCTGTTCGGCAGCCACTTCGTGGCTGCGATGGTATGGCATAATCAGGTGGGCGCGATCGCTGACCAGAAGCCTGTTGCCAACCTTGACCCCGCTCTTTTCAATCGCCTCAAGTTCCCGGGTTAAGGCCTCGGGGTTGACGACAACTCCCGCGCCGATCACGCCAATCTTATCTTCCCGCAGGATCCCCGTCGGAACCATTTGCAGGATAAATTTCTTGCCGTCGGCAATGACGGTATGGCCCGCGTTGGCGCCGCCCTGGTAGCGGACGACAATATCAAAGTGTTCGGAGAGGGCGTCGACAACTTTCCCTTTGCCTTCATCCCCCCATTGAAGGCCAACGACGGCAATGTTTGTGGTTCCTTCGGTTGTCTTCATACCTTTAGAAATCCAGCGTTATTCCATTCTAACCTGACAAGTAAAGGACTCGGCGGGTTAATTGACGAGAATCGATGGCTCATTTTCGGAGCGCCCGCGGGCTGAAGCCCCGCCGGCGTCATGGTTCTGCCGGGGTCTGACATCCTGGCCAAGTTAAATGTTCTTGTCGAGAAGCTTGGCGATGTTGTCTTTGGAAGTTGCCCCTACCAATTGCTCCTGGATCTGGCCATTCTTGAACAATAAGAGTGTAGGAATACTTCGAATGTTGTAGCGGCTGGCAACCGATTGGTTCTGATCCACATTCAATTTTCCTACCTTGGCCCGGCCCGCATAGTCGGCGGCGACCGATTCGACGGCCGGCGCCATCATCCGGCACGGTCCGCACCACTCGGCCCAGAAGTCCACGAGAACGGGCTTCTCGGACTTCAGCACTTCCTCCTCAAAGTTTTGATCTGTAAATTCCAGCGTGTCCTGACCTGCCATTCTCCCATCCTCCTGCCTAATCTCGAATTTAACCTTATCCCGCAGCTCTCGCTGCTTTCCCCCTCAATTTTTCTTCGTAAATCCTCTGGTAGAGGGCTGCGTATCTCTTTGCGGACTGCGTCCAGGAAAAATCCTGCTGCATGCAGTTCTGCTGTACTTTCGACCAAGCTTTCTTATCCTGGAAAGTTTCCAGGGCTTGCTCGATGCATCCCAACAGCGCCTGGGGTGAATAATTATTGAACCTGAACCCCGTTCCCGTACCTCCATCGAACGGCGTAATCGTATCAGCCAAGCCCCCGGTCGCTCTTACCACGGGGACCGTCCCATACTTCATGCTATAGATCTGATTCAGCCCGCAGGGCTCATAACGCGAAGGCATGAGGAACATATCGGCGCCGGCCTCGATTTGGTGCGCCAGGGCGTTGTCATAAGCGACCCGCACCAGGAATTTCTCCGTATATTTCTCGGCGAGAGAACGGAATAGCTCTTCGTATTCAGGCTCGCCCGTTCCCAGTGCCACAATATAAAGATCCTTGCGCATCAATTCATCGGCAATTCGGGCGATCAAGTCGAATCCCTTTTGTCTCACAAAGCGTGAAACAATCCCCAAAACGGGGCGTTCCAGCAGCGGTTGGTGGGCCCCCATCTTTTCGAGCAGGGCTTTTTTACTGACTTCCTTTCCCTGCAGGTTCTCAGGCGTATAGTTTGCCGGAATCAATTTGTCTGTGGCGGGGTCCCACTCCTCGTAATCCACGCCGTTCAGAATACCCTGCAAGCGGCCGGCGCGACTTCGCAGGACCCCTTCCAGCCCATACCCGAATTCCTCCGTTTGGATCTCCTGGGCGTACTGTTGGCTGACCGTTGAAATGGAGTCCGAAAAAACGATTCCGCCCTTCAGCAGATTGATCTTGCCGTAATACTCTAATCCTTCAATCTTGAATAAGCTCTTGTCCAGCGAGACCTGAGGCATAATGTCGGGAGGGAAGAGGCCTTGATAGGCGATGTTGTGGATGGTAAACAACACCGCTGTGTTTTCGAAAAATGGGTCGTCCGCGTAAAGACTGCGAAGATAAGCCGGGACTAGGGCGGACTGCCAGTCGTGACAGTGAATCACCTCGGGCGGCTTGGAGCTTCGCTTCATGAATTCCAGCGCCCCCAGCGAGAAGGCCGCAAAGCGCAGGGCGTTGTCGGGATAGTCTTTGCCGCCGATCATGTAGAGCCCGTCGCGGTCGAAGAATTCCGGGCAATCCATCAGGTAGGTCCGGACGCCGCCCGCGCCTTCTACCTCCTGGATTGTAGCGAACTTGAAACCGGAGGAAAGCGGTATGGTCAGGGTGCGAGTGCTCGAAGCGATGGGCCCCGTTTTTGTGCTCCGGTAGCGAGGCAGAAAGACCTCCACCTCGTGGCCGATCGCCGCCAGCGCCTTGGGGACTGCGCCTACAACATCAGCCAGCCCGCCGGTTTTTGAATAAGGTACACCTTCTGATGCGACAAAGACAATTTTCACGCAGCCCTACCCCCCAGATTTATTCAAATCGGCAAATAAGCTAAATTAGAGGATGGAGTCCGCAAAGTCAAGGTTCTGGAACGAGGTGCAGATGCGGCAAGCAAGGATTAAGCCGGCACAACCTTTAACCACTTTTCCTTTTGCGCGTTTCAAAGCCCAGGATTGCTGAGTGCCCATGCCTAAACGCCGCCGACCGAAGCTTGGCCAGCATTTTCTTGCGGACTCGCATTATCGCACCCGCATAGTTAACTCTCTTGGCTTGCGCGCGGGCGATCTGGTGGTCGAAATCGGGCCGGGCCACGGCGCCATGACGCCGCTTCTTGCCTCGCATGCGCGCGGGGTTGTGGCTGTGGAAGTGGACCCGGAGCTGGCTCGAGAACTCGAGGATAAGTTCCAGCAAGAACCCAAGGTGGAAATCGTTCATGCCGATATTCTGGCCACCGATCTTGCGGCGATCCGCCGTCGTTTCCACGCCGAGCAATGCTTTGTCTTTGGCAACCTCCCTTACTACATTACCTCGCCGATCATTCACCGCTTGCTGGAATTCGCCACGGACATCCGGGCCGTGGGATTGCTGGTTCAGCGCGAAGTGGCCAATCGCCTGGCCGCCCGCCCCGGCACGCGTGATTATGGCTATTTGACCGTTTTGACCAACCTCTACGCTTCTCCTCAGGTGGTGTTCGAGGTACCGCCTGGAGCGTTTTCGCCTCCTCCCAAAGTCCACTCGGCTCTGGTGTATTTGGAAATGCATTCCCCGGATGAGAGGATCGGCTCCGCCCAAAAGGAGAAATTTCGGAGCTACTTGAAGCAATGTTTCGCGCACAAGAGAAAGAAGCTCCTCAATTGTCTGGCGGAGGTCTATCCCCGGCAGCGGGTTGAGCGGGAGCTCGAACGACTCGCCTTGCCCTTAAGCGTCCGCGCCGAAGAACTCTCCCTTGATGAGTTTATTGCGCTGTTTACCTGCCTCGATTGAGTTTTGGGCATGCGAGATCCTCGGTATCCCATTTATGGCCTAGTGTTGGCGTGAGGTGTTCTGAACGGCGCCGAAAGGCTTTGCTGGCGTTGACATCTGGCAGAAGCCGGGTGGCGCGGTCCCAGAATCTAATTCCGCGCGAAGGGGACTGGCCAGGAGATTCCCTCGCCTTCCCCCGCGCTCCTCGCAGCTATGATAAGATGCGTGTGGAAGTGTTTTAGGAGGAATCAGCATCTCGACACCCACCCATAAGTTACGCGCTATACCGCTCGGAGGCCTGGGCGAGTTCGGAATGAACATGATGGTCTTCGAGTATGGCGACCACGCCATCGTCGTCGATTGCGGCATCATGTTCCCGGATGCTGAGTTGCCGGGCGTTGACATCATCATTCCCGACATCACCTATCTCCGCGAGAACCAGGACCGAATCCGAGCCATTCTCCTCACCCATGGCCACGAAGATCACATCGGGGCGCTGCCTTACGTGCTCGATGAAATCGACGCCCCGGTTTATGGAACCGCATTCACGCTGGCGCTGGTGCGGCCCAAGTTGGTTGAGCACGGGATGGAGGAAAGCGTCGTCCTGCGCGAAATGAAACCCGGAGCGCCCTTTGACCTTGGGCCTTTCCATGTGGAATTTATTCACCTCACGCACAGCATTATTGAGGCCGGGGCTCTCGCCATCACCACGCCCGTCGGAACCATTATCCATACGGGAGACTTCAAGTTTGACCCCACGCCGATGGACCAAAAGCAGAGCGATTTACACACGCTGGCTGATTACGGACGCAAGGGCGTTCTGGCGTTGTTCTCGGATTCGACCAACGTGGACCGTCCTGGCATCACGCCTTCAGAACGTGCCGTTCGTGAAGGATTGTCCGAAATCATGGCGGGGGCTAAGGGACGTGTCCTGATCTCCTGTTTTTCGACTTCGGTACATCGGCTCCAAATCGTTGCCGACCTTGCCCATGAACACGGTCGTCGCCTTGGATTCCTGGGCCGGAGCATGAGCCAGGTTTCGGAGATCGCGCTGCAGACGGGGAAACTCCATGTTCCGCCGGGGTTGCTTGCTGAGCCCCAGGAACTCCGCAAGCTGCCACGCTCTAAGGTAGTCTTATTGCTGACCGGGAGCCAGGGTGAGCCGCTGGCAGCGCTTCCCCGGGTCGCCGTAAATCGTCACCGGGCGATCTCGCTCGATCCAGGTGATGACGTGGTGATTTCCGCTCGAGTCATCCCCGGCAACGAGAAATCCATCTTTCGGATGATTGATCATCTTTACCGCCGCGGCACTCATATCCACTACCAGGACGGCCGCCAGCCTCCTGTCCACGTTTCCGGGCACGGAAGCGTTGAAGAGCTGAAGCTGATGCTTAATCTCGTTCGGCCGCGCTATTTTGTGCCTATTCATGGTGAGTATCGCCAGCTTTTCCGCCACAAGGAGATAGCCCAGCAAGTGGGGCCCGGCGCGGAGGACGTCTTCCTGCTGGAAAGCGGAGACGTGCTGGAGTTTGACGGGAAAGGAGCACGGCGGGGGGAGCGCGTCGCGGTGGGCCGCGTGTGCATCGACGTCGGGACTTTCGACGAGGTGGGCGACATCATCCTGAAAGAGCGGCGTCACATTTCAGAGGACGGCATCGTTATTCCCATTCTTGCCATCAACGAGCACACCGGACGGCTCGAAGTCCCTCCGGAAATCGTCTCGCGTGGCTTCGTTGCGATGGATGAGGCCAAGGACCTGATGGAAAGCGCACGGCAGGTCATTTTCAAAACGATTGAAGTGTCCAACGCGGAGGAAATTGCCGACTGGGGCGTGATTAAGGAAAAGATTCGTACCGCGTTGCGCCGTCACTTCGATCAGGAAACCGGAAAACGCCCCATGGTTTTGCCCGTGGTGCTGGAAGTCTGAGGGCCGGGATTCGGGCGCCTCACCGAATCAAAGCGCTCATCTCCGCTTGTAAAATATTCATTGTTTACCCTGTTGCATTAACCGTGGTAGTATCGGGTGGGGATTGCGCCACCACCTCGGCTAGTACGCCGAAAGACATGGTTGTGTTTACGTCTGAGGCAGCGGGTCCGGGGTCGATTTGACCGCGGTACGTTCGTTTGTCTGAGAGATTACGGCGCATGCCAACACCCTCAAGCGGCAAAAAAGGCAATTCCGACGGTGCTCCCGGTGGCTGGCTGGCAGGCCCAGAACGTCAGCGCGAGCTTGCTGGATTCTTGCTCGTCGTTTTGGGCCTTCTGATCCTTTTCAGCCTGGTCTCCTACTTCCTTCGCGATCCTTCCCTTGATACCAGCGGTGCCGTGGGCAACGTCCACAACTGGATTGGAGTTGCGGGGTCGTACTCCGCCGATGCCCTGTATCAATTGTTTGGGTGGGTGACCTACCTTATTCCGGCGGGTCTCTTTTTCCTTGGCGTGGGGCTGATCAGGACAAGGCCCCTGGAGGCGCCGCGCGTCAAAGTCTTGGGATTGGTCTTGATGATCATGTCTCTTGGTGCGCTGCTGGAATTATTTCCTTATACGCCCCGCATAGATGGTGTGGTCGGCGGGAGTGGCCTTGCAGGCTATCTGGTGGCGGCGGGGCTCGTTCACGTTTTCAATCGGCTGGGAGCCACCATTGTCACCGGCACAGTGTTCTTGAGTTCACTGTTTCTTGTTACGAAGTTTTCGTTCTCCGGCGGGTTCACCTTTTTCCAGAGTCATTTTACTTTTGTAGGAGCTTTAGCATCTCGCTGGCAGGCGTGGCGTGAGAAACGCCGAAATGAGCGGCTGCGGCGTCAGGTGGAGCGTATCAAGGTTACGGGCAAGCAAGCTGTGGTGATGCAGCAGGCCAGTCAGCTCTCCCCGCGATTTGAGCCCAAAGGCGAATCTCCCCAAATCAACCAACGCCAGCCCGCCGTGGCTCAGCCTACGACTGCCATGCAGGCCTTGCACCCGCTGGAGTCTGATGCCGGCGCTCTGCCCACGGATTCTGATGCGGACAGCAGCCACGGCGCTGATAAGGAAGTGGTTCCCAAGCCCCCCAAGGTTGCCGGCCGAGGTTCCCGCGCTTACAAGCTCCCGAGCCACAGCCTGCTGCTTCCGGCGGAAATTGAGCAGGGCATTGATGAGAATGACCTGAAGGAGCGGGCGGTTCGGCTGACCGAAAAGTTCAGCGAGTTCGGGGTGATGGGCACGGTTACCCAGATTCATCCCGGCCCCGTGGTGACCACGTACGAGTTCAAGCCGGAAGCGGGAATCAAATACAGCCGCATCGTCAACCTGGCGGATGACTTGTGCCTTGCCTTAAAAGCCGAATCGATCCTGATCGAACGCATTCCCGGCAAGTCCACGGTGGGGATTGAGGTCCCCAATCCTCATCGGGAGACCATCCACCTGCGCGAGACCCTTGAGTCCACCGAATTCGTCGGTTCGAAGTCCAAGCTGGTGCTTTGCCTTGGGAAAGACATTACCGGGAAAATCAGGATTGCCGACTTGGCCCAAATGCCGCATCTGCTGATTGCGGGCTCAACCGGAACCGGCAAAAGCGTTTCGATCAATTCGTTTATTGTCTCGGTGCTTTACAAGGCGAGGCCCGATGAAGTCAAGCTCATCCTGATTGATCCCAAGCGGCTGGAACTGAATCTCTATGAAGGCGTTCCGCACCTGTTTACCCCCATCGTGACCGAACCCAAGCAGGCGGCCAACGTCCTGCGCCGCGCCACCATCGAGATGGAAGAACGCCTGAAGAAGCTGGCCGAGCAGGGCGTGCGGAATATCGAGCAATACAACAAGCTGTTTGAGGACACCTCCACGCTGGATCTGTTCGACACCGATCCCGAGCGCAACCGGCCGCTGCCTTACATTGTGATCGTCATTGATGAGCTTGCGGACTTGATGATGGTCGAACCCCAGGGTGTTGAAGAGGCCATTACGCGCCTGGCGCAGATGGCTCGCGCGGTGGGCATCCATTTGATTCTGTCCACGCAACGCCCCTCCGTGGATGTGATCACCGGTCTGATTAAGGCAAACCTTCCCTCTCGCATTGCGTTCCGGGTGGCGTCGAAGGTGGATTCCAGGACCATTCTAGACTCGAACGGCGCGGAAGCGCTTCTGGGCCGCGGCGATATGCTTTTCCTGCCGCCCGGGACGTCGCGCCTCGTCCGCCTGCACGGCGCTCTGGTTACCGAAAAGGAGATCGATAAGGTTGTGGAGTGGTGCAAGGCACAGTGCGAACCGGAGTACAACGAGGAATTCATCAAACCCGTCCGGGATAAGGACGACCGGAGTGCAGAGGTGGACGAGGACGTGGAAGCTTCGGATCTCGATGAGGTCTATGAGGATGCAGTCCGGGTCGTCGTCGAATCCGGCAAGGCATCCACCTCGCTTCTGCAGCGCCGCTTGCGCCTCGGATACGGCCGCGCCGCCCGCCTCCTCGACTTGATGGAAAGAGATGGCATTATCAGCGCTCCAGAGGGCTCAAAACCTCGCGAGGTCCTGAAGCGGCCCGATTGGCTGCACGAGATCGATAATTCCCTCCGGTAGGCAGGAATCCAAGAGCCTAATGCGCCTCGGACGATAACTTGAACGTCGTCCGCCGCTCGACCTTCAGCCTCTTGTTGTTTTCTGGTTTCTTGACAGAAGCCCGAATCCATCTGAGAATAGATAAGATTTGCCGCGGTAGCTCAGGTGGTAGAGCGCAGCCCTGAAAAGGCTGGCGTCGGCGGTTCAACTCCGTCCCGCGGCACCATCTATTCAACAACTTACAAACCCCAAAATCCAAAAACCTGTTCCAATTTGTTCCAAAAGTTAAATTCTGGCCCGGTCGAAGTTTGTCTCAATCGTATCTCAGTGGAGGCCGCAGCCCGCGAATTCGCTTCGTTTCTGAAAATTCATTTTGTCCAGGAAATTGATCGTGACGCCAAGGCGTTCAAGAAATCCGTACTCCGGTGGATACGCCGGGAGCTTCCGCCGAGGCGTGGGCGACCAAATGATCCCAGACTTGATTTGGCCGCCCGAATGGTACACAACGGAAAGACCATAAAGGAAGTGCTTCGGTTTCAGCTGGCTAGCTTCGATCGAATGGACACTTATGGCCGCTATTTGGCGGAAAAGGGGCTCCGTGCCGCATTAGCACGCAGAAAGAAGCATAGTCGGGGCATCGTCTGAAAAATGCTTGCCTGATTGACGGGTCGCGAAGCCTAATCGAACGTCGCGCAGCCGTTAGTGGTTCTGTTGTGACCGTCGGATGCCTGCAACCTGTCGACTCAGAGCATTTGAAGCACTCCGCCAGTCAAAATCGGCAGTCACATCTACTTTAAGCCACTGTTCGTCCAAATATCTAGCGAATGTCTCGGCGCGGTCGAGGCGCTGGTTGAAACCTTTTGCGTCGCCGATCAAACCGCGTGCCATTTTGTCTAATATCGGAGTGTCGACCACCACAGCATCAAGGTACTGAAACTCCCCCGCGAGGCGCAACGTGTGGTAAACGCCCGTAGGCGTCACGCGCAAGGAATCTGGCATTCGCTGCCCAGGTTCAGGTAGCTTCCTGGCGCTCGTTTCTATCAACTTCTTTTCGTGTCCCCTCGCGATCGCGGTGTCGATTTGGTCGGGTGTGAAGCCCATCCCTTGGAGCCGCTCGTAGACCCCCGAGGTCTCAACGAATCCTTCTTTGACGTCTGGGCCAGTGGCGCTGTGAAGTATGTTGATCGTGAACGGCAGGAGAAAATGTTCCTTTGGGTCAGGCGTCGAAATATCGAATATATTGGCAACAGGCGAGGTACTCGGATCGTAATACTCCCCATCACCGTAGATCACTGCTCTTAAGAACTCATGCAATGGAATTAGGTAGTTCCCATGCTCTTCGCGTTCAATATCAAGCATCTTCTGCGTGTCGACGTGTCCACTCCCGATGAATGCCTTTATAAGGTCGAGAGCCAAACGAACGTTGCCAGCGGAGACATTCTCGATGCACTCCAAGAGTTGTTCGTTGTCTTCTAACGATTTAAGCAAAATCCTCATTATTGTGGGAAGATTTTCAAGCTTCAAACCAATTTTCTCAAGCCTTGGTATTGGGATCTGACCAGAAGTTATTTTTAGCGCGAAATTCAATCTCTTCTTGATTACTAGGTCGATTCGCGGAGGCGAGATAGTGAAAGCCTTCGCATGGTAGCCAGTCAATGCACCGATTTTCTTGGAACGGTGGAACGTTTCTGGGCGAAGGGCAACGAAAACGAGCATGGGCCAGTCTTCCGCAAGCTCCTGCGCAACCAAGAACACGTGTTCCTGCGTCGGATCGTCTCTCTGGTCCGTATTGTCCAAGAAGGTTACGATCTGTTTCCTACGTGCCCGCGTAATATGCTCCAGAGATCGTTTAAGGTGATGTTCCTTGTGATTAACCAACGCATCCAAATGCTCGAGTTCTTTCTCGGCGTAAGCTTCTGGAGCTGAAGCCTTGAGGTCCCCGTAGATGCTTGAACTAAAGCGTTTCAGGTCCCAGTCGTAGGCACCTCGGACGAAATTCCGTTCATAGATGTCGATTTGATAATTTTCGAGGAGCTGTTTCTCTATTTCGTCCAAAATGAACGTGCGCAAGTCTGCGGTCAAAGTAGCACTTGAGCCTAGGTCGAGATGTAGGGCAATCGCCTTCTCGAATATACCGGCTGCCTCGACTTTTATGAGATGCCGGATAAAAGTAGTCTTGCCGACTCCGACATCGCCAAGCAGCAAGATAGGGCGCCGAGCGAGGCTCGCCGCAAGCAAATCGGGTGAAATGCCTGTCTTCGTTGTCGCCGGAATAATTGTTGGGCCAGGGTGCGATGCATCAAATAATGCAGCATAACGGGCCGCCAGAACAGTCTTGCTGGTAAGAGCAAACTGTGAAAGCGGGCCGCTCTTAGAGTAGCATTCCTCGAGGAATCGCGGTTCAAGGTCCGGCATACGAACTAAATCTTCGATGACTAGTTCACTAAGTATCTGAAGGTCGGTTTGGAGGACATTCCGCAGCTTGAGCCTTGGATACCCGTTCAAGGTAGCCGCTAACTTTCGGGGCAGTTCGGGATACCCACCAATCAAGCGGTACTGGAGCTTTCTTTCTTCGATTCCTGGCCGCGAAAGAGCCTGCCACAACTCCAGGAAGTTTTCCAGCATGCGTGTTAATGAATCGAAGACAAGC